>JBFWSL010000116.1:0-10973 GCA_050248375.1 Hyphomicrobiales bacterium | reverse complement strand
TCGATCCGGCGCGCCAGCGGGCGGTGTGGCCCTCCACGGGCAACTACTGCCGGGGCGGCGTGGCCATATCCCGCATCCTGGGCTGCCGCGGCGTCGCCGTGCTGCCGCAGGGCATGAGCAAGGAGCGCTTCGATTGGCTCAAGTCCTGGGTGCAGGATCCGGCCGATATCGTCCCGACGCCGGGCACGGAGAGCAACGTCAAGGAAATCTACGACAAGTGCGCGGAGCTGGCGCGCGATCCGGACAACGACATCATCAACCAGTTCTCCGAGTTCGCGAATTATCTTGGCCATTACGCCTGTACGGGGCCGGCGCTCGGCGCGGTCTACGAGTCCCTGCGCGAGCACGACGACGAGCTTCGGCTCACGGCGTTTGTCGCCGCCAGCGGTTCGGCCGGCACGCTCGGCGCCGGGGACCACCTGAAGGAGAAGCATGGCGCGCGCATCGCCGTGGTGGAACCGGTGGAGTGCCCCACCCTGCTCTATAACGGCTATGGCGAGCACAACATCCAGGGCATCGGCGACAAGCATATACCGCTGATCCACAATGTCATGAACACCGACTTCGTCGTCGGCGTCAGCGACCATTCGACCGACGGCCTGAACCTGCTGTTCAACACGGTGGAGGGACGCAGCTACCTGTCGCAGCGCCAGGGCGTGGGCGCCCGCGATCTGGACAATCTCGGCTATCTGGGTCTTTCCAGCATCTGCAACGTGCTAGCGGCGATCAAGCTCGCCCGCTATCTCGACCTTACGAGCAACGACGTCATCGTCACCGTGGCGACGGACGGGGCGGCGATGTACGAGTCGGAGAAAGCCATCAAGCTGCGCAAGCTCGGCAAGGACGGCGTCGACGCCGACACCGCCGCCCAGCTCTACGGGTCATGCCTTGAATCCATCGCCACGGACCACTTGATAGAGGCCACGGAGATCGACCGGCGGCGCATGTTCAACCTCGGCTATTACACCTGGGTCGAGCAGCAGGGCATCGCGCTCGGCGATTTCGACCGCCGCAGGCGGCAGGAGTTCTGGCGCGGCCTGCATGGCCTGGTCGATGTCTGGGACGAGATGATCGCAGAATTCAACAGGGAGGCCCGGACGGCGGCGACCTGACCGCGACCGTCCGACCAGGAGATATTACGCATGTCCGATCCGGCTCATGTCATTCCGCATATGGAGCTCCGCAAGCACACCGAGGCGCGCGACCGGGGCCTGCGGGAAAAGGTGATGTCGCTGGAGGACGCGGCAGCGCTCGTGAACGACGGCGAGCACGTGGCCATAGGCGGCTGCACCATGTCGCGCACGCCGACGGCGATGATCTGGGCCCTGGTGCGGGCGAAGAAGAAGAACCTGACCGTTTCGCGCAGCATCGTCTCGTCCGAGGGCGAAGTGCTCTACGGCTCGGGAGTGAGCAAGCACATCATCACGAGCTGGTTCAGCCAGGGCATCGTCTGGGGCGTGTCGCGCGTGATGCGGCACTACGCGGAGAGCGGCAAGGCGAAGTTCGAGGAATGGAGCCATATGTCCATGGGCCTGCGCTACCGTGCCGGCGCCATGGGCGCGCCGTTCATGCCGGTGCGCTCGATGATCGGCTCCGACGTGGTGAAGCGCGTCGCCGGGCAGGTGCGCGAGATGGACTGCCCGTTCACAGGGGAGAAGGTGCTGCTGCTGCCCGCCCTCAATCCCGACGTGGCGCTGATCCATGTGCAGCGCTGCGACCGCTACGGCAACGCGCAGATCGACGGCCTGCAGTTCATGGACATCGATATCGCCATGGCGGCCAACCGGGTGATCCTCACCACGGAGCGGATTGTCAGCAACGACCAGATCCGCCGCGCCCCGGACCACACCAAGATACCCTTCTTCACCGTCGATGCCGTCGTGGAGGTGCCCTTCGGCTGCGCGCCGCATGAATGCTACGGCATCTACGAACCGGTGTTCGACCACATGGACGCCCTTGCCGACCAGACCAAGAAGCACCCTGTCGAAGGCATAAAGGCCTATCTCGACGAGTATTACTACGGCCCCAAGGACTGGTCCGACTATCTCAACAAGTTCGGGGCGGAAGCCCTCATGGATGCCGCCCGCCGCGGACGGAGTATCTTCAATGACTGAGTCGAACAGCTACACGGCTTCGGAACTGCTGGCGGTGATGAGCGGCCGCCTGCTGAAGGACGGCCAGATCGTGTTCGCCGGCGTCGGCATCCCGCTGCTGGCGGCGACACTGGCCCAGCGGGTGCACGCGCCGCGCCTGACCATCCTGTTCGAGGGCGGCGTGGTTGGCCCCTTCGTGGTGCCGGGCGAGCTGCCGCCCTCCACCAACGAGCAGCGCTGCACCCGGCGCGCCAACATGGTGCTGCCGATCACGGACGTGCTGCTGCTGCTGCAGCGAGGCTATGTGGACGTGGGCTTCATGGGGGGCGCGCAGATCGACCGCTACGGCAACCTGAACAGCTCCTTTATCGGCGACCCCGACAATCCCGCGATCCGCCTGCCCGGCACCGGCGGCGGCAACGACATCTCCAGCCTGACGCAGATGATCGTTGCCATGAAGCACGAGAAACGCCGCTTCGTGGAGAAGGTGGACTTCATCACCAGCCCGGGCTTCATCGAGGGCGGCAGCAGCCGCGAGGACAGCGGCCTCATCGCGGGCGGAATGTACCGCGTGGTCACCGATCTCGGCATCTTCGGCTTCGATCCGAAGACGCGGGCCATGCGGGCCGAGGCTCTGCATCCGGGCGTCGACCCGGACGAGGTGCGCGACAAGACCGGCTTCGACATCGAGATTTCCGGCAACGTGGACCGGACCCCCGCCCCGCAGGGCGAGGAGCTGGCGGTGCTGCGCAATCTCGACCCGGACCGGCTCTACACCGTCTGACGCGAAATCATACGACCAGCACGAGAATAGAAAGGCCAAGGCATGCCCAGCACCAAGACCCAGTACGGGATAGCGATGCGCAATTTCCAGACGTTTCCGGCGCTGCCGGACGCGCAGAAGCTGATCGAGTATGGCGTGCGCATGGAGCAGCTCGGCTACGAGTCGGTGTGGGTGTGGGACCACATCCTGCTCGGTGTCGATCCGCATTTCCCCATTATCGACTCGCTGTCGCTGCTGACGGCGGTGGCCGCGCGCACCAGCAAGATCAAGCTGGGCACGGGCATCCTGGTGCTGCCACTGCGCAACCCGGTGGTGCTGGCCAAGCAGCTCTCCAGCATCGACCAGATCTCGCAGGGGCGTCTCGTGCTGGGCATGGCGTCGGGCTGGTACAAGCGCGAGTTCGACGCGGTGGGCATAGACTTCCACAAGCGCGGCAAGATCATGGACCAGAACCTGGAGATCCTGAACCGCCTGTGGACAGAGGACTCGGTCACGGGCGATTATGGTCCCTACCAGATGAAGAACGCGGTGATGTTCCCCAAGCCCCACCAGAAACCGCGGCCGCAGATCCTGATCGGCGGCTATGTGGACGCGGTGCTGAAGCGCGCTGCGCTGGGCGGCGACGGCTGGCTCACCTATTTCTACACGCCCGAGAGCTTCACCGAGGACTGGGGCAAGGTCCGCCGCTTCGCCGAGGAAGGCGGCAAGGATCCGGCCACGCTGCACTCGACCAACCAGCTTCCGATCATCGTCGGCGAGCGCGACAAGGTCGAGGCGGAGATGAACGAATGGCTGCGAACGGAGTGGGACTTCGCCGGCTGGAGCAAGTCGACGCCCGACAGCGCCATCATCGGAACCGTCAACGAGTGCGTCGAACAGCTCAAGGCGCATGTGGACACGGGCGTGGACCGCATCATCTTCGTGCCCTACCGCTACCGCGACGAGCAGGTGGAATTGATCGCCAAGGAGATCATTCCCCGGCTGAACAAAGCCTGATAGCTGCGGCCTGCGAACGACTGATGGATTCACTTGCCCGTCATTCCGGCGCAAGCCGGAATCCAGGCCTGACTCAGTGGTTTGCCGAAAGACCGCGCCGGACCCCGGCTTTTGCCGGGGTGACGAACCGGGCTCGTTGCCAGGCGCGTCGGATGAAACCTATTCCGCCGCCGCCAGCCTGATACGTACCGGAGGAATGTCCGGGCCACCCGCTTCCGCTTCGACATGCGCGGCAGGCGCGCCATAGAGCGTGGTGCGCTGGCGCGGCATGCGCGCGGCGCTGCGGATCAATGCCTCCAGGGCGGGCGCGGTCATCTCCTGGCCATGGGCGGCGCCCGCCGCCCGGGTGATCGACTCGTTCATCAGCGTGCCTCCGGCATCGCTGGCGCCCGCGGCGAGGCAGGCGGCGACGCCATCGGGACCCATCTTCACCCAGGATGCCTGGATGTTGTCGATCACCGGGTCCAGAACGAGGCGCGCCACCGCATGCATGAGGATCGCCTCGCGCCATGTCGGGCCCGGCCGGGCGGCGCCCTTCAGGCCGATGGGCGCCTCCATATGGACGAAAGGCAGGGGCACGAATTCGGTGAAGCCGCCGGTGCGCTCCTGCAGCCGCCGCACGGCGAGCAGGTGGCGGGCCCAGTGTTCGTAGCCGTCCACGTGGCCGAACATGATCGTGGCGGTACTGCGCAGGCCGGCATGGTGCGCGGTCTCCATCACCTCCAGCCACTGGGCGGTGGTGATCTTGTCCGGGCAGAGCACAGCTCGCACCTCGTCGTCGAGGATTTCAGCCGCGGTGCCCGGCAGGGTGGAGAGCCCCGCATCCTTGAGTCTCAACAGGTAGTCGCGCAGCGGCAGACCGAGGGTGGATGCACCGTGCCAGATTTCCAGCGGCGAGAAGGCGTGGATGTGGATGTCCGGCGCGCCGGCGCGGACGGCGCGGAGAATCTCCAGGTAAGTCTCGCCCGTGTAGCGGGCCGCGATACCGCCCTGCAGGCAGACTTCCGTCGCGCCGCGCTCGCGGGCCTCGCGGACGCGTGTCGAAATCTCGTCGAACGAGAGATCGTATGGCCTGTCGCGCAGCCCCGCGCTCAGGCGGCCCTTGGAAAAGGCGCAGAAGCGGCAGCCATAAGTGCAGACGTTGGTGTAGTTGATGTTGCGGTTCACCACATAGGTGACGACGTCGCCCTTGCGCTCATGGCGCAGCCGGTCGGCGGCCTCGACGACGGCATGGAACTCGCGGCCGCGCGCGCGGAACAGGCGCTCGGTGTCCGCTTCGGCGACGTGACCGGCGAGCACGCGGCCGAGTGCAGCCGCGGTGCCTGCGTCCTTCCGCAGGACCGGCCGGCCGAGCCTCTGGGCCGCGGGTACCGGATCGGCCCGTCCGGCGGTCCAGCCGGTCTCGCGGGCAAGGCCCTCGCCGTCGCCGAGACGCAGCAATCCGGGCATGACAGAGGGCGCGACCCAGCGGCCGGCCTCCCGGACATATTCCGGATAGACGCAGAGCCGCTCGGCAAGATCGAAACCCGCCGCATCCGTCGCCCTGGCCAGCTCCTGCAAATGCGGCCAGGGAGCCTCCGGGTTCACATGGTCCGGCGTCACCGGCGACACGCCACCCCAGTCGTTGATGCCGGCGCGGGCGATCTTGCCCAGATGCGCCGGGCTCAGATTGGGCGGCGCCTGGATGTTCATCTCCGGGCCGAAGACGAGCCGCGCCATGGCGATGGTCCACAACAAGTCATCGAGCGGCGGCTCGGGCGACGCGGCCATGCGCGTACCCGGCTTGGCGCGGAAGTTCTGGACGATGACCTCCTGCAGGTGGCCATGGCGCAGATGGCTTTGCCTCAACGCCAGCAGGGCCTCGATGCGCTCGGCCCGCGTCTCGCCGATGCCGATGAGGATGCCGGAGGTGAAAGGCACTTCCGCCTCGCCCGCCGCCTCGATGGTGGCGAGGCGCGCGGCGGGAAGCTTGTCGGGAGAGCCATGATGGGCGGCGCCCTTGCGCATCAGGCGCTCGGAAGCGGATTCCAGCATCAGGCCCTGGGACGCGGAGACGCCGCGCAGGCGCGCCATCCACCGGCCGTCCATAACGCCGGCATTGAGATGGGGCAGCAGGCCGGTTCGCTCCAGCACCGCTTTCGCGGAAGCCTCCAGATAGGAAAGCGTCGAGTCATGGCCGAGCGCGGCCAGCGCCTCGCGGGCAGCGCGGTAACGCAGCTCCGGTTTGTCGCCGAGGGTGAACAGCGCCTCCTTGCAGCCGGCCGAGGCTCCTGCCTCGGCGATGCGCAGAACCTGTGCTTCCGTCAGATAGGCCGCCTCTCCCCGGCGCGGCGCGTGGGCGAAAGTGCAGTAGTGACAGACGTCGCGGCAGAGCCGGGTGAGCGGGATGAACACCTTCTTCGAGAAGGTGATGCGCCCGCCATGGACCGACCGCGTCAGCGCTCCCGCGACCGCGATCAGTGTCTCCAGGTGGTCGAATGAGGCGAGCGAAAGCGCCTGACCGGAAGACAGCCCGTCGCCTTGTTCGGCTGCGCGAATGGCGGGATGGCTGGTTCTCACGGTCATGCCGCGCTCCCGGCCGGTTCAGGCGTCTTCAGGAAAGCGTAGCGATCATCGCCATGGCGCGCCCGCACCAAACGGGCGAGGTCGTCCGGCGTATCGATATCGACCGAAAGGCCCGGTAAATCGAGCACCTCCGCTCTCGCACCCGCATGACCGGCAAGCCGCAAATGGCGCTCAAAACTGCCCGGCCCGAAGGCGGGCGAAAAGAGCGTGGGTGGCGACAGGGCCATCGCATTGGTCCCGTCCCTGTCGTGCGAGGGGACGATTACGAAGGATGCGTTTCGCGCCGCGCGGGTCACGGTCTCCAGTTCCTGCCACGTCGCGAGCGGCACGTCGCCCGGCACATACAGCATGGAGGCCACGCCCTCACCGGCCAGAAGTCCGGCGGCCAGCGTCACGGCGGCATCGAGCCCGCGCGGGTTGTCTTCGCGGTGAAAGCGCACGCCGGAGCCCGACGCGATGGCCGCGACGGCATCGTCCGGGCTTATGACGAGCACCTCCTGCACGGACGGCGCGGAGCTCAGGCCGGCGAGCACATCGCGCAGCATGGTCTCCGCCAGATGCCGGCGCGATTTGTCGTCGAGTACTGTCGAGAGCCGCCGCTTGGCCTCGCTCAGCCGCTTCATGGGAACGACCGCGACCGTCATGCGACCCGCTCCTTCCGGGAGTGGCCCGCACCGGCGAGGCTGTCGGCGAAGGCGAGACAAGCGCGGGCAAGGGCGACCCTGTCGTCAAGGGTCCGCATGACCGTCTGCTCCACCGCCACGGGCATGCTGAAGTCCGCGGCAAGCGCCCCGTCCTGCCGGTCGAGGACAAAGCCGTCGATCAGCCCGTCAAGATAGGCGGCTATGGTGGACGGAGTCGCATCCAGACCGAGTTCGCCCAGCATCTTGGCGAGCGGCCCCTTGATCGCCTTGCCGCCGACAATCGGCGACACGGCGACAACCGGAGCGCGGGCCGCCTCCAGAGCCTGCCGCATCCCCGGAACGGCCAGCATCGGGCCGAGGCTCAGCCAGGGGTTGGAGGGACAAAGGACCACGGCGCGCAGTTCCGGCGCGGCAAGCGCGGCCGCGATATCGGGCTGCAGACGCGCCTTGGCCGCTCCCTGATAGCGAACGCCGGTCATGACCGGCTCACAGCGCCGTCTGACGAAATACTCCTGGAAGGGAAGCGTATCCTCGGCTGTCTCGATGACCGTCCGCACGGGATCGTCGCTCATGGGAAGGATGGCGGATTTCACGCCCAGCCTGCGGCTGAGGTCGCCAGTGACCGCGCTCAGCGACTCGCCCGCGCGCAGGCGGCGCGTGCGTTCGACGTGAGTGGCCAGGTCCCTGTCTCCCAGGTTGAACCAGGCCTCGCCGCCCAGAGCCGCGAGGGAGTCCATGAAGTTCCAGGTTTCGCCGCCGCGCCCCCAGCCGGTATCCGTATTGACGATGCCGGCGAGCGTATAGGTGACGGTGTCGATATCCGGGGAAATGCTCAGGCCCAGATGCTCGAAATCGTCGCCGGTATTCACGGCGACGAGCAACCGTTCGCCCGGCACGACATGCGACAGGCCAAGCGCGAGCTTGGCGCCGCCGATGCCGCCGCACAGGGCGACCACCAGGCCCTCGGTTTTGTCTTCCCTGTCCGTCACCGGAACATGTCCTCCTCGCGGGGCCGCAGGATGTCCCTCACACTGCCGGGTCCGCCTTTCCAGCTCAACCCCCGCACCAGCGCGGCGGGCGTGGCCTCATTTGCCTCGCCCATGACCAGCACGGCAGCCGCGGCCACCGCATCGGCGAACCCCGTGACGGTGATACGCAGTTCGCGCCCGAAGAGGTCCGGATCTCCCCGGCGATCCTCCACGGCCGGGATACCAGCCACGCCGATGGCCATGCCGACCGTGCCGAGCCGCCAGGCGCGTCCGACGCTGTCGGATATGACGACGCCGACATCGCAATCATATGTCTGATCCAGCCGCCGTTTCAGCGCGGTGGCGCTGGCGTCAGGGTCGGCGGGCAGAAGCAGCACGATGTCTTCGTCATCGTCCGCCAGGTTGGAATGGTCGATACCGGCATTGGCCATGACATGGCCGAGGCGGTGCTCGACGACCACGACGCCCGGCCGGCTGCGCACCACCTCGCGGGATTCGCGCAGCACCGCTTCCATCTGCCGGGGATCCTTGTCCGCGCGCGCGGCCAGTTCGATTGCCTCGGGCGACGGCTCAACGTCCTTCAGGTCGAGCAGCCTGTTTTCCGCCTTGGAGACCACCTTTTGCGCCACCACGAGGATGTCGCCGCTCTCCGGCCTCAGATCCTGGCCATCAAGCGCCGCTACCAGAAGCGCGCAGAGATCGTCGCCCGGCTTCACCAGAGGCAGGCCGGCAATGGCGGTGATGGTGACCCTGGCCGGCATGAGATTGCTCCGTCGCCGCGTCCTGCCTGGCGGCTATCCAATCCCGGTGATGCGAATGCCCGCGCCGTCCACCTTGTAGCGCTTGTTGATACCGATCAGGACGGAGGTGAAGGCTTCCGCGGCGGCCGAGTTGGCCAGCGGCCCGCCGTGGATGCCGCGCAGGCCCGCGTCGCCGGCGAGCGCCACCACGATATCGCGATCCTCCACGCTGTCGCCGAACACGAGGATGTCGCAGTCGATCTTCTCGTCGGTGGCGAGGCGATGGGCGGCGACGTTGTGGAAGGCCGACACCAGCCGGATGCCTTCGCCGAGACTCTTCCGCGCCGACAGGGCGGCGGAGCCTGAAGCGGGCATCTGCACCCGCGCCACCTTGGGCGGCACCAGCGGCACCGTGGTGTCCACGACGAGCCTCTCCCCCAGGGAAGGCGCCAGCGCGGAGAGCGTTGCCTGCTGGGACGAGAACGGCACGGTGACGACGACGATATCGGCGCGGACGGCGGCCTCTTCGTTGCTCAGCCCCACGGGCCTGGGCGAACCGGCCGGGACTTCGATCCTGGCCGCTGCCTCCGCCGCCTTGTCCGCGGCGCGGGAGCCGATGAATACGCTGTGGCCGGCAAGGGCCCAGCGGCGGGCCAGCGCCCAGCCGAGATTGCCGGTGCCGCCGATGAGGGCGATGTTCCGCATGGTGCTCATTCGCGCGCTTCGTTCCGTATGCCTAGAGGTTCATCTCGGTCAGCGGCACCACGGCAACGCCCGCATCCTCCAGCGCCTTGCGCGCGGCGGTGGCGACCTCGACCGAGGTGGGCTCGTCGCCGTGCACGCACAGCGTATCCGCCTCGATGCGGATGACCCTGCCGCTGCGGGTCACCACTTCGCCATCGCGCGCCATGCGCACGACCTGTTCCGCCGCCTTCGCCGGGTCGCTGTAGACCGAGCCGGCGATGGTCCGCGAGGTCAGGTTGCCGTCGTCCTCGTACTGCCTGTCGACGAAGCCTTCGCGGGCGACGCGCAGGCCGAGCTTCTCGGCGGCGCGGTACATTTCCGATCCGGTGAGCGCGACGTAGATCAGCCGGTCATCCACGGCCTTGATCGCGCGGCCGATGGCCATGGCGTAGTCTTCCATCTCGGCCGCCATGTTGTTGAGCGCTCCATGCGGCTTCACATGGGTCACCCTCACGCCATGATAGGCGCATATCCCCTGCAAGGCGCCGATCTGGTAGGCGATCATGTATTCGAGTTGCTGGGCCGACATCTGGATGCGCCGCCGGCCGAAGCCCCAGATGTCGTTGAAGCCGGGATGTGCGCCGACGCTGACACCCTCCTCCTTGGCCCTGCGCGCCAGGTGGTGCATGGTCGAGGGATCGCCCGCATGGAAGCCGCAGGCCACGTTGGCCGAGCGGATGATCTTCAGCAAAGGATCGTCGTTGCCGATTTTGTACGCGCCGAACCCTTCCCCCATATCCGCATTGAGATTGATGCGAGACGCCATGTTCCGAAATCCTGTCTTCTAGCTGGCGCGGCTCCCAGACGGGTCGCGCGTCAATGGCCGATGGCCTTCAATTTACGGCCGGAATTGCTCATATGGTATTATTGTTAGAACAACAATACAATGTGGACTTGCGGCCTGCCGGGACAGCCAGCCTCGCCTGCGGTCCCGGAGCCTGCGCGGCGCGCAACCTGTCACGGCCGAACCCATGATAGCACCGGATCAGAAGATTCGTATCGCCGCCTGCGGAGATACCGCGCTCACGGTCGAGTTCGGCGACCGCATCGACCGCGACCTGACCATGCGGGCGGTGGCGCTGGGACGGGAGCTGACCGCCGCCCGGATTCCAGGCATCGTCGAAGTGGTGCCCACCTACAGGGCATTGCTGGTGCATTACGACCCGGCGAGGCTCCCCTACCCGCAACTGGAGGGCCGCATCCGCCAGATCACGGCGACACTGAAACCCGCCGAAGCGCGGGGCCGGAACTGGACCATTCCGGCCTGCTACGAGGGCGAGGCTGCGCCCGATATCGCCGACGTGGCCCGGCGCACCGGCCTGACCCCCGCCGAGGTGATATCGATCCATTCCTCGCAGGCCTATTTCGTCTACATGGTCGGCTTCCTTCCCGGCTTTCCCTATCTCGGCGACCTGCCG
>JBFWSL010000115.1:0-10988 GCA_050248375.1 Hyphomicrobiales bacterium | reverse complement strand
GGCTGCGCGACGCCGTGAGCGAAATCCGGCAGATCGCCGAGACGACACTGGAAGGCACGGGGCTGAAAATGCAGCTCTCCGGCGCGCCCGTGATGCAGCTTGAGATCCGCAACGCGGTGGAGCGCGACCGGTTGCTTTACAACGTGGCCGGATTCCTGCTCGGCGCCCTTATCGCCATGGTCTTTTTCAGGCGGCTGTCGCTGATGATCGTCGCCGTCGTGCCGCCGCTTATCGGCATCGTATGGTCGCTGGGCCTGTTCGGCCTGCTCGGTTTCAAGCTGAACCTGTTCCTCAACGTCATGTCGCCTCTGATCATGGTGATGGGCTTCTCCGACACCATGCAGATCACCTATGCCATGCGGGACCGGCTTATGGCCGGAGATACGCCGCGAGAGGCGATCCGATGGGCGGTTCTGGTGGTGGTTCCGGCCTGCGTCCTCACTGTCGGCTGCGCCGCGGCCTCCTTCATCACGCTGCTGATCTCGGACTCGGCGCTGATCAGGACATTCGGCGCGGCGGGCGCGCTCTCGACCCTCTCCGCCTATTTCGCGGTGGTGCTCGGCGTGCCCCTGCTCGCCCTGCTGCTGCTGCGGCGCTCGGACCGCGAGACGGAAGCGGTGTCGAAGACGCAGGACCGCGCCATGGGGCTGCTGAAGGGGCTTTGCGCGTCCGTTTCGGAGATGGTGGCCATGCGCCCGGGCCTGTTCTTTCTCGCCGGGCTTCTGATCGTGGGCGCGCTGGGGGCGACCTACCTGTCTCTGAAGCCGCGCTATCACCTCGCCGACCAGGTGCCTGACCGGGAACAGGCGCTGGAGGCAAGTCACCTGCTCGATACCAAGCTCACGGGCGCCAATCCCGTGCATGTCATGATCGACTGGCCGAAGGACAGGGACCTCTACAGCGAAGATGTCCTGGGCGTGATTGCCGCGGTGCATGAGATCGTGGAGAAGGAATCGGGCGTGGGCAACGTGTGGTCGGCCCAGACGCTGCGGTCCTGGTTGAAGAAGTCGGGCGACGACAGCATCCCGACCATGAAGTCCTATGTCGAAATCCTGCCCGAGCATCTGACGCAACGCTTCATAAACTTCAAGGAGCACGCGGCGGTGGTGACGGGGCGGATTCCCGACAAGGACGCCTCCGAGTTGCTGCCGGTGATCGAGAGGCTCGATCATCTGCTGGACGGCGTGCGCAAGGCGCATCCCGACTACCGCATTGTCGTCACCGGCCTTTCGGCGGTCGCCGCCCGCAACAGCGGCGGCATGATCGGGCAGCTCAACACGGGTCTTACCTCGGAAATGCTGTTCGTCTCGGCCATGATCGGGCTGGTCTTCCGCTCGGTGCTCGCGGGCGTCGTCAGCATCCTGCCCAACCTGTTCCCCATCTTCGTGGCGGGAACGCTGCTGGCGATCTCGGGCGAGGGATTGCAGTTCGCCTCCATCGTGGCGCTGACCATCGGCTTCGGCCTGTCTCTGGACGCTACCATCCACTATCTCAACCGGTTGAGGCTGGAGACCCGGGAAGGGGAGGACGCGGCCGTGGGCGTCAAGCGGGCGACCGTGCTGATCGGCCCCGCGCTCATGCTGACGACGCTGGTGCTGGCGCTCGGTCTCGGCGTCACGGTCTTTTCGGACCTGCCTTCCCTGCGGCTGTTCGGACGGTTGACGGCGATCACGCTGATCGCGGCCGTGATCGGAGACCTGCTGTTCCTGCCGGCGGCGATATTGCTGGCGAGGCGGCTGACGGCGCGTTTCCGCAAGGAAAGCTGACGAATGCTCGCGGGCGCCTGACCCTTCAGGCCGGGGGCGTGGCGAATTCCTCGGCGAGACGCACATACACCGGACGCTTGAACGGCACCACGAGGCTCACCGTCTCGGTGAGCGGAGCCCAGCGCCAGGCGTCGAACTCGGCCGGCTTTCCCTGTTTCGGCGCGATGTCGAAATCCGCGTCCTTGCCCAGGAACCGCATGGCGAACCATTTCTGCCGCTGGCCGCGATAGCGGCCCTTCAGGGCCACGCCGATGGCTTCGGGCGGCAGGTCGTAGTCGTGCCAGGAAGTGCTGGCGCGCAGGATCTCGGCGTGGCGGGTGCCGGTCTCCTCCTCCAGCTCGCGGAATGCGGCCTCCTCGGGCGTTTCGCCCTCGTCGATGCCGCCCTGGGGCATCTGCCAGCGGTAGACCGAACGGTCGCCATCCCACTTGGAGACGCGGCGGCCTATCCACACGTTGCCTTCCCTGTTGAACAGCAGGATGCCGACGCAGGGCCGGTAGGGCAGGGGCGGCGGATCGACTGCCATGCGGGCTCAGCTCTGGTGCTGCGCGCGCACGACGGCGCTGACGGGAACCAGGACAATGCCCTTGTCCTGCATCAGCCTGGCCCATTCCGCGATACGGTCGATGGTGGCGGGGAGGGCGGAGCCCATGCCGATGGCAAAGCCCTGCTCGCGGGCAAGGGCGGCCAGCCGGTCCAGCGCGGCGTCGATGCGGTCCGGTGACGGTTCCGCGTCGATGAGCAACTGGGACGACGCGAAGCCGAGACCGATGTTGCGGGCGATGGTGTCGCCCTGGGAGCGGGTGGCGGTGCCGTCGTCCAGGTAGATCAGGCCGCGCTTGTTGATCTCCTCCAGCACGGGCAGGAAGGCCTCCTGCGCGGCGGTGAACTTGGCGCCCATATGGTTGGTGACGCCGGTATAGCCGGTGAACCGGCCCATGAGCCAGCGCAGGCGCTTGACGTTCTCCGACGGCGGCAGGCTGGTGAGGAGGGTGTGCGGCCCGGGGTCGTTGTCGGGATAGTCGAAAGGCTCCAGGGGAATTTGCAGCATGACCTCGTGGCCGGCGCCCCGGGCGCTGCGTATCCAGCCCTGAAGGTTCTGGCCATAGGCGCCGAAGGCCAGGGTCACCGGGCCCGGCAGGCGCTCGATGGCGCGGGTGGTGGCCAGTTCGGAGAGGCCGAGGCCGGTCACGACGATGGCGATGCGGGCGGGCTCGCCCGGCTGCGGCCGGTTCACCTCGCGGGCCGGACGGGCATAGGTCTCGCTCGGCCGCCGCCCGTCGGCGGAAATCCTCGGAAGCGGCCCGTAGCGGCTGTCCTCGACCAGGGCGGCGTCGGGCACGTCGGCAAGGACGATGGGCCCCTGCGGTACCTCGGGTGCGGCCGGCGCCGCCGGGGCCGCCGGGGCCGCAGCTTCCTGAACGGCGGCGAAATGCTGGGGGGTGTCGCCGGCGGCCGGAGCCTCGGGAGCCTCCGCCTGGGGCGCGGGCCCGGACGGCACCGGCGCCTGGGAAGCGCCCGGGCGCGACGCGGGATCGATTTCGACGATGACGAACGGCTCGCCACCCAGAGGATCGGCGCGGGTGGCGAGCCAGCCAACCGCACCGCCAAGGGCCATCAGCAGGATCAGGGCAGTGGCAACCAGCGCCTTCATGCCGCGCCGCTTCCGCTCGCCCTGGGAATCCGCATCAGTCGCTCTCCAGCCTTCGGTCCGTCAGGTCAGCCGATCAATTGGGGATCGGCTTCTTCACGCCTTCGCTGGTGTCGGCGTTCAGGCCGCGGATGAAGCTGAGGGCGTATTTGAGCTGCGTATCCTTCTCCTTGTCCTGGGGGACATAGGCGGAGCTGCCGCTCTTTTCCTCTTCGCCCTCGTTCTTCAGGTGGCCGCGCAGGCCCGCCTCGCCCTGGGGCTCGGGACGCTTCTTGGCCTTGAGTTCCTCGGGCAGTTCCTGCTCGACAACGATATTCGGGTCGATACCCTTCGCCTGGATCGAACGTCCGGACGGGGTGTAGTAGCGCTGCGTGGTGAGCCTCAGCGCGCCGTTGCCGCCCAGAGGAATGATGGTCTGCACGGAGCCCTTGCCGAAGGACCGGGTGCCGATGACGGTGGCGCGGCGATGGTCGTGCAGGGCGCCGGCGACGATCTCCGAAGCGGAGGCCGAGCCGCCGTTGATGAGAACGGCGATCTTCTTGCCGTCGGTCAGGTCGCCCGGCCGTGCGTTGTAGCGCTGGGTATCTTCGTTATTGCGGCCGCGGGTGATGACGATCGAGCCCTTGTCGAGAAAGGCGTCGGTCACCGCTACCGCCTGGTCGAGCAGGCCGCCGGGATTGTTGCGCAGGTCGATGACGTAACCCTTCAGGTTCGGACCGATCTTTTCCTTCATCTCGTCGACGGCCTTCTTCAGGTTGGTGAAGGTCTGCTCGTTGAAGGTGGTGACGCGGATGTAGCCCACGTCGTCCTCGGTCCGCGCCTTGACCGCGTTGATGCGGATGACGTCGCGGACGATCTTGAAGGTGAGCGGCTCTTCCTGGCCCTTGCGGACCACGGTCAGCTCGATGGTGGAATTGACCGGCCCGCGCATCTTCTCGACGGCCTCGCGCAGGGTGAGGCCGAGAATCTGCTCGTTATCCAGATGCGTGATGAGGTCGTTGGCCATGATGCCGGCGCGGTCGGCGGGCGTGTCGTCGATTGGCGCCACCACCTTGACCACGCCGTTCTCCATGGTGACCTCGATGCCGAGGCCGCCGAATTCGCCGCGGGTCTGGACCTGCATGTCCTTGAACGTCTTCGGGCTCATGTAGACCGAGTGCGGGTCGAGGCCGTTGAGCATGCCGTTGATGGCCGACTCGATCAGCTTGGCGTCGTCGGGCTCCTCGACATACTCGGCGCGCACGCGCTCGAATACTTCGCCGAACAGGTTGAGCTGCCGGTAGATCTCCGAGTTCGCCGCCACGGCGCTGCCGCTGCGGCTGACGTTGAGAACCGCGGCCGAGGCCGCGATAACGGCCAGAATCAGGAATGCCCACAGGGCAACTTCAGGTTTCCGCTTCATCCTCTCACCTTCTCAGACCCCTGCGACCACCATGGGCCCGGGTCTATGGGCCGTCCGTCTTTCCGGAATTCGATATAAAGTGCAGGGCGCGAGCCCGATGACGCCGACCGAGGGGACGGCTGCCTGCCGCCCATCACCGCGACCGGCTCGCCCGCCAGAACAAACTGTCCGATCGTCACGTCGATCCGCCGCATGCCCGCTAACAAGATATGATACCCCTCGCCAGCATCGATTATCAAGAGTTGCCCGTAGTCGCGAAAAGTGTCCGCGAACACCACCCAGCCGTCGCTCGGCGAGATAACCTGAGCGTTTTCGCGGGTTTCCAGGGTTACGCCCCGGACCGGAGCGCCGGAGGCGTCATGGGCGCCGAAAGCGCGGATTTGCTGTCCCTGCGCGGGCAGGGCAATGGTGCCCCTGGCCCCTGAAAAGGGCACGGCGGGCTTGATGCGGCCGGGGCTGAGGAAAGCGACCTTGCCGTTGGGGGCTATGGTCACGGTCTTTTGAGCCTCCTCGGCCTCGCGCTTGGCCGCCTCGGCGGCCCTGGCGGCCTCCTCCTCGGCCCTTGCGGCGGCTTCCGCCCGGGCGAGCGCCTGGCGGGCGGCTTCCCACTCCTGGTCCATGCGGGCAACCAGTTCGTCGAGATACTGGATGGATTCCGCATGACGCTTGGCCGCGGCACGGATTTCCGCCAGCCGGTCCGCGCTTATGGTCATGCGGGACTTCTTCTCCTCCAGCAATTGCTCGATGCGCTGGCGTTCCGCCTCCAGCGTCCTGCTTTCGCCTTGCAGGCTGTCGCGTTCGCCGCGGATCTGGTCGCCGAGCGAATTGAGGTCGCGCAGTTCGCGGCCGAGCCTGTCGGCCTCGGTCTTGAACTTGGGATAGACGGCGGCCAGAAGCATGGCGCTGCGCACCATCTTGAGGGCGTCGTCGCGGCTGGTCACAACGGCGGGGGGAGGCTCGTGACCTATGCGCTGCATGCTGCCGAGCAGGCTGGCGATGCTCTCCCGGCGGTCGCTGATGGAAGCGCGCAGCGACGTGCGCTGCTCCTCGAGGCCGCCGAGACGGTTCTCGATGGCGGATAGGCGCGCTTCGCTCGCCTGCACTCTCTGGGCCGCGCTGATCAACTTGCCCTTCAATTCCGATTCTTCACGGGCCAGGGTCTCAAGCTCGCGTGCGAGTTCCAGTTCCCGCTGCCGCGTCGCGGCCAGTTCGCCCTTGCGTTCCTCGAGCTGTTCGCGAACCTGCTCGCGGGTCAGGTTTTCCTGGGCGCGGGAGCCACCCGTGGCGGTCACCAGCAGCAACGCGGCGGCGACGGCGCATGCCCTGCGCCCGTGGCGTCCGCGATCCTGCATCCAGCTCAAGGTCATGGCTTCCAATTACGGCCAAGATACGGCCCAAACAAGTGTCATGCCCTGTGGTAGGGGTGGCCGCACAAAATGGTGACGGCGCGGTAGACCTGCTCGGCGAGAACGATGCGCGCCAGCCCGTGGGGCAGGGTCATGGGACCGAGCGATACTGTGGCGGTGGCGGCCTCGAGCAGTTCCTGCCCGTGGCCGTCGGCGCCGCCGATGGCGAGGACGAGGTCGGCCGTGCCGGCATCGCGCCTGGCGGCGAGCCAGCGGGCGAAGGCCTCGCTGCCCATCTGCTTGCCGGTGACGTCGAGGGCGGCCAGCACCGCGCCGGAAGGCGACTTGCGAAGCAGGGCGGAGGCCTCTTCCGCGCAGCGCTGCGCGGACGACCCCCTTCTCGACTCGGGAATCTCGATGAGCGCCGGCGCGCCAAGGGAGACAGAGCGGCCCATGGCGCATAGCTTGACGTATCGATCGTAAATTTCGCGTTCCGGACCGTCCGTCAGCCGGCCGACGGCGGCTATGTGCAGGCGCATGGGCGCTCACCTTCCGGCATCGCCCGGGCGATGCTGTTCCGCCTCGGGGCCGCGGCTGCTAGACGGCGACCGCGTCACCGGGCGGATCGGCCGACCACATCTTCTCCAGGTTGTAGAAGCTGCGCACTTCCGGGCGGAAGATGTGGACGATGACGTCGCCGGCGTCGAGCAGAACCCAGTCGCAATTGGGCATGCCCTCCACGCGGGTGCGGCCGTGGCCCTCGTCCTTCAATTTCCTGATGAGCTGGTCGGCGATGGCGCCAACATGGCGCTGCGAGCGTCCGGAGGCGACAACCATGTGATCGCCTATGGAGGACTTGCCCTTCAGCCCTATGGTCACGACATCCTCGGCCTTGGCGTCGTCGAGAATGTCCAGAACGGTACTCAACAGATTTGCCGGACCGCCTTCGACGGGCGAATGTCCGGACAGAGGCGCGCCGCCACGGGCCGCCTCGTCAGGGATTTGCATGTCCTGGGGGGATTCCTTGCTGTATCTGGCGGGATCGCAACCTGTGCATCCTCATCCGGTTTCGCTCAGCGCCCGCGGCGGCCTTGCGCCGGCCAGCCGGAGCGCGCCGGCGGCTCTCCGCCGGCCGAATCGAGCATACCCCCGCGCAATCGGCGATTTCAACATCGCCGCTCGATCAAATTGTTCCGTCAGGCAGCGGCGCCGCGCCGCAGCGCGGTGGACGACTGCCTCGACAGGGGAATGGTAAGCAGCGTCCATCTGGGCGGCGGCAGGGTGGCCAGGCCGGTCGCGTCGGACTCGTCGAGGCGGTTCCGTGCGAAGGCCTGGGCGGCCGGCGAGGAGATGGCCTTCAGCCTGTAGCCGGGCCGGTCGAGCACGGCTATGGCCACCTTCGACATGATCTTGCGCCAGTCCTTCCACAGGTGGAACCCGGCCATGTTGTCGGCGCCCATGAGCCAGACGAAGCGCACGCCCGGGTTGCGGGAGCGCAGATATTCTATGGCGGTGATAGTGTAGGCGTCGGGCAACCGGGCCTCGAAGCCGGTCACCTCGATGCGGGGATGGCCGGCGGCGACGCGGCGGGCGCCCGCAATGCGGTCGGCCTGGGGCTTCAGCCCCCTGCGCGGCTTGAGCGGGTTGCCCGGGGAGACCATCCACCAGACGCGGTCCAGTTCCAGGCGCTTCAGCGCTTCCAGGGTGATGTGCAGATGACCCCGATGGGCCGGGTTGAAAGAGCCGCCGAGCAGGCCGATGGCCATGCCGCGCGATGCGGCGGGCGGATGCGGGAAGGGGTTCGGGCCGCGGCCGAGGGCTTCGGGGAGCCCTGCCGCGGGGCGGGAGGCTTTCGGCCTGGGCCTGGGCTTCGCGGCGGGCGCCTTGGCGGGCAGGATCGGCTTGGCGGGCGTGCGTGCGCGCGCCGCGCCGGAGCGGGCGCCGGCGCCGGTAGCGCGGCCGCGCTTGGCGGCGGCCGAGGATGCGCGCGAGGTTCCCGGAGCGGGCTTGCGCGAGGCCGAGGGCTTCCTTGCCGCCGCCTTCTTCGCAGCCGTCTTCTTCGCAGCCGCTTTTCCCGCCGTGGCCTTCTTCGGCGTTCCGGCCTTGCTCGCGGATTTCTTCGGCGCGGCTTTCCTGGCCGAAGCCTTCTTCGGAGAAGCCTTCTTCTTCGGCGCGGCCTTCTTCGCGGCGGTCTTCCCTGGAGCCGGCCTTTTCGCCGCCGTCTTCTTCGCCGAGCCCTTCTTCGGCGCCGGCTTCCTTGCCGTGGTTTTTTTCGCCGGAGCCTTTTTCACGGCGCCCTTTCGGGCTGAGGGCTTCTTGACGGCGGGCTTGCGGGCGCCGGACTTCTTCTTCGCGGCGGTCTTCTTCGCGGTGGCCGTCTTCGCCCTGGAGGCAGCCTTCTTCGCCGTGCCGGCTGCGGCTTTCCTGGCGGGCTTCTTCGCGGGCTTTTTCGTGGAGGATTTCGTGGGCTTCCTGCTCAAGGGTCGGTTCCTTATCAAGCTGTCATTGTGTCAAACGGCGCCGGCTGTCAAACCGGCCTGGTCTGTCCGCTGCCGCGGACCACGTACTTGAAACTGGTCAACTGCTCGACGCCGACGGGGCCGCGGGCGTGCATCTTGCCGGTGGCTATGCCGATCTCGGCGCCCATGCCGAACTCGCCGCCGTCGGCGAACTGGGTCGAGGCGTTGTGCAGCACGATGGCGCTGTCCACCTCGCTCAGGAATTTCCGCGCCGCCGTGTCGTCCGCCGTAACGATGGCATCGGTGTGGCGGGAGCCATGGCGGGCGATGTGGGAGATGGCTTCGCCCACTCCATCCACCACCTTCACGGCGATGATGGCGTCGAGATATTCCTTGCCCCAGTCGTCCTCGCCCGCGGGCGTTACGCGCGGGTCGGCTCCGCGGGTCTCCGCATCGCCGCGCACCTCGCAGCCGGCATCCAGCAGCGCCTTGACCAGCGGGGCCAGGTGAGTGGCGGCGCAGGCGCGGTCCACCAGCATGGTTTCGGCCGCGCCGCAGACGCCGGTGCGGCGCAGCTTGGCGTTGAGGACGATCTCCCGCGCCATGCCGAGGTCGGCCTTGCCGTCCACATAGACGTGGCAGATTCCTTCCAGATGGGCGAAGACGGGAACGCGCGCCTCCTTCTGCACCCGTTCCACCAGGCTCCTGCCGCCGCGCGGCACGATCACGTCGAGACGTCCGCCAAGGCCGGCGAGCATCTCGCCCACGGCGGCACGGTCGGTGACGGGAACGAGCTGGACGGCGTCCACGGGCAGGCCGGCCGACTTCAGCCCGGCGGCGATGCAGGCATGTATGGCCTGGGAAGACCGATGGCTTTCGGAGCCGCCGCGCAGGATGACGGCGTTGCCCGATTTCAGGCACAGGCCGCCCGCGTCGGCGGTCACGTTGGGACGGCTCTCGTAGATGATGCCGATGACGCCGAGCGGCACCCGCACCCGCTCGATGACGAGGCCGTTGGGCCGCGTCCAGCGGGCCAGCACGGTCCCCAGCGGGTCGTCGAGCGCGGCGATCTCTTCCAGGCCCCCGGCGATGCCCTCGATACGGGCCCGGTCGAGCTTCAGACGGTCGATGAAGGCGTCCGGACGCCCGGCGGCCCTGGCGGCGGCGATGTCCTTCTCGTTGGCGGCGAGGATCGCGGGCACGCTTTCGCGCAGCGCCCCGGCACCGGCCGCGAGCGCGGCGTTGCGCGCGGCGGCGGACGACCGGGCGAGCGCGGCGGCGGCGGCGGCGGCGCGCGCGCCCATGTCGCGCATGAGCGTGGCGATGTCGGGCGCGGCCGCGGCGCTGACCGGCTCGTGTCTCATGTGCTGGCGGTGTCCTTGCTTTTCAGCGCCATATCGTCCCGGTGGATCAGTTCCTTGCGGCCGCTGTAACCCAGGATGTCGGGAATCTCGCGGCTATTGTGGCCGATGATCGCCCTCGCGTCACCATGGGCATAGGCGATGAGGCCGCGGCCGATCTCGCGGCCGGAGGCATCGAGGATGATGACGGAATCGCCCCGGTCGAAGTCGCCTTCCACCGCCTTGACGCCCGCGGGCAGCAGGCTCTTGCCCGCCGCCAGCGCCGCCGCCGCGCCATCGTCCAGCGTCACCCGCCCGCGCGGCACCAGTGCGCCGGCGATCCAGCGCTTGCGCGCGGCGACGGGGTTGGTCTGGGCGAGGAACCAGGTCACCGGCGCGCCCGCGCCGAGACGGGCGAGGGGGTGCAGGTCCTTGCCGTCCGAGATCACCATGTTGGTTCCGGCGGCGACGGCAATCCTGGCGGCCTGCACCTTGGTCACCATGCCGCCGCGGGAAAGCTCGGTGCCGGCGTCGCCGGCCATGGCCTCGATCTCGGGGGTGATGGAGGTAACCACGTCGAGGCGCTCGGCGCTGGCGCCGGAGCCGGGCGGGGCGGTGTAGAGCCCGTCCACGTCGGACAGCAGCACCAGGCAGTCGGCGCTCATCATGCTGGCGACGCGCGCGGCGAGGCGGTCGTTGTCGCCGTAACGTATCTCGCTGGTCGCGACGGTGTCGTTCTCGTTGACGACCGGGATGACGCCGAGCCTGAGCAACGTTTCCATGGTGGAGCGGGCATTGAGGTACTTGCGGCGCTCCTCCGTGTCGGAGAGGGTCAGCAGGATCTGCGCCGCGACGAGCTTGTGGGCGCGGAAGCGTTCCTCATAGGCATGGGCGAGGCCGATCTGTCCCACCGCGGCGGCGGCCTGGTTTTCCTCCAGCCGCAGCGCGCCCGAAGCGAGGCCGAGCGCGCGCCGCCCCAGCGCGATGGCGCCGGAGGAGACCAGGATGACATCGCGTTTCCTCG
>JBFWSL010000114.1:0-10988 GCA_050248375.1 Hyphomicrobiales bacterium | reverse complement strand
TCCCCAGCAGGCCGTAGAAGCGCAGCACGAGCACGACGGCGGCGATGATCAGGCCGATCTTGAGCACGATGTAGAACAGCCAGTGCTTGGGGAAAGGCGTGTCGGGCTTCTTCATCGCGCGAACTCCTTCTCTTCGCCTTCCCCCTTGCGGGGGACCGGAAGGCGGATGCAATATTCGTCACCCCCGGGCTTGACCCGGGGGTCCATGCAGAATTGCGGCAAGCAACAGCGTCCGCGGTCAGGCCGAATGGATTGCCGGGTCAAGCCCGGCAATGACGAGAATGAGTGAGCCCGCATGATCATCGCGCGAGCTCCCAGGTGGTGACCATCTCTCCCGATGCGGGGTCCTTCTCGTCCTTGAGCTGCACGCCCATGGCGGCAAGCTCGTCGCGGATGCGGTCGGCTTCCTTGAAGTCCCTCGCCTTGCGGGCAGCGTTGCGGGCGGCGATCAGGTCGTCGACCTGGGTATCGTCCATTTTGCCGCGGCGGGGATCGACCAATTCGCCGGAGATACCCAGCGCACGCAGACTCGAAGCCAGTTCGTTCAAATTCCCCTTGGCATCGAGTTCGTGTAGCGCGGCAATCGCCTTGGGCGTATTCAGGTCATCCTGCAAGGCGTCAAGGACAAGCGGCGCAAAGGTCTGGTCCTCCCCCTTCATAAACTCGGGGAATGCCAGCCACGAATTGATAATCCGATCGCTCTCCTGAAGATTCTTCAATGTCCAGTCGATGGGCTGGCGGTAATGGGTCCGCAACATATTGAAGCGGATGACCTGTCCGGGCCAGTCCTGCAGCAACTGCCGGATGGTGATGAAGTTGCCGAGCGACTTGGACATCTTCTCGCCTTCCACCTGCAGGAAGCCGTTGTGCATCCAGTAGCGGGCCATGAGCGGCGTGCCGTGGCCGCAGACCGACTGGGCGATCTCGTTCTCGTGGTGCGGGAAGACGAGGTCGATGCCGCCGCCGTGGATGTCGAACACGTCGCCCAGATGAGCGGCGGACATGGCGGAGCATTCGATGTGCCAGCCGGGGCGGCCGGACGCTTCGATGCCGCAGGGGCTGGGCCATGAGGGCTCGCCCGATTTGGAAGGCTTCCACAGGACGAAGTCCATGGGGTCCTTCTTGTAGGGTGCAACCTCGACCCGGGCGCCGGCCATCATCTCGTCGGTGGAGCGTCCGGAGAGCCTGCCGTAGGCCGGCATGGAGGGCACGTCGAAGAGCACATGGTCTTGCGCCACATAGGCGTGACCCTTCTGAACAAGGCTCTCGATGAGGGCCTTCATCTGCCCGATATGTTCGGTGGCGCGCGGCTCGACGGTGGGCGGCAGGCAGCCGAGCGCGGCGACGTCGTCGTGGAACTGCTTCGTGGTCCGCCCGGTCAGGTCGCCGATGGAGACCTTCTCCTCAGCGGCGCGCGCGTTGATCTTGTCGTCCACGTCGGTGATGTTGCGGACATAGGTGACATGCTTTTCGCCATAGAGATGGCGGAGCAGGCGGAACAGCACATCGAAGACGATGACCGGCCGGGCATTGCCGATATGGGCGTAGTCGTAGACCGTGGGTCCGCACACATACATGCGCACGTTCTCCGGATCGAGGGGCTCGAAAGCCTCCTTCTTCCGCGTCAGCGTGTTGTAGAGAACAAGACCCAATGCACCCTCTCCTGCCGGCTGGCGGGGCGTTCCTTTCGGTCTATCGGGAAGTATTGAACGGCCGCGCCAGCGATGATGCTAGTCGCCAATAATGCAACCGAGGTTAATTGCCGGAATTCGCGCCGTCGCCGTCATGGCGCGGAGAATGGTGGATATGGCCCCCCGAGGTCAAGCCGTTTGCGCGGGCGCGGGTTTTATGATGAATGGTGACCGAGGCCCCGATTCCGGGCCGTGCGGTGACTTATTGACGCCGCATTGACCCGGGATGCTGGACACTCGCATAATCGCGCCAAGGAATGGCACCCGTGCTCACGAACCGGAATGAAGGCAAGGGCCTGCGGGCGCGCGGCAGACGCGCCACGGTCCGGCTGCGGCTGGCGCTGATCGCAGGCGCCCTGGCCGCTGGCGGCGCTGCGGCCGCGCTGGCCCAGAGCGGCCCGCCCATTCCTTCACAGCCGGTCTATCCCCAGTCGCAGCAAAGCTATCCCGGCCCCTCCTACCCGGCGGGCCCGCAGGCGCCCCAGGCCTACCCGCAAGGCGGCCAGCAGCGCGAACTTTCCGCGCAGGAACTGCGCTGCATCCAGCTTGAACAGGAGCTGGCCAACGACTGGACCAACCGGACCAATAGCGACCGTGGCGACCAGCTCCGGCAGATCGACGAGGACATCCGGAAATACGACCGGATATTCCAGGGCACGCAGGCGGCCATGGAGAATGGCGGCTGCTACGAAAGCGTGTTCATCTTCGGCCGGGCCCTGGTCCGCTCGCCGAAATGCCTGCGCATGAACGACGCGGTGGAGGACGCCCGCCGCCAGCTCACCCGGCTCGAGCAGCAGAAGCAGGCGATGACCAATCCGGGCAACGCGCGGCGGCGGCAGGACGAACTGATCGACGCGCTTGCCCGCGCGGGCTGCGGACGGCAGTACCAGCAGCAGGCCCGGCGGCGAGAAAGCACCGGCGGCTTCTTCTCCAGCATCTTCGGCGGGCCGGACTACGACTATCCGCGCCGGGACAACCTGCAGACCTCGCGGATCGAGGCCTTCGCCACCTACCGTACGCTGTGCGTGCGCACCTGCGACGGCTTCTATTTCCCGGTCAGCTATTCGGCGCTGCCCAGCCAGTTCAACAACGACATCTCCGCCTGCCAGGCCCAATGCGCGGCGCCGGCGGAGCTTTTTGTCCATCGCAATCCCGGCGAGGAGCCGGAGCAGATGATCTCCGCCGACGGCTCCACGGCCTATGCGGGCACGCCGAACGCCTTCCGCTTCCGCAAGGAATACGTCAAGGGCTGCTCCTGCAAGGTGACCGAGTACAACCCGGCCGAGATCGACGCCTACAACCAGAAGGCCATCGCCGAGGGCAAGATCAAGGGCGAGCCGCCGCCGCAGGTCGCGCAGGACAAGGCCCCCGCCGCCGGCGGGCTCCAGCGGCCGCAGTGATCGTCAGCGCAGATCCCCGGTAACCGGCGGCGCGCGCAACAGCCACAGCACGGCGGCTCCCGCCAGCAGCACCATGCCCATGTGGGCATAGCCCAGCCACCAGCCCATGGGCGTCTGGCCGCCGCCCGCGTCCAGCGCCAGCCCGAAGACGAGCGGGCCAAAGGTTGCTCCGGCGAAGCCGAGCGTCGAGTGCACCGCCATGGTCGCGCCGCGGTATCCGGGCTCCGCATTGCCCAGCGCCCCGGCGGTCAGCGAGGCGGAATCGAAGATCACGGTCGCCCCGTGCAGGATGCAGATGAGCGCCGCCAGCCAGTATGAAACCTGCGCGACGGGACCGATGACGAAGCACACCAGGGCCGAGGCGCACATCACGCCGATGACGAAGCGCCGGCGCCCCAGCCACATGGCAAGTTCGTTGCCATAGATGCTGACCGGCACGCCGATCACGGTCAGAAGCGCCGCGACCAGCGCGGGAGCCGCCCAGCCAGGCGCCGTTCCATGCAGCCCCTGGGCGTAGAGCAGGTAGGCCACCACCCAGGTGCGCATGCCGAACAGCTCCCAGCAATGCACCGTGTATCCTATGGTGTAGGCAAGCACGGCCCTGTTGCGGAGGATAGGACGGAAATCCAGCAGACGGGTGCTGGCGAGATTGAGTTTCGCATGGTCCGCCCCCGGCAGGACGGCGCCGACCAGCAACGCCGCCAGCAATCCGGCGAAGCCGGCCCCGTAAAAGGACCATGACCAGCCGATCGCCTCGGCCACATAGGCGCTGAAGGGATAGGACAGGGCCGCGCCAAGGCCGAAACTGGCGGTATAGAAGGCGCTGGCGCGGGAATGATACTGCTCGTCCAGTTGGTCCAGCAGGCCCTTCAGGCCAGGCATGTAGGTTCCGGCGAGGCCCGCGCCGGCAAGGGCGTGGAACAGCGCCGCACTGCCGAAGCCCTGCGACATCGCCCCGAAGCCGGCGCAGCCCACCGCCAGCAGCACGCAGCCGGCGAAATAGATGCGCCTGGGATCCATGCGGTCTGTCAGGCTGGTGAGCACCGGCACCGCGATCGTGTAGCCGACGAAATAGGCGGCGCCGATCCATCCGGCCTCGGTGTTGGTGAGGGACCACAGGTCACGCAGGCGGGCCAGTTGCGCGGCGTAGACCGAGATCGACAGCATGGTCAGCAACTGCGCCAGGCACATCATGCCGATGAGAAACCGCGGCGAATGCCTGCCAGTCCCTGCCTGCCTGACGCTCATGGCCATAGCCTGTCCCAGCTAGCCGACAGTCTCGCGGAAGCGGTTGGTGATGGGGTAGCGGCGGTCGCGGCCGAAATTGCGCGAGGAGATCTTCACTCCGGGCGCCGCCTGCCGGCGCTTGTATTCGGCGAGATAGAGCAGCCGCTCGACCTTGCGCACAATCTCCGCGTCGTGGCCGCGCGCGACGATGCCGGCAAGCGGCATCTCGTTCTCCACCAGGCAGGTCAGGATGTCGTCGAGCACCTCGTAGGGAGGCAGCGAATCCTGATCCTTCTGGTTATCGCGCAGCTCGGCCGTGGGCGCCTTCACAAGGATATTCGGCGGAATGACGATCCCTTCGGGGCCCAGGCATCCCTTCGGGCGGTGCCCGTTGCGGAACTTTGACAGCGCATAGACGCGGGTCTTGTAGAGATCCTTGATCGGGTTGAAGCCGCCGTTCATGTCGCCATAGAGGGTGGCGTAACCGACCGACACCTCCGACTTGTTGCCGGTGGTCACGACCATCGAGCCAAACTTGTTGGATATGGCCATGAGCATCGTGCCGCGCGCGCGCGACTGGATGTTCTCCTCGGTGGTGTCGGCCGGCAGGCCGTCGAACAACGGGTCCAGGCTGCGGCCGAAGCCGTCCACGGGCTCGGCTATGGGCAGGATATCGTATTGTGCGCCCAGCGCCTCGGCGCATTTGCCGGCGTCGTTCAGGCTCTCGTTGCTGGTGTAGCGGTAGGGCATCATCACGCAGCGGACCCTCTTGGGTCCGAGCGCGTCCACCGACATGGCGGCGCAGAGCGCGGAGTCAATGCCGCCGGACATGCCGAGCACGACGCCGGGGAAGCCGTTCTTGTTGACGTAATCCCGCAGCCCGACGACGCAGGCGAGATAGTCCGCCTCGTCCCGCTCCTCGACGATGGCCTTGGACCCGGCAAGGCAGACCCAGACGCCCTTCTCGCGCCGCCATTCGGTGACGCCATAGCTCTCCTCCCAGGCCGGAAGCTGGAAGGCGAGCGAGCTGTCGGCGTTGAGCACCCAGGACGCGCCATCGAAGACCAGTTCGTCCTGGCCGCCCACCTGGTTGACGTAGAGCATGGGCAGGCCCGTCTCGGCGATACGGGCCGTGGCGATGTTCATGCGCTGGTCGACCTTGGTGCTTGTGTAGGGCGAGCCGTTGGGGACGATGAGTATCTCCGCGCCGGTCTCGCTCAGGCACTCGCAGACCTCCTCGCCCCAGATGTCCTCGCAGACAGGCACGCCGATGCGCACGCCGCGGAAGTTCATGGGGCCCGGCATCGGTCCCGCGGCGAAGACGCGCTTTTCGTCGAAAACGCCATAGTTGGGAAGGTCCGCCTTGTAGCGGACCGTGACGACCTCGCCCCCGTCCAGCAACGCGGCGGCGTTGTAGACCTTTCCATCCTCGGCCCAGGGGGTGCCGACGATCATGGCCGGGCCGCCGCCAGCGGTCGCTTTCGCCATCTCGCGCACAGCCTGCATGGCCGCGTCCACGAAGGCCGGCTTCAGGATCAGGTCCTCGGGCGGATAGCCGGTGATGTACAGCTCGGTCAGGACCAGCAGGTCGGCGTTGTTCGCCTTCGCCCGGGCGTAGGTTTCCAGCGCCTTGCGGGAATTGCCCTTCAGATCCCCGACCAGCGGGTTGAGTTGGCCGAGCGCGATGCGCAGGCTGTCGCCGATCTGTCCTGACATGGCGGCACCTTAGGCGGGCCGTGACCCGCCCACAAGCAGGCCGAAAGTGGCCCTTCCCTCCCCTGTCAGGCGTTGGCGGCCTTGCGCTGTGGCGAGCCCGCCTGGGCCCGGTCGCGCTTGAGACGCTCGGCGATCAGAAAGGCCAGCTCGAGCGCCTGGTCGGCGTTCAGGCGCGGATCGCAATGGGTGTGGTAGCGGTCACGCAGGTCCGCCTCCGACACCGTGCGGGCGCCGCCGATGCACTCGGTCACGTTCTGGCCGGTCATCTCCAGATGCACGCCGCCGGGATGGCAGCCTTCCGCCTGCGCCACGTCGAAGAAGGCTTCCACCTCCTTCAGGATCAGGTCGAAGGGCCGGGTCTTGTAACCGGTGGCGGCCTTGATGGTGTTGCCATGCATGGGATCGCAGGACCAAACGACGCTGCGGCCGGCCTTCCTCACCGCGCGCATGAGGCCCGGCAGGTGCTTGCCCACATGTTCGGCACCGAAGCGGGCGATCAGGGTCAGCCGGCCCGGTTCGTTATCGGGGCTCAGGATGTCGATGAGCTTCAGCAGTTCATCGGGCTTGAGCGAGGGGCCGCATTTCAGGCCGATCGGGTTCCTGATACCGCGCATGTATTCCACATGGGCGTGGTCGGGCTGGCGGGTGCGGTCGCCGATCCACAGCAGGTGGCCGGAGGTCGCGTACCAGTCGCCGGTGGTGGAATCGACGCGGGTGAAGGCCTGCTCGTAACCCAGCAGCAGCGCCTCGTGGCTGGTGTAGATGCTGGTGGAGCGCAGCTCGGGCGTGTTGTCCGCGTTGACGCCGCAGGCGCGCATGAAATCCAGGCTCTCGGAGATGCGGTCCGCGAGCTCGGCATAGCGGTGTTCAACGGGGCTGTCCTTAAGGAAGCCGAGGTTCCACTGGTGCACGCGCTCCAGGTTGGCGTAGCCGCCCTGGGCGAAGGCGCGCAGCAGGTTCAGCGTCGCCGCCGACTGGCGGTAGGCCATGAGCATGCGGCGCGGGTCGGGCGCGCGCGACTCCGCCTCGAAGGCGATGTCATTGACGATATCCCCGCGGTAGGACGGCAGCTCCTGGTCGCCCTGCTTCTCGGTCGGGGCGGAACGCGGCTTGGCGAACTGGCCGGCGATGCGGCCGACCTTCACCACCGGACAGCCGCCAGCGTAGGTCAGCACGACCGACATCTGCAGCAGGACGCGGAAGAAATCGCGGATGTTGTCCGGGTGATGCTCGGCGAAGCTCTCGGCGCAGTCGCCGCCCTGGAGCATGAAGGCCTTGCCCTCGGCGACCTTCGCCAGCCGGGACTTCAGGTCGCGCGCCTCGCCTGCGAAAACGAGCGGGGGGAACGTCGCGAGCTGCTTCTCGACCTCGGTCAGGGTGGCGGGTTCCGGGTAGTCGGGGACCTGCTGGATCGGCTTCCCGCGCCAGCTATCCGGTGTCCACTGAGCGGCCATGACGACTTAACACTCCCATTCAAAAACGGCCCGCATTCGCTGCCGGCCGCGGCGGCACCCAAGGTGTCCTGTCGCGGCCATAAGCGCAGAAATGCAGGCGCGGCGCTCGATTTGCCAGCTATATAAGCCATAGGTTACCGCATGACTAGTGCGGGGGGTCAGCAAGCGATTCCCCGCGGGAAATCGCGGGTTTTCAGCGGACGGAGGGACATGCATGCCCCGTATTACGCGCCTCGAGCACAGCCATGAGCCCGCCGCCATCGCCAGACGGCTGCGGGCGGGACCGAAACCCAGCTACCTGCGCGATTTCGTCTATGGCGGCATCGACGGCACCGTGACCACCTTCGCCATCGTGGCCGGGGCGGTGGGCGCGGAACTTTCCGTACGCTACCTGTTGATCCTGGGGGCGGCCAACCTGCTGGCGGACGGGCTCTCCATGGCCGCCAGCAACTATTCCGGAACCCGCACCGAGATCGAGGAATACCGCTTCACGCGAGACATGGAGGAACGCCATATCGAACTGGCCCCCGAAGGCGAGCGCGAGGAAATCAGGCAAATCTTCATCGCCAAGGGGTTCAAGGACGAGGCCCTGGAGGCGGCCGTCGCGGCAATCACGGAAAAGCGGGAACGCTGGCTGGACACCATGATGGTGGAGGAGCATGGCCTGCCCAAGGTGACGCGCTCCCCCTGGACGGCGGGACTGGCCACCTTCGCCGCTTTCGTGATCTGCGGCTCCGTCCCCATCACACCCTTCGCGTTCGGCCTCGAGGCGAGCGTAGCCGCCTCGGCGGTCGCAACAGGCGCAACCTTCTTCCTGATCGGCTCCTTCCGCAGCCGGTGGTCGCCCGCTCCCTGGTGGCGGAACGGCCTGGAAACCCTCGTCATCGGCCTGGCGTCGGCAGGGGTCGCCTATTTGGTCGGGGACCTGTTGCAACGGCTTCTATAGGCCGCGGCCATGTGCGATCTTCACGCATGAGCCGCCCTGCTCCGACCTTCACCGTCGGCATCGAGGAGGAATATCTCCTCGTGGACAGGGAAACGCGCGAGCTGGTCACCGATCCGCCGGCCGAGCTGTTGCCGCAATGCCAGGCGGCGCTCGGCTCCCAAGTGTCGGCGGAATTCCTGCGTTCCCAGATCGAAGTGGGCACCAAGGTCTGCGCGTCTCCCGCGGAGGCAAAGGCGGAGCTTGCCCGGCTTCGGCGCACGATCGCCGACATCGCTGGCGAGTTCGGGCTGGCTCCGATCGCCGCGTCCACGCACCCCTCGGCGCGATGGAGCGCCCAGCGCCACTCGGACAAGGACCGCTATCACGCGCTGGCGCGCGACCTGCAGGTGGTGGCGCGGCGGATGATCATCTGCGGCATGCATGTTCACGTAGGCATCGAGGACGACGAGCTGAGGATCGATTTGATGAATCAGCTCAGCTACTTCCTACCGCATCTTCTGGCGCTTTCGACCTCCTCGCCCTTCTGGCAGGGCCAGCTCACCGGCCTGAAATCCTATCGGCTGTCGGTGTTCGACGAACTGCCGCGCACGGGCCTGCCGGAACACTTTTCCGGTAACGACGAGTATCAGCGCAGCATCGAGGTGCTGGTGAAGGCAGGCCTGATCGAGGACTCCACCAAGGTGTGGTGGGACCTGAGGCCGAGCGGGCGCTTTCCCACGCTGGAAATGCGGATCACCGACGTCTGTCCGCTGCTGAACGACACCATCGCCATCGCGGCCCTGTTCGTGTGCATCTGCCGGATGCTGTATCGGCTCCGGCGGCGGAACCAGCGCTGGCGGCACTATTCACCCTTCCTCGTCAAGGAGAACCGCTGGCGGGCCAAGCGCTACGGCATGGCCTCCGGACTGGTGGATTTCGGCCGGGGCGAAATTGTGCCCTTCAAGGACCTGCTGGAGGAGCTGCTGGAGCTGGTGCGGGAGGACATCGAATTCTTCGACTGCCGCAAAGAAGTGGAGCACGCCCGCGGCATCGTGCGGGACGGCACCAGCGCCGACCGGCAGTCGGAGCGCTACGCGGCCTTCCTTGAAAACGGCGCCAGCGAGGAAGAAGCCCTGCGCGCCGTGGTGGACGGACTGATCGAGGAGACGGTGCGCGACCTGTAGAGCGCTGACGCGCGGCGCGGCTACTCGCGCCTCGTCGCGGGCGCCTGCTTCTCTTCTCCCCTGAACGGCGGCATGGTTGCATGTCCCTTGGCCGAGATGCCCTCGCCCCGCAGCGCGCTCCAGACCGTGCGGAGCAGTATGCCGATATCCAGCGGCAGGGAACGATGGTCCACGTACCAGACGTCGTGGGCGAACTTCTGCTCCCAGGTGAGCGCGTTACGTCCGTTCACCTGGGCCCAGCCGGTTATGCCGGGCCGGACCTCGTGGCGGCGCGCCTGCTCGCGGGAGTAGAGCGGCAGGTACTCCATGAGCAGCGGCCTCGGACCCACGAGACTCATGTCGCCCTTCAGCACGTTCCAGAACTCGGGCAACTCATCGAGGCTGTAGCGGCGCAGCGTGCGCCCCAGCCCCGTCATGCGCCTCTCGTCCGGCAGCAGCCGGCCCGTCCGGTCCCGGTCATCGGTCATGGTGCGGAACTTGTACATGCGAAAGGGTTTGCCCCCGAGACCGGGGCGCGCTTGCGAGAAAAGCACCGGCGAGCCCAGCCGCAGGCGCACCAGCAGGGCGACGGCGGCTCCAAGCGGCAGCAACAGGGGAAGCGCGGCGAGCGTGACCACGATGTCGAAAAGCCGTTTGGCCACCGCTCCCTCCCCGGGCGTGTGCCGCTGCTTCAGAGCGCGATGCTCATGCCGCCGTCAACGGTCAGGCCCGAGCCGGTAATGAATAGCGCATCGTCGGAGGCAAGGAACAGTGCCGCCTTGGCGACGTCGCTGGCGGAAGTAAAGCGTCCCATGGGGGTCTGCATGAGCAGCGCCTTGCGCACGGCGGGGTTGCGCAGAATCTTGCGGGTGAGCGCCGTCTCCACGTAGCCGGGGCAGATGTAGTTCACCCGTATGTTGTAGGGCGCGTATTCGACCGCAAGGCTGCGCGAAAAGCCGGAGATGGCCGCCTTGGTGGTGGAGTAGGCGCCGGTCTGGCGCAGATGGCGGATGCTCATGATGGAGGACAGGTTGATAATCGATCCGCCGCCCGCCGCGCGCATCAGGTCGAGGACTTGCCGGGCGGCGCGGACCGCGCCGGTCAGGTTGACCGCGATGATATCTTCCCACTGCCCATCGTCCATATGACGCAGATCCGCCCGGTGAATGATGCCGGCATTGTTCACCAGCACGTCGAGTTTCCCGGCATCCCCGCCAATGGCGGCTACCGCGGCGGTCATCTGCTCGGGACGGCGGACATCCAGCTCCAGCGGGGTCGCATCGCCGCCGCCGATGTGGTCGCAGGTCTCCCGCGCCGCGGCCAGATCGAGGTCCGAAACAAAGACCCGAGCGCCCTCCCGGACATATTCCTCCGATATGGCGCGGCCAAGCCCCGCGCCGGCGCCGGTGACC
>JBFWSL010000113.1:0-11048 GCA_050248375.1 Hyphomicrobiales bacterium | reverse complement strand
GAGAAGATCGGCGTCTGGCCGGCCATGGCCGTCAGGGTGTTCGTACCCGCGTCCCAGGAATAGGTGAGCGGCTGGCCGTTCAGCGTCACGGGCTGGCCGTTAGAGACGACCGGCTGGCCGTCGAGGTTCTGGAAGCCGACCTTGCCCGCGCCCGAGGAGCCGAAGCTGAAGGGCAGGCTGGACTCGACCTCGGGAGTGTCCGGACCGACGACCGTCAGGTCGTTCTCGGCGATGGGCTGCAATTCGATGGAGCCTGCATCCGGCTGCTCGTCGATGGCCTCGATGATGGCGCGCTGGATGTTCTCGTCCTGGAGCAGGGTCTCGATCAGCGGAATCAGAAGCTCCGAGGGAATGAGAAGCTGGTTCTCCGGCGTGCTCGGCGCGCCCTCGAATATGATGTCCTGGAAGCCCTTGTTGCTGTCGAAGAAGGACGGAGGTCCGCTCTGCGGCTGCGGCTGCCCTTCCGGTCCGGACTGCGGAACGAAATCGTGCAGGAGCTGCGTGAGCTGCTGGTCGAAGGCGAGTTCGTCCGCGCTCTTGGCCGACAGCAGCAGCATGCCGTTGTCGGTCAGCGTGATCTTGGAGAACAGCGTGTTCAGGACGGTGAACAGGTCGCCATTCAGGTTGTTGAAGACGTTGACGAAGCCGATATGGCCATCGGGGTCCTGGGTCAGCGCCAGACGGCCGCCGAGGGAGTTCACGTTGACGCCCAGTATCGACGTGCCGCGAATGCCCATGGTGGCGATCGGCGTCTGAATCTTCATGTCGCCGGTGGGCGCGATCTTGCCGGCGAAGAGCGAGAAGGTGCCCTCAAGCACATTGAGCAGGGCCGAATTCGACGAGCCCGCCTGATCGTAGACCACCTCGGTGAGGACGAGCTTGCCCGACTCCTGCAGGGACAGCACCGTGCCGTCCACCAGCGTGATGCCTATGAGGCCGCCCTTGCCCGTGGTGATGACGTCGCTCTGGAAGACGAGATCGCCGACCTTGAGCAGCTTCGAGCTGCCGTCGGCCGCCTGGACGGTCACCTCGCCTTCGAGGTTGGTGACCTTGCCCACCGACGACGTGCCCGCGGCCGGCGCGGAGCCCGCCTGGGCGTATTGCGCCGGCGCCAGCGGGCCCGCCAGCAGCGAGACCGTGTGGCCATCAAGCGACGTGCCGTTGGGGGCCACCAGATGAGGCGGATTGCCGGTGGCGAAATAGTTGACGATCAGGAATTCGCCGCCGTCGGCGGCTACGAGCTTGAGGTCGAGTCCGGACCTGAGGAAATCCGCGCCGTGGAGGAGACCGGCTTCCGGCACCCGGACCGGATCGCTACCGGCCTCGACAGAAGGAACCGCCTTCGTAGCAGATGGGTTGAATGCGAGAGCCATTGTCCAAGATCCCGGGTCCGGCGGACGATCCCTGTCCCCGAGGATTGCCGCCCCTCCCCACGGGTCCACTCGCATGCTTAACGAAAGCTTAGTATAGGCAATCCGGGGCGGCAAAAACAGGGCAAGCCGTAGATTTTTTTCGGAAAATCCCGGTTTGCCTTAATTTCGCGGACAAAAATGGCGCCCGCCCGCTCCCCGGGCATGAAATGGCATGCCCGGGGACCGGCCGGCGGCCGAAAACGGCTTATTTTTTGTGCAGTTCAGCCGAATCGGCGGACGGCCCGGCTGAAACGGCGAACGGCCCGGCGCAAACCGCCGGGCCGTCCATTCGGAGGATCGAAATCAGGCCGCGATCAGGTCCAGGCCGCCCGCAGCGCCAGGGGATCGACGGCATATTCCTGCGCCGGGGGCTGCTGGCCGCGGCCAGCGGCTTGCTGGCGGTCCCCGTGCTTGCCCGCAAGCCGGCGCTCGACCTGATCCACGAACCTTGCGCGGATTTCGCGGGTGACGATGTGCACCCACTGATCGGCCAGGTTGCCCGTGAAGGACGGCGCGTATTTCAGCACGTGATGATGCTCGACCGGGTCGTCGAACAGGTTGTCCATCACGTAGACGCGGCCGTCGATCTCGACGGTGGTCACCGCGTGCAGCAGCCGGCGGCGGGTATCGCGCACGATCGCCAGCCGGATCTGGCCGTCGGAAAAGCCGAGCTGCAGCAGGCTGTAGAATTTCAGGATGGCGTAGTCCTCGCAATCGCCGCTGCCGTTGAGGCTCTCCAGCGGAGTGGCCCAATGGTCCTTCCGGCCAAAGGCCTGCTGGTCGTCGCGATAGGCGATCAGGCTGTTGATCCGGCGATTGAGCATCCCGATCTGCTCGAGCTGCGGACGTCCGCGCAGGCTGGCGAGGCTGTCCTGCCAGGCCTTCACCCGCGGCGTGCAGGCACCGTCGCCGCGCTCGCAGGCCGCATAGGTCTCGCGCTCGCGCTCGACGCGCTCCTTCAGGTCGGTCCACTTCGCGGCATAGGGCGAAATGGTCGCCTTCAGGGGAATCGAACCGAAGACGCCGAACTCCACTTCCGGAAACGAAGGCAGGAGCGGCTGGCCGCGTTCAGCACGGTCGGGCGTGCCGCCTTCACGCGAGGGTGTGCTGGCGAGGGAAGGCTCGAATGCCTGCAGAAGGATGACGAAGCCGAAAACCAGCGCCGCCAAGGCGGACAGTGGCGCCCCCGGGGACCTAGCGCTCCCTGAGCGCCTCGTGCCGAGCCTTGAGGATCGGCTTGAGGATATAGTCGAGTACACTCTTGCCCCCTGTAATTATGTCGACTGTCGCGACCATTCCAGGGATAATAGGCAGAGACTCGTTGCCTTTCCGTAAATCTGATTCAGTAGTTCTTATGGTTACCGCGTAGTAAATCTCTTTTGTTGATTCATCTACTGTGCTGTCTGGAGAAATAATCTCCACATTTCCAGGTATTATTCCGTAAATTGTATAATCATACGCAGAAATCTTGACCTGCGCCTTCTGGCCGGGCCGTATGAATGCGATGTCGCTTGGCTTGATCCGCACTTCTACAAGCAGATTGTCTTCGATCGGCGTGATCTCGATCATGGGTTCGCCCGCGCGGACCACGCCGGAGACGGTATTCACATGCAGTTTGTTGACGCGGCCATCCACGGGCGAGCGGATGTCGGTGCGCCGGACCTTGTCGGTCGCTCCGCGTAATGATTGCTGAACGATTGCCAATTCCGATAGCTTTGTATTGAGTTCGGTCTGCGCCTCGACGCGGAACTTGTATTTCTGTTCCTGGACAAGCTGCTCGGTCTCGCGGACGGCGGATTCGCCACGCGGCAGGGACTGTTCGGTCGTGGCCACCTGACCCTTCAGATCGGCGATTTCCCGCTCAAGGCGCAGCACGTCGGTCTTGGGGACGATGCCGCGCTCGGCCAGCGGCTTCTTCAACTCGAACTCCTGAATGGCGATGGCCAGGCTTTCCTTGTGCCGCTTCTGGGTCTCCTGAAGCTCGGCCAGCTCGCGCCGCTTCTGTTCGAGGCGCTCATCGAGAACCCGCAACTGGGTGTTGAGGTTGTTGCGGCGGATGGAGTTCAGCACCAGCTCGTTGGCGACCTCGTCCGCTGCTTCCTGGGCAAGTTCGGCAGGGAAAACCAGCTCGTCGTCGCCGCGTTCGCTGGCCTCGTGACGCAACCGCGTGGTCTGCACCCGCAGGGCGCGCTCCTTGGCCTTGAGTTCGCCCACGTCGGAGGCAAACCCGGTGTCGTCGATGCGGATGAGGACCTGGCCCTTCGTGACCTCGTCGCCCTCGCGCACCTCAAGGGCCTTGACGATGCCGCCTTCCAGCGACTGCACCACCTGCATCCTGGTGGACGGCACGACCCGGCCTTCGCCGCGGGCGACTTCCTCCAGTTCGGCGAAATAGGCCCAGGCGACGAAGGTGACGGCGAGCGCAAGGCAGGCCAGCAGGAATACGGTCGAGCCCCTGGCCGGGGCGTCGCGCAGGGCGGCCTCCGACTCGCGGATGAAATCGAGATCCTCGCGGTCCGCCGTGCTGGTCATCCACTTGGGCAATGCGCCGGCCCCCGGCCCGCCGGCGAATGCGGCGGCGCCGGCCGCCGGACGCGCGTCCGCGGCTTCTTCCGGCTTCTTGTCGCGGATGACTTCGCGCAGCACTGAAATCGGGCTCCAGGGAGCGGCGGTCGGACTGCCGCTATTGCGGCGCAACGCTACCACAATATCCCGACGGGGCCAGAGGGGAAGCCTCCGGCAGCCTTAATCGGGGAAATGCCGGGAACAGACGGACGGTCTCTTCAGCGGTAGGTGTATTGCAGCATCCGCTCGTAGAAGCAGTCGCAGCGCTGCAGCATCTCGTCGCTGCGCACGCTATGCCATTCCTTGCGCTTGCGCAGGAAGCCATAGGCCTTGGCGCATTCGATCTTGGCCTCGTGCGACCACAGGAAAAGCGGCGAAATGGAAGAGTGGGTCCTGGGATCGGTGGAGACGGCGAGCGCGTGCTCGTAGCGCCGGAAGACCTCTTCCTTGAGCGCCCTGCGATCCTCGTAGCCGATCAGCACATGGGCCTGCTCCACCGCACGGCAATAGCCGGTCCCCTTGGCGCCGGAGATATAGTCCCCTCCCGCCCGGGCGGGGCCGGTCGCGGCCGGACCCATGACGAAAAGGCAAGATACAGCGGCAACCAGCAGCGATTTCCTCAAGGTCCCCTCCTGCACGCTCCACGCGAGCGGCCCATAATCTCACCCCCGCCACCGCCCATCAAGCAAGGGCGGACGGATGGCGCGCCGTGGCCAGGAAATTTCCAGCATTGTTGCCTGTGTGCCACAGTAAAGGGACAGGTGAAACCGCATAAAACCCGGAAAATCCATCCGGCCCCCTGTCAGCGGGCCTTTCTTGCGGATTTGCGCGCGCCCTTAGCCGAAGATTTCCGCTTCCCGGCCGAATCGGGCTTGCGGACGGTCTCGGCCGCCGGCTTGGCCTGCGCCGGGACGCCCTTGCCGAGAGAGCGTTCGTGCATGGTGGCGACGGGAGCGGGACGCAGGACCGACACCGGCAGCCGTCCGGTGATGGTCTTTCCCGGCGCCGGCTGGCCCTGCGCCGCCGGAGCCGCGGGCCGGGCGCCGTCGGACTGGGCAAGCGCGGTGAGCCGCCGCGCCAACTGCAGCGCCGCGTCGTTGCTGAGCATGAGGCGGGCGACGACGACACGGGCCAGCTTCAGGTCGTCGCCGAACTCGGGCACCACCCAGCGATGGGTGGCGAGGCTGACGGCGACGCTGTTGCCGATGCGGCCCGTACCGACCACTTCAGACGCAAAGATCTCCCGCGCTTCGGGCGAATCCATCAAGGGCGGCTGCTTGGCATTCGACATGTCGGCTGTCCTCGCGGCGGGATTGAGAGGGTCGAAACCTCCCCTTTCCTCCCCATGGCATCAAGCCAAATATTCGTTCGACGTAAATTTTTCCGGCGGCTTCGACGGCACGATGCCGTGTTGTCCCCGCCGGCCACAAAAACCGGGCCGCGCCGGAGATTGCGGCGCGGCCACGAGAGGCGGAAAATTTCGGCCGCGATCCTAAACGATCACAGTGGTGGTTTCGTTGCCGCCGGTATCGTCGACAACGATGCGGATCTGGGTGGCCGCGTCGGTGCCGTTGGTGGTCACCGTCATGGCCTCGCCACCGGAGAAATTGCTGCTACCGGTAGCATCGACCGAAAGAACCCCGGTGCCGCTGTCGTAGAAGACATAGTCACCGATATTGGTGAGGTCGGGCGCGCTGCCCGAGGTCGGCAGATCGAACAGCGCGGTGAGATCGATCTCGTCGCCTTCCGCAAAGTTGTAATCGGCGATGAGGTCGTTCACGTTCAATTCGGTCTGGACGAAGGTATCCGCTCCCACGTCGCCATACATGGTGTCGTCGCCGAGACCTCCGATAAGCACGTCATTCCCGGGACCGCCATACAGCGTATCGTTGCCCGCGCCGCCATCGAGGATGTCGTCGCCATAGCCGCCGAACAGCAGGTCGTCGCCATTGCCTCCCTCGAGGGTGTCGTCGCCGTAGCCGCCGACCAGCAGGTCTTTCTCCGCGGTGCCGGTGAGGGTCCTGTCCTCGCCGTAGCCTGTCATCCAGATCGGGTTGCTGTCGTCATTGGCGCCGGGATTGACATCGGCGAGGGGTGAGAACTGGTCACCGCTCTGGAGCGGCAAGTCGCAGGGATCGAGCTCATAAATCTCCCGACCATAATTCTGCAGAGTCTGATAGGTGGAGAAATAGAGCTTGCCCTGGAACTCGGCCAGCCAGGTGGGATTGATGTTGATGTTGGATACGGCAAGCTGAGGCGGATTCACGCCGTCATACATGTAGAGCTCGTCATTGCCGCCATCCGTGGCGCCGTCGAAGAAGACGTTGGCGGCGAAGAACAGGATGCCCTGAACCACGGTCATGAACCGCGGATTACTGCCCGTGGAGCCGGCGCGGATGTCATCCACGCGCGAGATACCGCTGCCGCCGATGCCGCCCGTCGGATTGGCCGGATCGAAGACATACAGTTCCCGGCCGATGTTGCCGTCCGCGCCGCCAAGATTGGCGGCGAAGAACAACTTGCCCTGGAACTCGACCAGATCGGAGGGATTGATGTCGTTTGGCCCGATCTGCGTCGGCGGGTTGAGGCCGTCATAGACATAAAGCTCGGGATTGCTGCCAGGACCCCCGGCACCATTCGCAATGAAGTAGAGCTTGTCGCCGACGGTGGTGATGAATTGCGGGCCGCTGCCGGCGCCGCCGTTACGCAGGTCAACCACCTCGACGAGCGTCCCCCCAACGGGATCGTAGACGTGCAGCTCGCTGCCGTTGCCCGTATTGGCGGAGAAGTAGAGCTTGCCCTGGAACCCGGCCAGATTGGCGGGGTTGATGTTGTCGGCGCTGATCTGCGTCGCGCTGACACCGTCGTAGACGTAGAGCTCCGGGTTGCTACCAGTACCGCTGGCCCCGTTGGCGGCGAAATAAAGCTTGTCGCCAACCACCGTCAGCCAGTCCGGATCGCTGCTGCCGCTACCGCCGCGAATATTGGCCGCGAGCTGGATGCCGGAGGCATCGTCATTGGGATCGTAGAAATAGAGCTCCCGGCCATCGCCCATGTTGCCGGCGGCAAAGAAGATCTTGTCCTGGAACTCGATCAGGGATGTCGGCTCGATGTTGGCGTTCCAGATGCGGCTGACGCCATCCCCCGCTCCGTCGGGATCATAGACCTGCAACTCGCGGGCGCCGCCATCGTCATTGGCGCTGAAATACAGCAGGCCCTGGGGCTGAACCGTCACGTCGATCTCGCCCGTCACGGTGTCCGTTCCGTCGAAGACCGTATAGACGATCTGGCCAGCGCTGTAGCCATCCGGCCAGGGGGCGCTTGCCGGCGGGACGAAGCGCAGGCTTTCCAGCTCCTGCGGGGTCAGCGTGTCGTTGACCGCGACGTCGATCCAGTCCGTACCGTCAAAGTACTGCACGGTGCCATATGACGGCAGGTCCTGGATGGTGATGGTGAGAGCATCGCCGTTCGCGTCCGTGGGCGCGTCGATAAAGAGGCTGAAAGGCTTGATGCCCGCGACCGCCTCGACGCTGGAAACGTTGCCGATCACCGGAGCCTCGTTATCGACACCGATGGTAAAGGACTGGCTGACCGCGTCGCCGTCCGCGTCCGTTGCCGCGAGGGTGACGTCGAGTTCAATCTCGCTGGGCAGCGAGACCGTATTGGTAGAGAAATTGGCTACGACGATGTTTGCGCTGCCGCCCACATTCTCGAACTGAACGCGCACCTCGTCGAAATCGAATGCCCCGGCAGGGTCGATGGTGAAAGAAGCGATGTCGTTGGCGCCGCCGGAACCAGGCGGGTTGTCCACCTGTACGTCAGTCGCGGACGCCAAAAGGACACCGCCCTTGAACACCTGCCAGGTAACAAAGGTCGAACTCACCCCCCCTCCAAAGTTGATATCGAAGGTGAGCGACGTGGCCGTCGTGCCGGTATAGGTGGCGACAAAGCCTTCGTCGGTATCGATGCTGCCGCTGCCGACACCGAAACCGTTGGCGTTCGGGTTGATGTCGTCGCTTCCGTCATCCGGATCGCTGAAGGGATCGAACGTCACGCCGTCGAAGGTGATGCTGGCGCCCGGAGAGAGCGGCACCGTGATGGTCTCATCCGGACTTCCCGGCGGAATGGTAATGCCCGTCTGGGTGAAGGTCGCGCCCACCAGCGGCGAGTGCAGCTGGAAGCTGTAGGTTTTGGCCACCGGATCGACGGTCAACGTATAGGCCGCTTCGCCGGTCGCGGTGAAGGTCGCGGTGACCATGTGGCCATCGGCCGAGATGATCTCCGTGATGTCCGGCAGGTCGGTGATGCCGGTAATCTGGATATCACCGTCTTCATCAGCGCCAACGGAGAATCCGATGCTCTCCGTGATCCCTGCCTGGGCCTGGCTGTAGGACAAATCCTGATCGGTGATCGGGTCGAGCAAGGGTACGTCATCGATGACCTGCATCAGGAAATTCTGAATGAGGATCGACTGGCTGCCCGCACTCGCCTGAACGATGCCGGACAGATCGATGAACACGCTGCCTTCGATATCGTCGGCGGCGGAAATCTCGTGATGGTCGATCTGGTCGCGCAGATTGAAGTGATAGGTACCGTCCTCGAACACGGTGAAGTCGAAGATGGCGCGCCCGTTGTCGGCCGTGGCGAACAGGACTATCGATCCGGGGCTGACCGACACGGAACTGAAATTGACGTCCTCGCCCCTGGAGGTGAGCTGATCGCTGGTGGACAGCATCACCGGAATGAGATTGCTCAATCCCAGTTGCGTCACGATGGCGGGATCGACCGTAAAGGTCGCCGAAGCGTCGCTGACGACGGCGCTCAGGGCGCCCGTGCGGATGACATAGGAGAGCGTTTCGTTCACCTGGCCCGGCAGGACGTCGTCGTCGCCGGCGCCATCTCCGTCCTCGTTGCCGTTCGAGCCTTCGATCCCGGGGATGTTGCCGGGATTGTAGTTCTGGAGATGCTCCTCCTCGACGATATCGGCGAGGTCCGCGACCTGGGTCAGCGGCGGCACAACTCCTTCGATGGTGATGACGAACTGGCCGGTGCCCAGCCCGATGTTGTCGCCGTCATTGTCGGTGGCGAGCACATAGGGGCTGAAGTCGAGCGCGATGGTGCCGCCGGCCGGGTCGAAGGGCAGATACTGGGTGTAGGTGGCGACGCCGCTGGCGTCGATGGTCACCGTGAACACGGTGTTGCCGTCGGCCACGCCGGTGAGCGTGGCGCCGTCGGAGGAGATGGTGACCGGATCGCCGCCGACCATGAGGCCGCCGAAGCCGGTGGACGCGAAGGTCTTCAGCGAATAGCCGCCGCCGGCCGCGGGGCCGTCGGCGCCGAAGTCGGCGAGGCCGGAGAGATCGACGGTGGTGGAGATGGTTCCGCCGGAGCCGCCGCCGCTCACCGTTTCATCCACCTGGATGTTGTCGATGATGATGCGGTCGTTGGCGAACACCATCTCGGCCTGTTCGATGAACAGGCTAACGACCTGCAGAGGATCGAAACCCGAAGGCGGCGAGCCCGCCGGATCGAGCGCCGTACCAGCCGGGTTGAACGTGGTGGGCAGCGGAAGGCTGATGGCGGCAACGCTGCCGGCGGTGAAGACGACCGTCTCCACGATGCCGTTGATGTCCGTCGCCGTGATCAGGATGTTCGGATAGAGGGTGGCGCCGGCGCCATTCAGGCCGATCTGGAAGCTGCCGACGGAGAAGGTGCCTCCCGGAGCGGCGGCGAAGGTCAGCTCGGTGCCGAAGGCCTGACCCATGTTCATGCCTTCGTTAACGCTCACCGTCACGCCGCCTTGTGTAACTGAAAGGGTCGGCGGGAAAACCCCCGTAAAGTCAAAACTTTGCGTTCCAGCCACGCTGGTGCCACCGCCCAGGCCGCCCTGATCCAGCGAGCCGGGCGCGTTGGACGCGGTGCTCGAGGTGTTCACCGGGGCGTCGTCGTCCACGATGACGGAGAAGCTCCCGCTGACGGGGTCGCCGTCACTGTCGGTCGCGGTGAAGCTGAATGTCAGGGTCAGGTCGTCCTCGGTGGACTCGTTGACCCCATCGGTCGAGAGATCGTCGCCCACGGGATGGTCGAAGGGCAGAACCTGGGTGTAGGCGAAGGAGCCGTCACCCGCCTCGTCGAGCGTAACGTGGAAGACGACACCCGCATCGGTGGTGGCCGCCGGGGCGACGCCGCCCACATAGCCGATCAGCGTCGTGCCGCCGCCGATAAGGACGAACTCGAGCGGCGCGCCGCCGGAGGTGAGATTGGCGACCTCGGCCACGGAGACGTTGGCGCCGGCATTGCCGGTATCGCTGAACGCCACGGCGCGGCTGGAGCCGTTGTCGGCGCCCCAGGCGATGCCAAGCGACGCGGTGCCGGACTGCTGCTGTGTCGCGACATCGCCGCCGTCGGCATAGGAATCGCCGGGATTGCCGTCGAAGGGCGCGCCGCCGGCCACCGTCAGGCCTTCCTCGTCGACGGTGAGCTCGCGATAGTTGATTTGCCCGCTGTTCAGCAGCACCGGCAGATCGTCATCGACGACCACGCGGAAGGAGCCGGCCGCGGTGTCGCCGTCGGCGTCCGTGGCGACGAAGCCGAAGTCGAGCTGGATGTTGTCCTCGATGCCGGGCGTCGAATGGTCCAGCGGGCCCTGGAGCGTGAACAGGTAGGCGCCGTCGCCGTCGTCGGACAGGGCGACGGTGAAGACGGGAGTCCCGGAGGGCTGCGTGGTGGCCGTCAGCATGGTGCCGTCGGCGTTCAGGGTGAAAAGGACCTGCTCGCCGTTCGATGTCAGGCCGGCGGGCGTGGCGCCGTTCAGGGAAGGATCGAAGGTGACGGAGCGGTTGCCGGCGCCGGGAGTGTCCTGCACCCAGGCGATGTCGGCCGCGGCGTCCTCGCCGTCGGCGCCCCAGTCGATGTCCAGCGACCCGCCGACCGTGGTGGGATCGCCGTCGGTATCGATGCCGGCGTTGGTCAGGATGCCCTGGTCGCCAGGGGCATTGTCATCGTTGCCGGCGGGAAGATCGTCCTCGTCGACGCGGCTGCGCTCGGGATCGCCGATCCTCGGGCCGTCGT
>JBFWSL010000112.1:0-11073 GCA_050248375.1 Hyphomicrobiales bacterium | reverse complement strand
CGGCCTTCGTCATCCTGTCGGCGTGGCTGTTCTCGGAAGGGCAGAAGCGCAGCGACGTGCCGGTCCTGCCCATCGCTTTCGGCATCTACGGGCTGTTCGTGCTGCTGCTGGTGCTACAGCCGGATTTCGGCCAGGCGCTGCTGGTGACGCTGGTATGGGGCGGGCTGTTCTTCCTGACCGGCATCCCCATGGTGTGGGTCGGCGTCATGGCGGCGGCGGCAGGCGTCGCGGGCACGCTCGCCTATTTCCTCGTCCCGCATGTCCGGGCGCGGTTCGACAAGTTCTTCTTCGCCGACGGCGATACCTTCCAGACCGACCGGGCGCTGCAATCCTTCGAACATGGCGGCTGGTTCGGCCGCGGCCCGGGCGAGGGCACGGTGAAGGACATCCTGCCGGACTCCCACTCCGATTTCATCTTCGCCGTGGCGGCGGAGGAATACGGGCTGATCATGTGCATGGTCATCCTGGCGCTGTTCGCCTTCGTGGTGCTGCGCGGGCTCTACCTGGCGCTGACCGATCCGGAGCCGGGCATCCGCTTTCCCGTTACCGGCCTGATGATGCTGTTCGGCTTCCAGGCGGTCATCAACATGGCGGTGAATGTGGGCCTGCTTCCGGCCAAGGGCATGACGCTTCCCTTCATCTCCTATGGCGGCTCGTCGATGCTCTCCATGGGGATCCTGATGGGCTTCGTCATCGGGTTGACGCGCCGCCGTCCGCAGGCGGCGCGCATCCATGCCTATGGCGGCGGTTTGCGCGCGCGCAAGCGCAGCGATGCCGAGGAGGCCGGTGCATGAGCGCGCCCTGCGTGATGCTGGCCGCGGGAGGCACGGGCGGGCATCTGTTTCCCGCCTATGCGGTGGCGGAGGAACTGATCCGGCGCGGCTACGAGATCGACCTGATCACGGACATGCGCGGCGACCGCTACGGCACCGGCTTCCCCGCGCGCAAGGTCTGGCAGGTGCACGCGGCGACCCCGGGCCGCGGCGGCCTCGGCAACTATGTCCGCGCGGGCACGCGCATCGCGTCCGGTGTGTTCGGAGCGCTCGGGATCATCGGCGGCGTGAAGCCGGTGGCGGTGGTGGGCTTCGGCGGCTATCCCTCGATCCCGCCGGTGATCGCGGCGCGGCTGCGAGGGCTGCCGGTGCTGATCCAGGAACAGAACGCTGTGATGGGCCGGGCCAACCGCCAGCTCGCGCGCATCGCCAGCCGGGTGGCGCTGTCCTTCGAGCAGACCAGATACGCGGGCACCGGCGGCAAGTACATCGTCACCGGCATTCCCGTGCGCGGGCAGGTGCTGGAGGCCTCGGCCAGGGCCTACGAGCCGCCGGAGCGGGCGCGGCATTTCAACCTGGTGGTTTTCGGCGGGTCGCAGGGCGCGCGGTTTTTCTCGGAGGCCGTGCCGCCGGCGCTGGCGCAGATGCCGGAGGAGTTGCGCAAGCGCCTGCGCGTGGTGCAGCAATGCCGCGAGGAGGACCTGGAAGAGGTCCGCGATATCTACAAGAGCGCCGGAATCCGGGCGGAACTGGCCGCCTTCTTCCCCGGCCTGCCGGCCCGCATCGCCGCCAGCCATCTGGTGGTGGCGCGCTCGGGCGCCTCCACGGTGGCCGAACTGGCGGTTCTGGGCCGTCCGGCCGTGCTGGTGCCCTTGCCCCATGCCCTTGACAACGATCAGCTTGAGAATGCAACACGGCTGGCTGGCGCCGGCGGGGCCTGGGTCGCCCCCCAGCGCGAGTTCACGCCGGAGCGTTTTTCCCGGGATCTCGCGACTCTCATGGGAGAACCGGACCGGCTGGCCACGGCAGCGGCCGCGGCGAAAGCCATGGGCAAGCCCGACGCCGCGGCAAGGCTCGCCGACGCCATCGAAGACCTCGCCGGGCGCGGGCAGCGCCAGACCTGAAGGGAATGCCTGAATGCGTATGCCCCGCGACATCGGTCCGTTCCACATCATCGGCATCGGCGGCATCGGCATGAGCGCCATCGCCGACGTGCTGCACGACCGCGGCTATCAGGTGCAGGGCAGCGACATGAAGGAGAGCGCCAACGTGCGCCGCCTCATGAAGAAAGGCATACGCTGCTTCTCCGGCCACGAGGCGCAGAACATCGAGGGCGCCGCCTTCGTGGTGCTGTCGAGCGCGGTCAAGCGAGGTAATCCGGAGTTCGAGGCGGCCCGCGCGAAGGGTGTGCCGGTCATCAGCCGCGCGGAGATGCTCGCCGAGCTGATGCGCGAATGCGACACGGTCTCGGTCACCGGCACGCACGGCAAGACCACGACCACCTCGATGATCGCGGAGATACTGGAACACGCCAGGCTGGACCCCACCGTCATCACCGGTGGCATCATCAACTCCTGGGGGTCGAACGCCCGCATCGGCCAGGGCGACTGGATGGTGGTGGAGGCGGACGAGTCCGACGGTACCTTCATCAAGCTGCCGACGCGCATCGGCGTGGTCACCAACATCGACCCCGAGCACATGGACTACTGGCACACGCTGGAGGCGCTGCACGGGGCATTCAAGACCTTCTTCGACCAAGTGCCGTTCTACGGGCTTGTGGTCGCGGGGCTCGACCATCCGATCGTGCGCGAGATGATCGCCAGCATACGCCGCGAGAAGGGCGGGCACCGGTTCGTCACCTATGGCGCGGCGGTGGACGCCGACCTGAGGCTCGCCGACTACCGAGCGGAGGGGCGCTTCGGCGTGTTTGACGCGCATATGGGCGCCAAGGCGCCGGGCGGGGAGCGCGTATTGAAGGGTGTGCGCGTGCCGGTGCCGGGCCAGCACAACTGCCTCAACGCGCTGGCGGCCATCGCGGTGGCCGCCGAGATCGGTCTCGCCGACGAGATGATTCTGGAGGCTGTCGCCGGCTTCAAGGGCGTCAGCCGCCGCTTCACTTTCACCGGCGAGTGGAACGGCGTCTCGATCTTCGACGACTACGCCCATCACCCCGTCGAGATCGCCGCGGTGATGAAGGCGGCGCGCAGCGCCGCCAGCGGCAAGGTGATCGCCGTGGTGCAGCCGCACCGTTACACGCGGCTCAGCAATCTGTTCGGCGATTTCTGCACCTGCTTCTCGGACGCGGACAAGGTGGTGGTGACGCCGGTCTACTCGGCGGGCGAGGACCCCATCGAAGGCGCCGATCACGCGGCGCTGGCGGAAGGGCTGAGGCGGCAGAACCACGCGGACATCTTCACCAATGACGGCGCGAACGCACTGGCGCCGCTGATCGCCGATATCGCCGGGCCCGGCGACTTCGTGGTCGGCCTCGGCGCGGGCACCATCACGGAATGGATGCAGGCCCTGCCGGCGCAGCTCGGCAACGGCGGCAAGGCCGCCGGGGGCGGGTGACGGCCATGGGCGCGTTGACCATGGACCTCGCGGCGGAACTCGCGCGGGTCATGCCGGAGCTGCGGGGGCGGCTGAAGGCGAACGCGCCGCTCGCCGACATCATCTGGTTCCGCGCCGGCGGTCCCGCCGAAGTGCTGTTCACCCCGGCGGACGAGGACGACCTCGCCTATTTCCTGAAGCGGTGTCCGGCCAGGGTGCCGGTGACGGTGATCGGGCTCGGGTCGAACCTGCTGGTGCGCGACGGCGGCGTGAAGGGCGTTGTCATCCGCCTGGGCCGGGGCTTCAACGGCATCGAGGTGGAGGCCGGCAACCGTGTGCGCGCCGGCGCCGGGGTCCCGGACGTGAAGGTGGCGCGCGCGGCCGCCGACGCGGGCATCGCGGGGCTTTCCTTCTACCGCGGCATTCCCGGATCGGTTGGCGGTGCGTTGCGCATGAACGGCGGCGCGCACGGACGCGAGACGCGCGACGTGCTAGTCGAGGCGCGCGCGGTATCGCGCGACGGCAAGCTGCATGTGCTGCCGCTGGCCGACATGAAATTGACCTACCGCCATTGCGGCGTGCCGGAGGACTACATCTTCACGCAGGCGCTGTTCCAGGGCGAGGCGGGGGACCCCGGGGCGATCCTGGCCGAGATGGAGGAGATCGCCGATTACCGGGAGCAGGCCCAGCCGATCAAGAGCCGCACGGGCGGCTCCACCTTCAAGAACCCGGACGGCGGCAAGGCCTGGCAGCTCATCGACGCGGCCGGATGCCGGGGCCTGCGCGTCGGCGGCGCGGTGGTCTCGGAGAAGCACTGCAATTTCCTCATCAACGACGAGGGGGCGACGGGCGGCGACCTGGAGACCCTGGGCGAGACCGTGCGCAGGCGGGTGAAGGAAACCAGCGGCGTCGACCTGCACTGGGAGATCAAGCGCATCGGCGAACCCGCCGGGGGACGGGAGAGCGGGCAATGACGAAACGCCGGTTCAACCACGTGGCGGTTCTGCTCGGCGGGCTTTCGGCCGAGCGCGAAGTCAGCCTCAACTCGGGCAAGCAGTGCGCCGACGCGCTGGAGAGCGTGGGCTACACGGTCACCCGCATCGACGCGGGGCGCGATCTCGCCCAGCAGCTCGACAAGGTCAGGCCGGACGTGTGCTTCAACGCGCTGCACGGCAAGTGGGGCGAGGACGGCTGCGTGCAGGGCATCCTGGAGATGCTCGGCATCCCCTACACCCATTCCGGCGTGCTCGCCTCCGCGCTCGCCATGCACAAGGAGCAGGCCAAGACCGTGCTGAGAGCGGCGGCCGTGCCGGTGGCCGAGAGCCGCGTGGTCTCCAGGTCGGAGGCCGCCAGGGCCCACGTCATGGAGCCGCCCTATGTGCTCAAGCCCGTCGCCGAGGGCTCCAGCGTCGGCGTATTCATCGTGCGGGAGGACCAGAGACATCCCCCCCAGCAACTCACGGCCTCCGACTGGGCGTTTCCGGAGGAATTGATGGCGGAACGCTATATTCCCGGGCGGGAACTCACCTGCGCCGTCATGGGCGAGGAAGCCCTTGGCGTCATCGAGATCCTGCCCGCGGAGGGACTCAACTTCTACGATTACGAAGCGAAATACGCGCCGGGCGGATCAAAACACGTCCTCCCGGCCGAAATTTTACCAGATGTTTACCAATTGGTTCGGAATCTAGCGGTAACTGCGCACTCGGCTCTGGGATGCCGGGGAATCAGCCGGGCGGACTTCCGATTCGATGAAAATCGGGGCACCGGCGGGCTCTTCTGCCTGGAGGTGAATACGCAGCCAGGCATGACGGCGACGTCGCTGGTGCCGGAGCTGGCTGCCCATGCCGGTTGGTCATTTGGGGAATTGGTTCGCTGGATCGTGGAGGATGCTTCGTGCGACCGCTGAGCGGTAAGCATAAGAAGGGTAAGGGAAAATCCGGTTGGACTTGGGGTTGGGGAGCGGCAGGCCGCTCCGGCTCCGATTCCGCGGACGAGGCCTTGGGCATCAGCCTGAAGCTGTCCGGCGGCTGGCAGGGCCGCTCCCGGCGCAAGGCCGGACGGGCCGAATCCCGCTTCAACGCCTTCACTGCGGCGCCGCGCCATGCCTGGCGCGCGGGCACGGCGCTGTTCCTGATCGGAGCCGCGGGCTACGGGCTCGCCGTGGGCGGCTATTTCGAGCGTTCGCTGTCCTTCATGGCCAACGAGACCACCGGCGCCATCATCCGGGCGGGCTTCCGCATCGACAAGCTGACCATCGAGGGGATCGAGCGCACCACCGAGCAGGAGATCGCCGCCGCCCTGAAAGTGGGCATCGGCGCGCCCGCGCTCACCTATGACACCGGCGCGGCGCAACTGCGCCTGGAGCAGCTTCCCTGGGTGAGGCGAGCCCAGGTGATGCGGCTGCTGCCCTCGCGCCTGCATGTGGTGATAGAGGAGCGCGCACCCTTCGCCGTGTGGCAGCACAACGGCGAGCTTTACCTCGTGGACGAGGAGGGGCTCGGTATCGCGCCGCTGGCCTCGCCACGGCCCGACCTGCCTTTCATCGTGGGCGACGGTGCGCCGAAGACGGTCAAACCGCTGTTCGCAACGCTGACGAGCTGGCCGGAGTTCGCCCGCCGGGTGCGCGCATCGGTGCGCGTCGCCGACCGGCGCTGGAACCTCCAGCTCGACAACGGCATCGAGATCCGCCTGCCCGAGACCGGCGTGGAGCGGGCGCTGGCGAAGCTTTCCGAGCTGGACAAGGAGCAGAGCATTCTGTCCGGATCGATCGTTTCGGTGGACCTGCGCATTCCGGGGCAGGTGACCGTGAGACTGAGCGACGAGGCGGCGGCCCGGCGCGAGACCGCGCCGGCAGCGCCGCGCGGACGCGATACCTGAGGCAGGCGAGGGAGACCGAGGCGGGAAAGGGAATGGGCCGGCAACGGGGACACAGCTCAAAGCGGCAGAAGGTCGTGACCGTGCTCGACATCGGGTCGAGCAAGGTGACGTGCCTGATCGCGCGCCTGCAGCCCCCCGCCGACGGCGCTGCGGCTGCCGCGGCTCCCTTGGTCATCGGCTTCGGCCATCAGCGCTCCCAGGGCATCAAGGGCGGCACCGTGATCCACATGGACGCGGCCGAACAGGCGATCCGCGCAGCGGTGGACCAGGCGGAGCGATCGGCGGGGCTCACCATCGAGGAGGTGATGCTGTCGGTGTCGTGCGGGCGGCTGGGCAGCGAGACCTTCTCCGCCAGCGTCGCCATCGCGGGCGAGTCCGTGCGGAGCCAGGACATCGACCGGGTGCTGGCGGCGGGCCGGGAATATGCCGCGCGGGAGGACCGGGTAGTCCTGCACGCGCTGCCGACCGGCTTCAGCATCGACTGCCACACCAATATCGCCGAGCCCCGCGGCATGATCGCGGAGCGGCTGGGCGTCGACGTGCATGCGGTGGCGGTGGACGAGCTGCCGCTGAAGAACCTGATCCTGTGCGTCGAGCGCTGCCATCTGACCGTGGCCGGCCTGGTCGCCGCGCCCTACGCCAGCGCGCTGGGTTCCCTGGTGGGCGACGAGGCCCGGCTCGGCGCGACCTGCATCGACATGGGAGCGGGCACGACCACGTTTTCGGTGTTTTGCGACGGGCATTTCGTCCATTGCGATGCCATCGCGATCGGAGGGAATCACGTTACCCTTGACATGGCGAGGCAATTTTCGATTTCGCTGGAGCAGGCGGAGCGAATCAAGACCTTGCACGGGGCGCCATTCGCCACGGCGCTCGACGAGCGGGAGTATGTGTCCCTCGGGGTGTCGCGCGGCGACAGGGATACAGGGACGGCGCGGATCACGCGTGCGCAGATCGCGCAGGTGGTGCAGCCGCGCATCGACGAGATTTTGCAGTTGACGAGCGAGCGTATGGCGGCCGCGGGTCATTCGGAAGCCGCCGGACACAAGATCATCCTCGCGGGGGGCGCGAGCCAGATGACCGGGTTGCCCGATTATGCGTCCCGCATACTCGGACGGCCGGTACGGGCGTCGCGGCCCAGGCACTTGCGGGGATTGCCGCCGAAGGGGGTTGGACCTTCCTTCGCGGCGGCGTGCGGGCTTGTGCTGCATGCGTGCACCCCGGCGGCCGAGAGCGGCGCCGGCGCACGGCAGCGCGCACTGGCCACGGGTACGGGATATCTGGCCCGGGTGAGCCAGTGGATCCGCGAGAGTTTTTAGGGGTGGGGTAGGGGAATGGCCCGCCGGGTACCAGCACGGCGGAACCAGAAACCGGTACGGACGACAAACGGCAAGGCTGGCAACGAAGGACAGAGCGGGAAAGCCATGACTATCAATCTCAAAGTACCCGACCTCACGGAGCTGAAGCCCCGTATCACCGTATTCGGTGTCGGCGGCGCCGGCGGCAACGCCGTCAACAACATGATCCGTTCGGGTCTGCAGGGCGTCCATTTCGTGGTCGCCAACACCGACGCGCAGGCGCTGAGCGTCTCCAGCGCGGAGCGGCGCATCCAGATGGGCACGGCGGTGACCGAAGGCCTGGGCGCGGGCTCCAAGCCGGAGATCGGAGCGGCGGCGGCCGAGGAGGTCTACGCCGACATCAAGGCGCAGCTCTCGGGCTCGCACATGGCCTTCATCACGGCCGGCATGGGCGGCGGCACCGGCACGGGCGCCGCGCCGGTGATCGCGCGGGCCTCGCGCGAGGACGGCATCCTGACCGTCGGCGTGGTGACCAAGCCGTTCCAGTTCGAGGGCCATCGCCGCATGATCGCGGCCGAGGCCGGCATCAAGGAACTGGCCAAGTATGTGGACACGCTGATCGTCATCCCGAACCAGAACCTGTTCCGGGTGGCGACCGAGAAGACCACCCTGTCGGACGCCTTCGCCATGGCCGACCGGGTGCTGCATTCGGGCGTGGCCTGCATCACCGACCTGATGGTCAAGGAAGGCCTGATCAACCTCGACTTCGCCGACGTGAAGACCATCATGCAGGGCATGGGCAAGGCGATGATGGGCACCGGCGAGGCGTCGGGCGAGAAGCGCGCCATCGAGGCGGCGGAGGCGGCGATCTCCAACCCGCTGCTGGACGACGTGTCCATGAAGGGCGCGTCCGGCCTGCTGATCTCCATCACCGGCGGCCAGGACCTCACCCTCTACGAAGTGGACGAGGCGGCGAGCCGCATCCGCGAGGAAGTGGACTCCGAGGCCAACATCATTCTCGGCGCCACCTTCGACGACAACCTGGACGGCACGATCCGGGTGTCGGTTGTCGCCACTGGCCTGGAACGCAGCGCGGCAGCGCCGCAAGCCGACGCATCGGCGGAGGACAACGGCATCGCGAGCCTGTCCGGCCGCATCGCGGCCCTGCAGCCGGCCCAGGCGGAGAAGCCCAGGGCGGCCGCGCCCCAGGGACAGGGGCGCGAATTGTTCAAGGCCCCGGGCGAGGTCACCATCGAGAAGCGTGCGCCGCAGCAGGCGGTGGCGCGCCCGGCCGTGCGCCCCGCGGGGGTCGAGGGCCAGGAGAGGCAGAAATTCGTGCCGCAGGCCCCCTCGGTTGCCCGCCAGGCGCCCCTGAAGATGCCGCAGGTGGAGGATTTCCCCGATATCGTTCAGAACGAGATGAAGGCCCGCAGGGGCGAACTGCCGGAGATCGGCCTGCAGGCCCAGAAGAAGAAGGTCGGGTTCTTCGAGCGGCTCAAGGGCGGCATCGGCGGCCGCGGTCAGGCGGACGAGAGCGAGCAGAGGCCGCGCGAACCCGTCATGGAGACCCCCAAGGCTCCGGCGGCCCGCCACAGCGCCTCGGCGACGCCCGAATCACGGGCCCGGATCGCCCGCACGGCGGGCACGGCCAAGGCCGCGCAGCCTGGCAAGATACGCATGGCGGAGGAGGATGAGCTGGAGATTCCGGCTTTCCTGCGCAGGCAGAGCAGCTAGGCGGGCCTGATCGTTCACCAATATGGCGCAAGGGTGGCCGAAAGCGGCAGGGTTCCGGCAAAAACAAGGAGAAAACGGTAACAGAATGTAAAAATCCGTGATTTGTGCCCGGGTGGAATCGCAGACTATCCTCAGCCTGCTTGTCCAAGGCATGGGGGCGAACGGGGCGGCTGGCCAAGAAAAATCAAGCTGGCAGCCGGAATTAGGTAGGGGTCCCGTCGAACAGAAGTGTCTGGGGCGCGTATGATCCAGTCGGGGGCTAGGTGGGTCTATCATCATCCTGGCCGTGTAGGGAACGTAAGGACGGCGCGTGGTGATGAACCGCTTTGTTGGGGCACAGCAGACGACTATCGGCTGCGATATCGTACTCACGGGTACTGGCGTACATACCGGGGCGCCCGTCTCGATCACCCTCTCACCTGCTGATGCGGATACCGGCGTGGTCTTCGTCCTGCGCAAGGGCGGCGGCATCGTCGAAATCCCGGCAAGTTTCGAAGCCATTTCGGGTGTGACCCTGTGCACGGTGCTGAGCGACGGCAACGGCGCTTCCGTGGCCACGGTCGAGCATCTGCTGGCCGCCCTGCGCGGCCTCAACATCGACAATGTCACGGTCGAGATCGACAGCGGCGAAGTCCCGATCATGGACGGCAGCGCCCAGGCCTTCGTCGATGCGATCGACGAGGCGGGAATCGCCGAACTGGCGGCGCCGCGCCGCTTCATCAAGGTCCTGAAGCCCGTGCGGGTGGAAGAGGGCCAGTGCTTCGGCGAGATCCGGCCCCATAACGGCTTCCACGTGGACGTGGAGATCGAGTTCGACACCGACGTCATCGGCAAGCAGCGCTTCCGCGGCGAGGTGAGCCCGGGCGTGTTCCGCGACCAGCTCTGCCGGGCGCGGACCTTCGGTTTCATGAAGGACGTGGAGGGTCTTTGGGCCGCCGGGCTGGCGCTCGGCGCGTCGCTGGATAACACCGTGGCCATCGGCGACAACCGGGTGATCAACCCGGAGGGCCTGCGCTTCGCCGACGAGTTCGTGCGCCACAAGGCGCTGGACGCGGTGGGCGATCTTGCGCTGGCGGGGCGGCCGATCCTGGGCGCGTACCGTTCGCGCCGGGGCGGGCATCGTCTCAACGCGCTGATGCTGAAGGCGTTGTTCGCCGACAGCGAGGCGTGGACCATGGTCGATGCGCCGCGTGCACGCGAGTCGATCCGCGCCGAGGCCAGCATGAGCCTGGCCGTGGCGAACTACGCGGCCGACCGCAGTTAGCCGGGACCGACGGGCCGGCGGCGATTCGAGCCGCTGCCTGCCCCATTTCACCGGCGGCAAAAATTCACCACATTCAGCATGTTCCTATGCTGGTCTGGGTTGGCTGCCTGCTATAAACAGGCCGGACGTGCATACTCGTGTTTCTGGTCGGGGAATTCAGGTGTTCGAGGGAATTCGTCTGCGTCTGGGCCGGTTGCTGCTGGTGCTCGCCTTGTCACCGGCGCTGTGGGCCTGTGCCTCGACCGATTCCAAGATCACGACGAATCCGGATCCGCCGGAACTGATGTACGCGCAGGGCGAGGCGCTGATGGACCGCGGCAAGTTCGAGGCCGCGGCCAAGCGCTTCGAGGAAGTGGACAGGGACCATCCCTATTCGCCCGAGGCGCGGCGCGCCATCGTCATGTCGGCCTTCGCCTACTACAAGGGGGGCAGGTACGCGGAAGCCAACTCGGCCGCGCAGCGATACACCACGCTGCATCCGGGCACCAAGGAGGCGGCGCTCGCCCAGCACATCATGGCGATGTCGCAATACGACCAGATCTACGATCCGGCGCGCGATCAGACCAAGACCAAGGAA
>JBFWSL010000111.1:0-11078 GCA_050248375.1 Hyphomicrobiales bacterium | reverse complement strand
CGGGACCCGGTTCCGGCAAAAAAAAGACCCGGAGGCAGGTCCGGGTCTCATAAGTCCTTAGCGTCAGGGTTTGGGGGGACGCTACGGGGGAACTCTTTGGTCCCCCTTGACTTGGGGGCTGGCAGGGCGTCATTCAAGCCTCGCTTCAAAAAAAACCGCACCAGTCCCCGAACCCATGACCAGTCAAAAAATCCCGGTTTTCCAGGATATCCGCGATGCCGCCGAGCGTCTTTCCGGTCTGGCGGTGGTTACTCCGCTGCTGGAATCGCCCGCATTGAACGCCAAGGTGGGCGCCCGGGTGCTGGTAAAGCCGGAATGCCTGCAGCGGGTAGGGGCCTTCAAGTTTCGCGGCGCCTACAACATGATCTCGCGCCTGTCCAAGACGGACTGGCCCGGCGGCGTGACCACCTGCTCGTCCGGCAACCATGGCCAGGGCGTGGCGGAAGCCGCGCGGCTCTGCGGCATGGACGCCGTCGTGGTGATGCCCGAGGACGCACCGGCCATGAAGGTGGCGCGCACCAGGCGTTCGGGCGCGGAAGTGGTGACTTACGACCGCGATACGGAAGACCGGGAGGCCATAGCGGCCCGCATCTCCGCCGAGCGCAAGGCCAAGTTCGTGCCCCCCTACGACCATCCGGACATCATCGCGGGACAGGGCACGGCGGGTATCGAGCTCATGGAGCAGGCGGAGGCAATGGGGCTGCGCCCGGAGGTGCTGCTTGCGCCCTGCGGCGGCGGTGGTCTCATCTCGGGCCTTGGCCTGGCCGTGAAGCATTTCAACCCGGACATCGAGGTGATCGCGGTGGAACCGGAGGGGTTCGACGACACCCTGCGTTCGCTGAAGAGCGGCAATCGGGAAATCTGCGACAAGCGCTCGGGTTCGATCTGCGACGCCCTGCTTTCGCCGCAGCCGGGCGAGCTGACCTTTTCGCTCAACCGCAAGCAGCTCGCCGATGCCGTCGCCGTGAGCGACGACGAGGTGCGCGAGGCGATACGCTTCGCCTTCAAGGAATTCAAGCTGGTGGTGGAGCCGGGCGGCGCGGTGGCGCTCGCCGCGCTGCTCAGCGGCAGGTACGACCCCAGGGGCCGGGTGACGGCGATCGTGCTGTCGGGAGGGAATATCGATCCCGGCCAGTTCGCCGGGATCCTGCAAGCGGACGGGGCTTAGAGCCTGATCCGGAAAAGTGGATACCACTTTTCCGATAAGATCATGCTCAAGCTATCGATCTGGCGCATCATCTTACCGGCCAGGCGATTCCACCCGGCCGGATGATGCGCTAGCCGAACACGGCTTCCGCCTTGGTGCGGCCGAGAGTGTCCACGGCAAGCGGCTCGGGCTCCTCGAAATCCGCCACGTCCACCACGCCCTGGCCGGCCTGGCGCGTGGGGGCGAGACCGAAAGCCGCTGGCGAGTGCGGCGTTTCCGCCTCCACGTCCTTGTCATCGACGCAGACGACGTCGTAGACCGCGCCGCCATCTGCCCCGGTGTAGCCGGCATCCTGCCCGGTCTCTTCCTCGGGGATGTCGTTGACCACCGTCACGTCGTCGAACAGGTCCTCGCTGTCGATCATCGTATCGATTGCGTTCTGTTCCAGCCCGTGCCCCTTGAACTGCGGACCATTGAGCAGATGGGCGTCCGGACGGATGTCGGAGCCGGGCAGGTCGTCGCGGACCATGACCTCGTCGAGACCCCAGATGTCCACCATGGCGTTCACGCGCTGCTCCAGGTAGCGCAGGATCTGCACCACCTTGCTGGTCCTCTGCCCGGTGATGTCCTGGAAGGAGCAGGCGGTGTAGATGTCGGTGGCGCGCTGGTCGAGCCGGTCGCAGGCGATCTCGTCCACGCCCTTCTCGCGCAACTGCCAGGCGGTCTCCTGGATTTCCTCCGCGGCAGTGAGAATCTCGGACGTGGCCGTCTCGGTCGACTCGACGATGGCGTCGAGTTCCTCGGTGGCATTGACGAGGCCGCGGCCTTCGCCGGCCAGGCCGTCCGGCGGACGGATGGCCGCGATCTCCCGGCGGGTGCGGGCGATGGCCTCGCTCATCTCGATGAGGTCGCGCCGGATGACATCGCTGCCGGGCGCCTGCATGCGGTCGCGCATGACCACGGTTTCCAGGCGGGTGATCGCGTCGAGCAGCACGCTGGTGTCGGAGGAGCGGTTGCGCTTGGCGAATTCGCTCAGGAACCAGCGGCCGCGAGCGGACTCCATGAGCGCCGCCTCGATGGCTTCGTAATCGGCGGCCCGCAGGGGGCTAGGCGGTTGGACCTTGTTCATGCAATGCATCCGTCGCAGCCCTTGCGGGCCGAATCCTGTAAAGGTTAGGCGATTCGCGCGTGTCCCGCCGAGATTATGGGCAATTCTGTTAGGGATTCGTTGACCCGGACGCGCCTCGCGGGCCAACAGGAGTGATGCCGTGCCGGAAGGCTTCTTCGTCCGCGTCGCGGCCTTTTACGCGGCCATATTCCTGCTGGTCGGCGTGTTCCTGCCATATTTCGGCATCTGGCTCGACTACAGGGGGCTGAACGCGGCGGAGATCGGCATGGTTTTCGCCGCGCCCCTGTTCGTGCGCATCTTCGCCACTCCGGCGATCGGATTCTTCGCCGACCGGTCCGGAAACCGGAGGCTGTTCCTCGTCTGCCTGGCCGCGGGGACCATGGTGAGCTGCGGCCTGTTCAATCTGGCCGCGGATTTCTGGATCATCCTGGGGGTGATGGTCCTCTATTCGTTGTTCTGGACCACGGTCATGCCGTTGACGGAGGCGGTGGCCATGGAGGGTGTGCGCACAGCGGGCCTCGACTACGGCCGCATGCGGCTGTGGGGCTCGTGGTCCTTCATCGCTGCGACCTTCGGCGGCGGCTACATGGTGCAGTACTGGGGACCGCCGGCGTCGCTATGGATGCTGATGGCCGCCTCGGTGCTCGTTTTCCTGGGCGCCGTCAACCTGCCCCGGCCGACCGGCAAGGGCCTGCTGCGCTCGGCGATCAACGTGCCGACGATACGGTTCCGCGACGCGGTGGCGCTCACGCGCACGCCGCTGTTCCTGCTGTTCCTGCTGGCGACGGCGGCGGTGAACAGCACACATGCGGTGCTGTATGCCTTCGGGCCGCTGCACTGGCGCACCCAGGGAATCTCGACCGGGGTCATCGGCATGCTGGTGGCGGTGAGCGTCATCGCGGAAATCCTGCTGTTCGCGCGGTCGGGCCGCGCGGTGGACAGGATCGGGCCCGCCGGACTGATCGTGCTCGGGGGCGGGGCGGCGGTGCTGCGCTGGTCGGTCATGGCCTTCGATCCGCCGCTGCCGGTGCTGTTCGCGGTGCAGGTGCTGCACGGGCTGACCTTCGGCGCGGCGCATCTGGGCGCCGTCCATTTCATCTCCCGGGCCGTGCCGGGAGAGGTGGCGGCGACCGCGCAGGCGCTCTACGCCTCGATCACGGCCGGTCTCGCCATGGGCTCCGCCTTCACGCTGGCGGGGCTGCTCTACGGCTCTTATGGCGGGCTTTCCTACGGTGCCATGGCGGTGATCGCCTCGGTGGGGCTGGCTGCGGCGACGGTGCTGATGCGCCTGTGGAACGGAGGCCGCATACTATGGGTCGAGGCGCCCCGGTGAAGGCCTTCCGGGGGCTTCGGGGGAGCCGCTTTGCAAAGCGGATTTTTCGGGCAATAACATCTGCCTAGGGGCGGCGATATCATCGCCCTGGGAAACGTCCGGTCACAGGCATGCTGAAACGCGATCAAGGTGTCTTTCTGTCCACGCGCGCGGCCGCGCCAGGCTTCCGCGTGGAACTGCGGGGCACGGCCTTCTGCCTGGTCGCGACCGGTTCGTGGACGGTGCGGGAATCCGCCGCCCTGGACGCCGGGCTCAAGCGGCTGCGGGTGCCCATCCCGCCGACGCCGGATTTCGTCGGCGAGATGGACATCTCCGGCATCGAGCAGCTCGACACCGCCGGCGCATGGCTGTTGCAGCGCACGGCCAAGGCGTGGGAGGCCAAAGGGCTGCGTACCCGGTATAGCGGCGCGACGCGGGGCTTCCTGATCCTGCTGGAGGAAGTGCGCAGCCGCGCCGGCGAGGAGCGTCCCGACATGGTGCAGCGGCCGCTGCTGCAAGGCATGATCGCGGACGTGGGGAAGGCGGCAACCGGCGTGTGGCGGGAAGCCGTGGATCTCACCGGTTTTCTGGGTCAGCTCACCGTCACCTTCGGCCGGCTCGTCGCCCAGCCCTGGCGGTTCCGCCCGGTCTCCTTCATCCACCATCTCGACCACGCGGGCTTTCGCGCGGTGCCGATCATCGCGCTGATCTGCCTGCTCATCGGCGCGGTGGTGATGCAGCAGGGGGTGGTGCAGTTGCGCGCCTTCGGGGCGGAGCCGTTCGCGGTCAACATGGTCGGCATCCTGTCGTTGCGGGAGGTCGGCGTGCTGCTGACGGCCATCATGGTGGCCGGCCGCTCGGGCTCCGCCTTCACCGCCGAGATCGGCTCGATGAAGATGCGCGAGGAAATAGACGCCATGCGCACGCTTGGCATCGATCCGATGGAGACGCTGGTGGCGCCGCGGGTGCTGGCGCTGATCGTGGTGCTGCCGCTGCTCACGTTTCTCGGCGACATGATGTGCCTGGTCGGCGGCGGGCTGATGTCCATGGCCTATCTCGGCCTCGACATGGCCACCTATATCGACCGCCTGCACGGGGCGGTCGACATGCGCCACTTCGCCGCCGGCCTGATCAAGGCGCCCTTCGTGGCGCTGATCATCGGACTGGTCGGATGCCTGGAAGGCTTGAAGGTTTCCGGCAGCGCGGAATCGCTGGGGTCGCACGTGACCGCCGCGGTGGTGAAGGCGATCTTCCTGGTCATCGTCTTTGATGCCATGTTCGCCATGTTCCTCTCTTCCATCGGAATCTGAGCCGCATGTCCAGGGAAGTCGCAAAGACCGCCGACGACCAGTCGATCATCCGCCTGCGGGGACTGGCCAAGAAGTTCGGCACCCAGCAGATCTGGGACGGTCTCGATCTCGATGTCCGCCGGGGCGAGATCCTCGGCATCGTCGGCGGTTCGGGGCAGGGCAAGTCCGTGCTGCTGCGGGTGATCACCGGCCTGGTCAAGCCCGATACGGGCACGGTCGAGGTGTTCGGGCGCGACACCAGCACGCTGAACCGGCAGGAGCGCATCGAGATGGAGGAGCGGTGGGGCGTGCTGTTCCAGGACGGCGCGCTGTTCTCCTCGCTCACGGTGATGCAGAACATCCAGGTGCCCATGCGCGAGCATCTCGACCTGCCACAGGCGATCATGGACGACCTGGCCTATCTGAAGATCGCGATGGTGGGTTTGCCATCGAACGCGGCCCACAAATACCCCTCGGAGCTGTCGGGAGGCATGCGCAAGCGCGCGGGGCTGGCGAGGGCGCTGGCGCTCGATCCCGAAATCGTCTTCCTCGACGAGCCGACGGCGGGACTGGACCCGATCGGCGCGTCCGCTTTCGACCAACTGATACGGAAATTGCAGCAGACTTTGGGATTGACGGTCTATATGGTGACCCACGATCTCGACACGATCTTCACGGTCTGCGACCGGGTGGCCGTGCTGGCGGACAAACGGATCGTCAGGACCGGAAGTCCGGAAGAATTGCGGACGAGGCCGGACCATCCCTGGATCGAGGAATATTTCTGCGGGGAACGCGCCCGCGCCGCCATCGCGTGAATCTGAAGACACAAGCCCATGGAAACCAAAGCAAATCACCTGATGATCGGCGGCTTCGTGCTGGGCGTGCTGCTGCTGGCCTTCGGCTTCGTCTACTGGATGCAGAATCTCGGCGGCAGCGGCGGGGCCAAGCGCTACTACATCCTGTTCCAGGGCTCGGTAAGCGGCCTCGGCACGGCCAGCAACGTGCTGTTCAACGGCCTCAGGGTGGGCAAGGTGACCCATCTCGGTCTCGACCCCGGGGACGGCCGCAATGTGCGGGTGGACATCACCATCGACGGCGATACCCCGGTGCGGGCCAATTCCCGCGCCCGCATCGAGAGCCAGGGGCTGACGGGCGGCGCGGCCATCCAGCTCACCGCCGGCACCCCGGACTCGCCGCTGATCGTGCCCGCCGAGGACGACAAGGTGGCGGAAATCAAGGCCGACAGGGCCACCAGCCAGTCGCTTTTCGAGGCGGCGCCCGAGGTCATGGGCAACGCCAACGCCCTGCTGGTGCGCCTCAACGACCTGGTGGCGAACAACGAGGATTCGATTCGCAGGACCGTCACCAACGTCGAGAACTTCACGACCATGCTCGATTCCCGCAAGGAAGATATCGATATGGTTATCAAGGACGCGCGGGAACTGACGGCCCAGTTCCGCCGGGTGGCGGACAAGATCGAGACGGCGGTCGACAATGTGTCCAATTTCGTGGCCACGGACGGGGATTCCTTCCTCGCCCAAGCCAAGCAGGCGGCCGAGTCCTTCCGCCAACTGGCTGAAAAACTTGACAGATCGATCGGCGACAGCGCCGACGGCATCGCCCGTTTCGCCAAGGATGGCCTGAAGGAGTTCGAGCTGTTCATGCGGGACGGACGCCAGGCGGCCCGCACCCTGGACCGCGTTCTGGAGCGTATAGAGCGGAATCCGCAGAGTTTTTTGTTTGGCGGATCGCCGGTCCCGGAATACAATCCGGCCCAACGGGGGACAACGCGGCAATAATGTGGTAACCATAAGGCGTGGACCCTTCCGGAATTGATTTGGGGGATTGAGGGGCTGGCTATGACGCGCTCGGGCGTGCTTGCATCGGTCGTTTCGGCATTGTTGCTGGGGGGGTGTGCTATCGGCAGCACTCCGCCGCCGGCGACCTACGACATTACCGCACCGAAAATCATGACCGTCTCGGCCCCGCGGCCGTCCAAGTTCCAGCTCGTCGTGAACGAGCCGACGGCGGTGCGCTCGCTGGAAACCGACCGCATCATGGTCAAGCCGGCGAACGAGCAGATTGCCTATTACAAGGGTGCCGCATGGGGCGACCGCCTGCCGAGGCTGTTGCAGGCCCGCATGGTCGAATCGTTCCAGAACGCCGGCCTCGTGAGCGGGGTGGGCAGCCGTGGCGACCGTATCGACGCCGATCTCGAGCTTGCCACCCAGGTCCAGTCCTTCCAGGTCGAGGTAGGCTCCGCGGGCGGGGCCGAGGCCCATGCCACGCTCCACGCCAAGGTGGTGGACGGCCAGAGGGGCCGCATCATTGCCTCGCGGTCCTTCGAATCCCGTGTCAAGACCAGCCCGGACGATGTGGGCCAGATGGTCGTTTCGCTCAATCAGGCCTTCGACTCGGTGCTGCGCGAGATGGTGCCGTGGGTGGCCAAGCAGAAGCGCGTCGACTAGCTCGCCAGGCTCTTCAGTTCCCGCAGCAATTCCGGACCCCGGCCTGCGCCGGGGTTTCGTTTTTATGTGGCCTGACCGCGGCCGGAGTCGGCCTGTGCCCGGGGTTCCGTTTTATGTGGCCTGATCGCGGCCGGGGCCGGCCTGTGCCTGGGGTTCCGTTTTATGTTCGCCACATAGGGCACGGACCCGGCCTGCGCCGGGGTTTCGTTTTATCTCCACGGCCTCCGGAGTTCCGTTTTATCCGGACGGCATCTGGGCCCCGGGTCTTTGCCCGGGGCTTCGTTTTCTCTCTGTCTGAAAACACGAAACCCCGGCGCAGGCCGGGGCCGGGTGTTTCGCCAATGCCGGGGCGTGCTGGCGGAGGACCGATCCTTGCCTGCGGGCGAGGGGCTCACCCGGGTGATCGCGGGTTTCGCTGCGCCGCATTGGTGCTGCGCGGGCTTGTGCGAGGGTGACCCCCGGCCGGCGGCCGGTCCGGCTCAGTTCAGGCGTCCGCTGGCATGGGCCAGCATCAGGTAGACACGCCCGGTCTCCGAGGTCAGGTAGTTCTGCAGGGCCTCGCCGCCGCGTCCGCGGGCCTCGGCGTCCTGAAGCAGGCGCTCGAAGTCGCCCATATACCGGTCGACGGTGGTGCGGAACTGGGCATCGCCCCGGTAGCGGCGCGTGATTTCCTGGAATGTGGCCTGCCCCTGATGACCGTACATGTGGGGTGAGATGCGGTTCGCCTCGCCGCGGCGGATGTGTTCCCAGATCTCGGCCGCGGTGCGGTCGTCGATGGCGCTGGCGATGTCGTGCAGCCGCAGCTCGCCGCCGCGATGGGAAGAAGGCGGAGGCGCGGCCGGACGGCCGAGAGGAGGCTGCTGGCCGAAGCCCGGCTGATGGTCCGGCTCGGACGCGCGGGCGAGCAGGTCGCCGACCGACCAGTTGCCGCGGCCGCCGGGGTCGCGGCTCTGGGGCGCGGCGCGCGAGGGCTGGCGCGGGGCCTGCTGGCGCGGAGCGGGCGGGGGCGCAGCCGGCTGCTGGCTGGCCTGCTCGAGCTGGCGGGCGAGATGGGACGTGACGGAGCCGAGGTCGGCGGACTGGCGCGGCGCGGGCTGCTGGGTAAAGGCGGGACGCTGGCCGTACTGCGAATTGTCGCTGAGGGCCTGGGGCGCGGGCGCGCGGGGCGGCAGGGCGGGCGGCGCCGGCGCCAATTCGCGGCGCTCGGTGCCCAGCGAGGACAGTGTCTCCAGCGCCGAGATCTGGTCGGCGACGGCGCGGCGCAGGTTCTCGGCGTTGCGGCGGGTCTGCTCGGGCAGCTCGTTCATGCGCGTATGCAGTTCCCGGCGCACGGTCTCGATCTCGCCGGCGGTCTGCGAGGCGGAGCTGCGCATCTGGCGGGTGGATTCGCCGAACTGGGAGGTGAGGGTCTGGAGCTGCGCGGCGACCTCGTCGCTGATCTGGCGGAAATTGTTGCGCAACTCATAGATGGCGCTGCTGGTGTGGGCGGTGGTCTCGGACCTGAGGCGTTCGATCTCCTCGATGGTGGCCCGGGACTGGGCGGCGGATTCCTGGGACAGCGCGCTGCTCAGTTCGCGGGCGCGGCCCTCGACATGGGCGAGCGAACTTTCGATCACGCCGGTGTAGGAGCGCATCATGCGGTCGAGGCTCTGGGCCTTGTTGCTGACGGTATCCAGCAATGCGGAGATTTCCTGATGCCGCCGCTCCAGGATGGAGTCGATCTGCGAGTTGGAGGAGTCCAGCGCCTGCGCGGCGGTGACGATGGCCTGACCCTGCTTCTCGAAGCGCTGGGTAAGGCCATGGATCTGGTTGAGCAGGCCGCGGGAGACGTCCTTGAGGGACTCCGCCTGGCCGGTCAGGCTCTCGCGGGCCTTGAGCGAGCTCTGGTTCATCAGCTCGGTCAGGCGCCGCACGTTGGAGGCGCTTTCCGCCATGGCCTGGTTGATGGTCATGCTGCCCTTGCCAAGGGTCTGCTCGATCGCCTTGGCCTGCTCGCCGATGGTCGTCTGGAGCGTACGGGCCTGTTCGCCCAGCGAGGTCTGCAGCGCGTTGGCCTGCTGTCCCAGCGAGTGTTCCAGCGCCTTGCTGCGTTCGCTGAAGGAGTGCTCCAGCGCCTTGCTGCGTTCGCTGAGGGTGTGTTCCAGCGCCTTGCTGCGTTCGCCGATGGAGTGCTCCAGCGCCTTGCTGCGTTCGCCGATGGAGTGTTCCAGCGCCTTGGTTTTTTCGGTGACCGTGACGTCGAGAGCCTTGATCCGGTCGGCAAGCATGGCGTTGAGGTTGTGGGAACCGTCCTTGAGGCTCTTGTCGAACTCGCTGGTGCGTTTGGCGATCGCCGTCTCCAGGGCGGTGAAGTTCTGGGTCGCCTGGCCCATGATCATGCCCAGGCGCTTCTGCTCGGAATCGAGCTTCTGGAGAATGCCCGGCAGGTCGCTGGCGAGCTTGTCGCCGACGTCGGTCATGGACTTGAGCACGCTCGCGGAGCGGGCCTCCAGCACCTGGGAGACTTCCTTGCCCGTATTGCTCAGGCGCTCGGTGATCCTGGCGCCGCGCTCGGCCAGCCGGTTGTCGATGGCGGTGCCGGCGGCGGAGATCGCCGCGGTGATCTTGTTGGCCTTGGCGGTGAGCGTCTCGGCGGCGCCGGAGGTGGCGAGATTGAAATTCTGCGAGGCTTCCGCGCTGGCGACAGCGATCTGCTTGGTCACCTTGGCGCTTACACCGTGCAGCGCCTCGCGCACGCGTTCGCTGTTGTTGGCGAGGGCCTCGCGCTCGCTGACCAGTTCGTTGATCAGGTTGCGGATGCGCATTTCGTTCTCGCCGTAGGAGCGCTCCAGCGCGGCGACCTCGTTGTGGACGAGGGCTTCCAGTTCGCCGGCGCGGCCCAGCGCGCGGGAAATGGCGTCGTTCATGGCCGCGACCTGGCGGCGGATGGTCTGGCCCAGGGATGCCACCGACTGCTCCGCGAGCTTGTCCGGCTCGGCGAGGCGGACGGCGACCTCGGTCATGGCGGAAGCCATCAGGCGCAGATCCTGGGCGCGCCACACCAGGATGGCGAGGAACCAGAACAGCAGGATCGGGATCAGCAGGGTGGCGAATGCGGTGAGCGCCAGCGGGCTTTGCAGCGCATCGCCAAGGGACCCGGTTGTGCCCTGGGTCAGCAGGGCCCAGGCGGCGATGCCGCCGGCGAAGAGCCAGGCCAGCGAACCAATCGCCGCGAAAACGAATGGAGAGCGCGAGGGGCGCTGCTGGAGCGCATAGATCAGGCCGCCGATGGAAGGAAGATCGTCGTTGGCCGCGATGCGCCGCCGGCTCGCGGGCTGCGCGGGCAGCAGACGGGGATTATCCTGGGATGACGCCGCGGATGAGTCCGCCTGCGCGGCGTCTTCGGTATGCACATCGGCAAGGCGCTCGGAGAGCGACGCTCCCCTTGCCCCGTCGCCGCTGGCAACCTTACTGCTTTCCCCGGACTTCGCTTGCTCTTGCGCCACCGCACGCGCCTTGATGTTTTTTTCGGCCATACGCGCCTACCAAGGCCCCCTCTGAAGAACACTAGGGCATGCCGCCGTAGGTTGCATCCAAAAATCGCAACCCGCGCCCGCCAGTATCGATACGGTATGCCCCTCTCAATCGATATGCCGGAAACGCGGGTGCCCGCCAGCGTCTCCGCAACACATCGTTAACCCTGAGTACTCCGCTTTTGAGGCCAAAAAAAGGGCGAGGACGAATTATCCTTTAC
>JBFWSL010000110.1:0-11091 GCA_050248375.1 Hyphomicrobiales bacterium | reverse complement strand
TGAAATGCTCCGACGCCAAGCGCTTGACTGCCACATGCGTGTGTCCGGAGTATCGGCAAGATATCGTTAACGCATGGCTAAGATTTACGTGAAGCACCGGAAAGGCCGGCCTTCGCCAGTGTCATGACATCTTCGGGCGAAGCGCCGCCGGCGCGCAGGCTGGCGAGACTGGTGTCGCGGGCGCTCTTGGAGAGCTTGCGGCCGTCGGCCCCGAGAACCAGCGCATGATGATGATAGAGGGGCGCGGGCAGGCCGAGCAGATGCTGCAGCAGGCGGTGCACATGGGTGGCGGCGCGAAGGTCGAGGCCGCGGGTCACATGGGTGACGCCCTGCAACGCATCGTCCATCACCACGCAGAGGTGATAGCTGGCGGGCGTCTCCTTGCGCGCGAGAATGACGTCGCCCCACAGTTCGGGCTTCGCGGCGGTGACAGCGGTCTCGCGGCCCTGCGCGTCGATCTCGGCAAAGGCGAGGGGAGCGTCCAGGGCGGAGAGCGCCCTTTCCATGTCCAACCGCAACGCGAAGGGATCGCCGCGCTTCATGCGCAGGTCCACCTCGCCCGCATCGGCGCCGCGCCACAGGCCGGGATAGAGCGGCGCGCCGTCGGGATCCGTGGCGTCAGGCCCGGGGGCGGCAGGCCCGGGACCGGAGGCGGCCGCCTGCCGGATGTCCGCGCGGCTGGCGAAGCAGGGATAAAGCAGGCCCATGCCCTCGAGCCGCCCGATCGCTGCGGCATACTCGCCGAAATGCTCCGACTGGCGGCGCACCGGCCGCTCCCACTCCAGCCCGAGCCATTCGAGGTCGCGGTAGATGCCCCGTTCGTATTCCGGCCGGCAGCGCTCGCGGTCGATATCCTCGATGCGCAGCAGCAAGCGGCCGCCGAGGCGCCGCGCCATCCGCGACGTGACGAGCGCCGAGAAGGCGTGGCCCAGATGCAGTTCGCCGTTGGGCGAAGGCGCGAAGCGCAGGACAGGCGGGGCGCTCATGGGGCAGTATCCGGTTCGCTGACAGCGGCGGGACAGTAGCAATGCAGGAAGCGACGCGCATCATCGAGACCATGGACGACATCTCCGAGGGCGTCGCCGCGCTGGTGCGCGCCTGTCCGCACATGGCGCATGTGCATGAAGTGGCGGGACTGCCGCCCCTGCGGCGGCGGGAAGCGGGCTTCACGGGGCTGGCCCGGATCGTTGTCGGCCAGCAGCTCTCGGTGGCGAGCGCGGGCGCCATCTGGGGGCGGCTGGAGCGGCGGGTGACGCCTTTCGGGCCGGATGCCCTCCTGCGCAAGCGGGACGCGACCCTGCGCGCCTGCGGCCTGTCCGCAGGCAAGGCGGCGACCCTGCGCGCGGCGGCGCGGGCCATCGCGCGGGAAGGATTCGATCTCGACGGGCTCGGGCGCGGTGACCCGGAATCCTTGCGGGAGGGCCTGCTGGCGATCAGGGGAATCGGCCCGTGGACGGCGGACATCTACATGATGTTCTGCCTGGGCCACGCGGACGCCTGGGCGCCCGGCGACCTGGCGCTCAAATACGCCATCCAGGACGCGGCGCGGCTGCGCAAGCTGCCCGACGAGAAGCGCATGAACGCGCTGGCCAGACGCTGGCGCCCGTGGCGCGGTGTCGCGGCGCGCATGCTGTGGGCTTACTATGCCGCGAGAAAACAGCCGCGCTCGGGCGTGCCGGTTTGAAACGCACTCTCCTCTCGATGAGTGCGGATTGGAGACTACCAATAAGCTCCGCGCTTGCGTTGATTTGGATCTGGCACGAGAGGGGTGAACTGCCTTCCGCTATCGTGCAAGGCTCTGAAAGGGGGCAGGTCCAGTAAGCTTATTTCTCCGCGTGCTGGAACAGTTCGCTGAGAGATTATTTGGGGCTTCGTTACCGCTACGTGGGCGTGACGAATTTCATCAGTCGTCGTGAACTCGAACCACAGTGTGTGTTTTTTTCCGCTGGACCACTTCTCGTCGGTCACATAGTGAACGAGGAGCAGATCGTCTCCGCGTAGGAAGTGCTTTTCTGGGAGAGCGCTTTTACAGAGCTGATTGCGATTGTCGGCGGTCAGAACCTCTGTACCCACAGTCTCCAGAATGACCGGCTTTGACACTGCGATTTGCGCTCCACGAAACATTTTTGGATCGAATCCTTTGTCGAGCGAGGCGCCGTTGTAGGTTGTGCAATAAACTGCATGGACCTTGGAGAATTTCTGGCCGTTGACCTCTACCTCGTAAAGCACCTCTAGGGCGATGACAGTGCCGTGTCTGATATGCTGAATATTCTTGTATTCGGCTGCTGCTGCGGTCACCAAAAACCGCGCATGAGCAGGCGCGAAAAAGAAGCTCTGTGTTCGTAGCGTCATTCCGACCAGCGCGACGGGGACCCACAGGGCTGGGACAAGCAGACTGACGAGCATGTAAATACCGAAAGGCATTCCGAGAACTCGGGCCCACCGTGATGCTCGTTCACGCATGCCGATCCAAAGCAGGAAGAGCATCAGACTCACATAGGCGAGGACACCCAACGCAAACGCAATGAAAGTTATCCAAGTCATATGTGCTCTCGGCGCTTAGGAAGTGTTCTCGGAACACGTTGGTCTGGGATAGGTACTGCAGTCGACGTATGGAGCTCAGTCACGGCGCTATGAATAGTTATCCAAATGCTAAAGATGCCATTGGAATGGCTTCCTATAAAAGCATCCTGCAGCCGCGCTCGGGCGTGCCGGTTTGACAATGTCCCCGCGATGTGGTTCGCGTGCCCCCGGCTGCGGGGGCCTTCTGGTTCGAGATGATTATCTGTTCCTGCAACGTCATCAGCGATCACGACATCGCCGAGGCCATTCTTGAGCTCCGCAAGGAGGATCCGCTGGCGGTGATCACGCCCGGCGTCGTGTTCAAGAAACTCGGCAAACGCCCGAATTGCGGCAATTGCCTGCCGCTGTTCACGCATACGATGCTGCTGCTCGACCCCGACGCCGCCACGTCCAGGCGGGCTGGACGCGGTTCGCAGTCCAACGGCAAAGCGGCACCGGAAAAGGGCTGAAATCCCCGAGATTGCGTGGTTGCCATCGGGCGCTCTCCAGTTTAGAATAATTCCAAATTCAGAACACCAATGGCCGCGGCATTGTTCGATGCGGCTCAACATCATTTGTCAACGAGGCGAGAGGACAGGAGCCATGAAGGGCAGCAAGAAGGTCATCGAACATCTCAACAAGGCGCTGACGATGGAGCTGACCGCGGTCAACCAGTACTGGCTCCACTACCGCCTGCTCGCCGACTGGGGCTTCACCAAGATGGCGAAGAAGGAGCGCGAGGAGTCGATCGAGGAGATGCATCACGCGGACAAGCTGATCGACCGCATCATCTTCCTGGAGGGGCATCCGAACCTGCAGAAGATCGACCCGCTGATGATCGGCCAGAACATCAAGGAAGTGCTCGAGTGCGACCTCAAGGGCGAGTACATGGCCAAGGAGTTCTACTCGGAGTCGCGCGAGGTCTGCCAGAAGGAGGGCGACTACGTGTCGATGAAGCTGTTCGAGGAGCTGCTCACCGACGAGGAAGGCCATATCGACTACATCGAGACGCAGCTCGACCTGCTGAAGAAGATCGGCGTGGAGAATTACGGCCAGTTGCAGGCGGACTCGACCGACTCGGTTCCCGAGGAGTAAGCTCGGGCTCCCCGAGGCAATCCCGGAAAGCCGCACTTCATGGCAGCAACGCTGATCGACGGACCGCGCCTTGACCCCGCATCGGGAGGCGCGGCCCACAGTGTCGTCGTGTTCCTGCACGGCTACGGCGCCGACGGCAACGATCTCATCGGCCTCGGCCAGCACATGGCCCGCGCCTTTCCGCATACGGCCTTCGTCTCGCCCCACGCACCGGAGCCCTGCGCCATGGCGCCCATGGGGCGGCAGTGGTTTCCGCTCACCCTGCGCGATCCCTCCGAGCGCTGGGAAGGCGTGCAGCAGGCCGGTCCGGTCCTCGACGCCTTCATCGACGCGGAGCTGAAGCGGCATGGGCTGGCGGACGACCGCATGGCGCTGGTGGGCTTCAGCCAGGGCACCATGATGGCGCTGCATGTGGGCCTGCGCCGCGCCAGGCCTCTGGCAGGGATCGTCGGCTATTCCGGCGCCATCGCCGGGGGCGAGCATCTCGCCGCGCAGATCCGCTCGCGTCCGCCGGTGCTGCTGGTGCACGGGGACGCAGACCAGGTGATCCCGGTGCAGGCGCTGGACATGACACGCCAGGCGCTCGCCGCCTGCGAGGTGCCGGTGGAATGGCATGTGTCCCACGGCGTCGGCCATGGCATCGACAATGACGGCCTCCTGCTCGGCGCGCAGTTCCTGGACATGGCGCTGAACGGCCGTCCGAAGCCATAAGCGGTGGTTCCGGCAGGTCCGGGCTACAAGATGCAGGCATCTTCACAGACGTGACACACAGGTCTAGTATTCGCTCGCCCTGAGGAAAGGACCCTGGGCCGTCGCCGACACGCCGGAGAGGACCTGGAGACGAGGACGTGAACAGCGCAGTATCGCCGCAAGCCTGCCCGGCTCTCGTACTGAACGCCGATTTCCGTCCGCTCAGCTATTATCCGCTTTCGCTGTGGAGCTGGCAGGAAGCCGTGAAGGCGGTCTTCCTCGACCGGGTCAACATCGTCTCCGAATACGACCGGCTGATCCACAGCCCGTCCTTCGAGATGAAGCTGCCGAGCGTGGTGTCGCTGAAAAGCTACGTGAAGCCCGCGCTGTATCCGGCCTTCACCCGCTTCAACGTGTTCCTGCGTGACCGCTTCGCCTGCCAGTATTGCGGCGCGCGGCACGACCTCACCTTCGACCACCTGATCCCGCGCTCGCGCGGCGGGCAGACCAAGTGGGACAACGTTGTCGCGGCCTGCGCGCCCTGCAACCTCAGGAAGGGCGGCAAGCTGCCGGGGCACGCGCAGATGTGGCCGGCGCAGATGCCCTACCGCCCGACCGTGCACGAGCTGCACCGCAACGGCCGGCTGTTCCCGCCGAACTACCTGCACGAAAGCTGGCTCGACTATCTCTACTGGGACACCGAACTGGAACCGTGACACACCGCCCCGATCAGAGGGGGCGCATGGCAGCCGGCGCCGCTGCGGCGGTCCTGCTGTGCCTGCTGACGGCCGCGCCCGCCAGGGCCGTGACCTGCGGCGGCTTCAACCAGCCGGAATGCCGCCCCGGCCAGGGGGCCCGCTCCTGCGAGGGCGGGCTGGTGCTGCAGGGCGGGCGCTGCGTGCGCAGGAACATCCAGATACCGAACACGGGCTCGGGCTCCGGCTGCGGCGGGCGCAACCAGCCGCCCTGCTCGCAGTTGCCGAGCCGGCAGACCTGCGCGAGCGGCTATGTGCGCAATCCCGTGACCGGGCGCTGCGAAACCCCGCGCAAATGCGCGCCCGACGATCTCGACTGCAGATATTTGCGCTGACCGCGAAAAATAACTGCCCGAACCGGCGATCGCGCGGGTTCCCTTTCGTATCGCCACAGCGAGGGTTCGGCCCCTGGCAGGGGAGCGGCCGGGCGCCGGCCCAAGGACAAGGAGAAGCGACATGCGGTTCATGGTGATTGTGAAGGCGACGAAGGATTCAGAGGCGGGCGTGATGCCCTCGGAGAAGCTGCTGGGCGACATGGCCAGGTTCAACGAGGAGATGGTGAAGGCGGGCATCATGCTCGACGGCAACGGTCTGCAGCCGAGCTCGAAGGGCGCGCGCATCCGCTTCTCCGGCGACAAGCGCACGGTCATCGACGGCCCCTTCGCGGAGACGAAGGAACTGGTTGCCGGCTACTGGATCATCCAGGTCAAGTCCAGGCAGGAAGCGATCGAGTGGATGAAGCGCTGCCCCAATCCCCATGACGAGGGCGGCGAACTGGAAATCCGCCAGCTCTTCGAGCTCGAGGATTTCGGCGAAAGCGATGCCGTCGATCACCACAAGCGGCTTGGGGAGGAACTGGCGGCGAAGACGTAAGCGGGCTCCTGTCCCGTAACGTAACCGGACGGGCGGGAGTTATCGCTTTCTCGTGGCGGAGACGGGGGGGCTAGCGGCGCGCCCTGAGCGCGGCGCCGAGGCCGATGAGGCCAAGGGCCGCGGAGATCACCGCGTTCCAGCCGGCGAAGGACAGGCCGAACATCCGCCATGGCGCCTCGTCGCAGCGGATCACGCGGGTGTCGTTCAGGGTGTTCAGCAGGTCGGTGACCCTGCCGGTGAAGCCCGCCGACGTGCCGCAGGTGTCGGGGCCCGGCCACCACTTCCATTCCGCGCCGGCGTGATAGACGCCGAGACCGGCATTGACCAGGAAGCCGATCGCGGCGAGGGCGAGCACCAGGCGAGCGGCGCCCGTCGAGCCCTGGCGGGCGAGAAACAGGGCGGCGATGCTGGCCGGAATTCCGAAATAGTAGGCGTAGCGCTCCATGAGGCAGAGCGGACAGGGGCTGTAGCCGCCGATGTGCTCGAAGGCGAGCGCCGCGGCGATGGCCGCGACGGCAGCCGCGAGGATCAGCGTGGAGGCGTTGGCGAGGGCCGAGGAAGGTCTGGCGCGGGCCATTGGAGCCTTACCGGAGGAACCTGATCGCGACGAAACCGCCGATGAGCAGGATGACGAAGAGGGTGAACATCAGCCCGAGGCGGCGTTCGATGAACTCGCGGACGGGAGGACCGAACCAGTAGAGCAAACCGGCAACGATGAAGAAGCGCAAGCCCCGCGCGGCCACGCTGGCGATCACGAATACGAGAAAGTCGAGATGGGTCGCGCCCGAGGCGATGGTGATGACCTTGTAGGGGAACGGGGTCACTCCGGCGATGAACACGATCCAGGCGCCATAGTCGTTGTACTGGGCGGCGAATCTGGCGAAGGCCTCGGCGTAACCGTAAAAGTCCAGCAAGGGTTTGCCGAGCGCCTCGAACAGGAACAGTCCAATGGCGTAGCCGGCGATGCCGCCGAGCACGGAAGCCACGGTGCACATGGCGGCGTAGGCCCACGCGCGCGCGCGGTTGGCCATCACCATGGGGATGAGCATAACGTCCGGCGGTATGGGGAAAACCGAGCTTTCGATGAACGCCACCAGCGCCAGGAGCCATCCCGCCCTGGGATGGGCCGAAAGCTGCATGGTGCGGTCATACAGGGCGCGAAGCATCGCGCCTGATTAATGAAGGGCCCTATTGCTGTCCACGGAAATCGCCGGAGACGGCGGCCTCGCGCGGCCCTATGGACACATGTAACGGTCCGGCCCCGGGGCCCATGTTGACCCTCCCCCCGACATTGTTATGATCCCGCGCGCTGGCCGGCCCCAGTGGCGGAATCGGTAGACGCGGCAGACTCAAAATCTGTTGCCTGCAAGGGCGTGCCTGTTCGAGTCAGGCCTGGGGCACCATGCGAAGCCTGACCGGGGACCGAATCTTTCCGGCCTGGCGGCAACAAGGGGGTCATTGTGTATTTCCGCAGGTTTCTGTTCGCGTTCGCAGCCATCCTGGTCCTGCAGGCCGGGGTGGTGAGGGCGGGACCCGCGCTGCTGTTCGATCCGCAGAGGGGCACCATCCTCTACGAAGAGGACATGGACGCGCTGTGGCATCCGGCGTCGCTGACCAAGCTGATGACCGCCTACCTCACCTTCGAGGCGCTGCGGGACGGCAAGATCAAGATGGACAGCAAGCTGGTCTGCTCGGCCGCCGCGCATGCGCAGCCCCCCAGCAAGATCGGGCTGCCCGTCGGCGGAGAGATGAGCGTGTCGCTGGCGCTGCGCTCGCTGATCATCAAGTCGGCCAACGACATCGCCTACATGCTGGCGGAGAAGGTCGCCAGCAGCCATGACGCCTTTATCGCGCGGATGAATGCCACCGCGAAGCGGCTGGGCATGACGCGCACCCACTTCACCAATCCCAACGGGCTGCCGGACAAGGACCAGGTGACCACGGCGCGCGACATGGGGCTGCTGGCGCGCGCCATCCTGCAGGACTTCCCGGAGCATATCGAGCTGTTCTCCGAACCCTCTGTGAAGATCGGCAAGGTGCGCATCCGTTCCCACAACCGTCTGCTGCAACAGTTCGAGGGGGCCGACGGGCTGAAGACCGGGTTCATCTGCGACTCCGGCTACAACATCGTGGCCAGCGCGACGCGCGACGGCCGCAGGCTGGTCGCGGTGGTGTTCGGCGGCGAGAGCGGCACCAAGCGCAACGAGCGCGCCGCCAGCCTGCTCGACCAGGGCTTCCGGCGCTACAAGTGGAAGGCGCTGTTCGGCGCCGACATCGACAGCGCCAGCATCAAGGCTTCGGCCGCCGACGAGCCCGAGAGCATGCGGCCGATCGTCTGCAAGCCGCGCAAGAAGGTCTACAGCAAGAAGCCCGTCAAGAAGCAGTAGAGCCGCGTGGCGCTGTCGCGCGGCCCGCTCCTTGCTCCTGCAAGGCCAGAGGCAGCAGGAGCGATCCGAAATGACACAGCCGGTTAACCGTCCCCACAGCGAATTCAGCGACCACGATGTCTGCCTGATGGCGGAGGCGCTGCTGCGGCGGCATGGCCCGGCAGCGGCGGACGTGGCCTCCCACTTCGCGCAGGAACACGAGGAAATCCGCGATTTTCCCCGTGCCGCCGCGTGGCGGCGGGTGGAGACGTGGCTGCGCGGCTGAATGCGCTCCAGCCCGGTCCAAATGGAATCTTAAGGGCTGCCCGCTAGGCTGGCGCCGAAGGAAGAGTTCAGTTCCGAGTACAGCCAGCATGTCCCTGAACGAGGCGGCAGAGGGAGAGACCGGCCGTTCGCCGGCCGGAGTGACGCGATTCACCGCGGCGGTTCGCGCGCGCTTTCTCGCCAGCAGCAACGAGACCGGCCAGGCCGCGCTGTTCGCCTTCGGCGTGCGGGTTGCGAGCGCGGGCATCGCCTATATCGCCCAGGCGCTGCTGGCCCGCTGGATGGGCAGCTACGAATACGGCATCTACGTCTTCGTATGGGTCTGGGTGCTGATCCTCGGCGGCCTGGCCCCGCTCGGCCTGTCGACCGCCTCCATGCGTTTCGTCCCCGAATACCGCGAGAAGGGCCAGTTGGCGTTGCTGCGGGGCCTGCTGCGCGGTTCGCGGCTCATCGCCGTGGGCATCAGCAGCGCGGTGGCGCTCGCCGGCTTCGCCTCGCTGGCGCTGTTCGGCCACCTGCTCGACGATCACTACCTGCTGCCGGCGTGGCTCATCCTGTTCTGCCTGCCGCTCTACGCGCTGGTCGACGTGCAGGACGGCATCGCGCGCGGCTTCGGGTGGATGCCCTTGGCCCTGCTGCCGCCCTATATCCTGCGGCCGCTGCTGATCCTGGCGGGCATGTATGCGGCCACGGTGACGGGCTTCCCGCCGACGGCGGCTACGGCGGCGGGGGCCGCTGTGGCGGCATGCTGGATCACCGGCCTGGTGCAGATGCTGATGCTCGGACGCGGGGTATCGCGCAGCATTCCGTCCGGGGAGCGCTCGACCGACGTGCGCCACTGGCTGACGGTGTCGGCGCCAATCCTGATGGTCAACGGCTTCGACCTGCTGCTGCAGAACACCGACATACTGGTGTTGTCGCTGTTCCGCGATCCGAGCGACATGGCGGTCTACTTCGCGGCGCTCAAGACCATGGCGCTGATCAGCTTCGTGCATTTCGCGGTCGGTTCGGCATCGGCCAACCGCTTCTCCACGCTGAAGGCGCGCGGCGATGCCGACGGGCTGAGCGCCGCCGTCAGCGGCGCGGTCAAGTGGACCTTCTGGCCGTCGCTGGCGGGGGCGGCGCTGCTGCTGGCCATGGGCCAGCCGCTGCTGTGGCTGTTCGGCTCGGACTTCGCCTCGGGCTATCCGGTCATGTTCGTGCTGGCGGCGGGCTTCGTCACCCGCGCGGCGATGGGGCCGGCGATGTATGTGCTCAACATGCTCGGCGAGCAGAATCGCTGCGCGCTGGTTCTGCTCGGAGCGGCGCTGGCCAACGTGGCGCTCAACTTCGCGCTGATCCCCTTCTTCGGACTGTATGGCGCGGCGGCGGCCACGGCGATCTCGCTGGGCGGCTCCGCGGTGATGATGAGCCGCGTGGCCAAGGCGCGCCTCGGCCTGGACCTCGCCGTCTGGCGGATCGGGGCGGCCCGCGGCTGACGTTCAGGCCTGCTCGCGCAGCAGCCGGCGGATGACCTTGCCGGTGGTGGTGAGCGGCATCTCCTCGAGAAAGGCGATCTCCCGGGGATATTCGTGGGCGGACAGACGCTCGCGCACGAAGCCGCGCAACTCCGCCTCCAGCTCCGGCGTCTGGTTGAAGCCGTCATTCAGCACGATGAACGCCTTGACGATCTCGGTGCGGACCGGGTCCGGCTTGCCCACGGCGGCGGCGAGACGGACTGCGGGATGGCGCAGGAGGCAGTCCTCGATCTCGCCGGGCCCGATGCGGTAGCCGGCGGACGTGATGACGTCGTCGTCGCGGCCGACGAAGGAGATGTAGCCATCGGGATCGCTGACGCCCTGGTCTCCGGTGGTCATCCAGTCGCCGATGAACTTCTTCTGCGTGGCGTCGGGACGTTTCCAGTAGCCGAGGAACATCAGCGGGTCGGGCCTGAGCATGGCGATCTGGCCCTGCTCTCCCGGCGGCAGCACCTTGCCTTCGCCGTCGATAACCGCGACCCGGTGACCGGGGATCTCCAGCCCGATGGCGCCGGGGCGCACGACGCCGATGGTGGCGCAGGAGCCGAGCACGTAGTTGCACTCGGTCTGGCCGTAGAATTCGTTGACGGTGAGGCCGAGAGTGTCGCGGCCCCATTCCAGGGTCTCGCGGCCGAGCGATTCTCCGCCGCTGGCGATGGTGCGCATCCGCAGCCGGAAACGGTCGCGGGGAGCCTCGACCGACCGCAGCAGGCGGAGCGCGGTCGGCGGTATGAAGGCGTTGCGGATTCCGAATTCCTCCATCAGCCCGAAGGCGGTCTCCGCATCGAACTTGCCGAAGGCGTAGGCCACCAGCGGCACGCCGTAATACAGAGCGGGATACATGGAGTTGAACAGGCCGCCGGCCCAGGCCCAGTCGGCGGGCGTCCACATGACGTCGCCGTCGCGGGGATAGAACACGTGGCTGTATTCGACGCTGGGCAAATGGCC
>JBFWSL010000109.1:0-11254 GCA_050248375.1 Hyphomicrobiales bacterium | reverse complement strand
GGAATTACGGTGACAGTTTACTAAATGGTTTCGGGCCACGCTTCCCCGGCATGAGCGTCCTGCCGGTGCGCCTTTCCATCGCCTTCAGCCAGGCGATGCTCCCGACCGGACGCCCCGTGGTCTCCGCCTTGCGCAGCGCCTTCATCTTCTCTTCGTCTTCTCCGGACTTTAGCAGCGCGGCGAAATCGGGAAACCGCTCCAGCACCGGCGCCACGTCGACAATGCCGTCGCTCTCGCCGGCCAGATGGGCGCGCGTGCTCGACCAGCGCCAGTCCCGCGCCCTGGCCACCAGCTTCGACCTGACCGGATTGAGCGAGACATAGCGGACAGCGCAGGCAAGATGCGCCTCGTCCATCGCCGTCGATCCGAACCGGCCCTGCCAGAGATGGCCTGTCCATTTGTTGCGTGCGTTGATGTGGGCCGCATAGCGGCGGTGCGCATGGGCCAGGGTCGCCCGCAGCCCGTCCTCGCTGCCGGGCACCAGAATGAGATGAACGTGATTCGGCATCAGACAATAGGCAATAACCCCTGTCCCGGCTTTCGCCGCCGCGTTGCCGAGCAACTCCAGATAGGTGCGGTAGTCGCCCGCCCCGAAGAAGACCGGCTCGCGGCGGTTGCCGCGCTGGGTCACATGATGCGCGACCCCCGGAATGACGATGCGGGCGAGGCGGGCCATGATCGAAGATTAGCACAAACATTAAGGGGACAGTTTACTTAATTCCGGGCACCGCCAAGCCGGATACGCTGACGAGAGACGGAATTAAGTAAACTGTCCCCTTAATTGCTGTCCCCTTAATTCAGCCCTCCAGCGTCTCCTTGACCGCTTCCGCGAGCTGTTTCAGCGAGAAGGGCTTGGGCAGGAAGGCGAACTGCTCCTTCTCCTGCAGGTTCTTCTTGAAGGCGTCCTCGGCATAGCCGGAGATGAAGATGATCTTCAGGTCGGGATTGGTCTTGCGCAGTTCCTTCAGCAGCGTCGGACCGTCCATCTCCGGCATGACCACGTCGGAGACGATCAGGTCCACCTCGCCGCCGTGATCCTCCATGACCTCCAGCGCCTCCGCGCCGGTGCCCGCCTCCAGCACCTTGTAGCCGCGCGAGGCGAGCGCCCGGGCGGCGAAGGTGCGCACCGCCTCCTCGTCCTCCACCAGCAGGACAGTGCCGGTGCCGGTCAGATCCTTGCGTTTCTCCGGCTTCTTGCGCTCCGGCTCCAGTTCCTCCGCCGTGGCCATGTGGCGCGGCAGGTAGATGCGGAAGGCCGTGCCCTTGCCCACCTCGCTCTCGGGGAAGATGAAGCCGCCGGTCTGCTTGACGATGCCATAGACGGTGGAAAGGCCGAGCCCCGTGCCCTTGCCCACCTCCTTGGTGGAGAAGAACGGCTCGAAGATCTTCTCCATCACGTCGGCGGGAATGCCGGTGCCGGTGTCGGCCACCTCGATCATGACGTATTCGCCCGGCTGCACCACCGGCTGGCCGAGCGCGCGCGACTCCGATTCCGTCACGTTGGCCGTGCGCACGGTGAGCTTGCCCCCTTCCGGCATGGCGTCGCGGGCGTTGACGGCGAGGTTGATGATCACCTGCTCGAGCTGGTGCAGGTCCGCCTTCACCGGCCACAGGTCGCGCCCGTGCTGCACGTCGAGGGTGATCTTCTCCCCCAGCAGCCGCCCGAGCAGGATCGACAGTTCGGACAGCACCTCGTTCAGCTTCAGCACCTGCGGCCTGAGCGTCTGCTGCCGCGAGAACGCCAGAAGCTGGCGCACGAGGCCCGCCGCCCGGTTGGCGTTCTGCTTGATGTTCATGATGTCCTGGAAGGCCGGATCGGTCTCCCGGTGGTTGGTCAGCAGCAGTTCGGAGAAGCCGATGATGGCGGTGAGCACGTTGTTGAAGTCGTGCGCGATGCCGCCGGCGAGCTGGCCGATGGCCTGCATCTTCTGGCTCTGGGCGATCTGCATCTCCAGCGCCCGCTGCTCGGTCATGTCGATGGCATAGACGATGGCCGCCTCCCGGTCGCCCTCGCCGCGCTCGATGGGGCTGACAAAGAAGCGTCCGCGCCGCCCGCTGTCGACGCCGAAGGAAAAATCGGAAGGCACGATGGCCCCCTGCCCGGCCGCCGCCTTGCGGATGCCGTCCTGCAGCGACTCGCCGCCCTCGATGTCCACCAGGCTGGAGATCAGCGTGGTGCCAGCGGCGTAGGGCTCCGCCACGCTCTCGAACATGCGCGCGAAGGCGGCGTTGGTGTCGCCGATGCGGCCCTCCTCGTCCACGGTGGCGATGGCGATGGGCGCGGAATGGAAGAAGCGGGAGAAGCGCACTTCCGCCGCCCGCGCGGTGCCTTCGGGCTCTTCCTCCACCGAGCGGTTGAACACCAGCATGTGCAGCAGCGCGTTCGGGCTGTCGCCCGCGGCCGGACGCCTGAGAATGCGCACCGGCAGGCTGGTGCCGTCCCGGCGCAGCAGATCGATGTCGAGCCGGCGGGTCTCGCCCTGGCTGGCGTCGTCGCCGGTGCGCGCCAGCAGCGCCGCGGCTCCCCCCGGCACGATGGCGCCCGCGTCGAGATCGCCGAGCGCGGCGTCGGTCAGGTCGATGCCGAGCCAGCGCGCCAGCGTGGCGTTGAGATATTCCACCCGGCCGCTGCGCGCCACCGACAGGAAGCCCGCCGGCGCGGTGTCCACATAGTCGATCACCTGTTGCAGCTTCTCGAAGGCTTCCGCCTCGGCCCGGCGCTCGCCGGTCACGTCCATCACCTGCCACACGGTCAGCAGCGAGCGGCGGTCGCTCCCGGGGCGCGCAGGCACCTGCCGCACCGAGATGCGGAACCAGCGCGGGCCCGGCGCCTGCCCCTGCACCAGCGGCCGGTCCTCGGGCCCGATGGTGAATTCCTCGGTCCAGGGCTTGCCCTGCCGCACGGCCCGCGCCAGCCGGAAGATCTGCTCCGCGATGCGCGAATGGCCGGAAAAGGCGCTCTCCACGCCCACCAGCCCCTCCCCGTCGGCGCTGGCGCCGATCAGCCGGAGATAGGCCTCGTTGGCGTAGAGTATCTTGCCGTCGGGCGCGGCCACCACCGCCCCGAAGGGCAGATGATCCACATAGGCCTTGGTGAGGTCGTTGCGCGCGCCCCGCTCGCCGAAATGCAGGATGCCCACCGCGCCGGCGAACAGCGAGAACACGCCAATCACGGAAAGCCCGGCCAGAATCGCCAGCACGAACGGCTCCGCGGCCTCGCGCGACATCATCGCCAGCGCCACGGCCGCGATGGCCAGCCCGATGGCGAGCAGCACCAGCAGGCCGATGCTGCCCTCCCGGGCGCCCGCGTCCTCCGCCGGCTCGGAGTATCTGACGGAATCTTCCATCTGGCTCATCCGTCCGAAAATATCCGATTCGACCGGTGCGAACGCCTCCAATCCGCGCTCCGGAGAGGATTTCCGGTCCGCCGCCCGGGGATGTCCGTGACCCGCGGCCTACCGCAGCCCCTTCGCCTTGCGGCGCAGGCCCATGACATAGCCGATGACTTCCGCGACGGCCTTGTAGTGCTCGGGCTTGATTTCCCTGTCCACGTCCACGCTGGCGTGCAGCGCCCGCGCCAGCGGCGGGTTCTCGACCAGCGGGATGTTGTGCTCCTTGGCGATTTCCCGGATGCGGAAGGCGACGGCGTCCACGCCCTTGGCGACGCATATGGGCGCGTTCATGCCCGGCTCGTATTCCAGCGCCACCGAGAAGTGGGTCGGGTTGGTGATGACCACAGCGGCGCGCGGCACGTTGGCCATCATGCGCTTGCGGCCGCGCTCGATGCGCACCTGGCGCAGCTTGGCCCGGACCTGCGGGTCGCCTTCCATCTGCTTGTATTCGTCCCGCAGCTCCTTGACCGTCATGTGCTGCTTCTTCCACCAGGAATGCTTCTGCCAGGCGAAGTCGAGCGCGGCGACGATGGTCAGGATCGCCACCACCGCCAACATCACCTTGACGGACATGTCGAAGACCATGCCGAGGATGGAGGCCGGGTCCAGTGCGACGACCGTGTCGAGGGTATCGCGCGAAGGCCACACGGCTATGGCGATGACACCGCCAACGATGAAGAGCTTGGCCAGGCTCTTGACGAAGTTGACAAGGCTCTGTGCCGAGAACAGCCGCTTGAACCCCGCCATCGGCGAAATCTTGCTCAGCTTCGGCTTCAGCGGCTCGGTGGTGAACAGCAGCCGGTGCTGCACCAGGTTGCCCGCCAGTCCCGAGAGCACCATCAGCACAAGCGGCAAGCCGATCGCCGCGCCGATGGAGCCGCCAAGAATCCAGAGCAGGTAGCGCAGCCCCTGCGCGTCGGCGGGCAGGTCGTGCGCCTGATCGAGGAAGGTCCGCAGGATCGAGCCGATCGACACGACCGCGTCCTTGGCGAAGATCACAAGCGCCAGCGTCGCGCCGAGCATCAGGAACCAGGAGTTGACCTCCTGGCTTTTCGCCACGTCGCCCTTTTCGTGAGCGTCGTCCAGTTTCCGTTGGGACGGTTCTTCTGTTTTTTCGTGGTCTTCGGGCCCGTCGGCCATTCGCGGCTCCCCTCAGTTGACCAGGTAGGGAGACATGGCCTGGCTGAAATAGCGCAGGTACCACGTGATGAACGTGCCGAGCAGCAGCGCTATCAGCAGGAAACCGAGCGTGATGTTCGCCGGCATGGCCAGGAAGAACACCTGCACCTGCGGGATCAGGCGGCTGAGGATGCCCACCCCGAGATAGAACACCAGGCCGAAGATCACGAAGGGGGCCGAGATCTGCATGGCCACCAGGAAGGCGTCTGCGATTGTGCTCAGCGATACCTGCGCGAAATCTCCCGGCGCGAAGCTGCTGCCCGGCTGGAACAGGATGTAGCTGTCGTGCACCGCCTTCAGCATGAGGTGATGCAGATCCGTGGCGAAGATCAGCGTCACCGCCAGCATGGAGAAGAAGGTGCCGAACAGCGTATTCTGAACGCCCCCCGTGGGATCGACGCTCATCGCGAAGGCGAGGCCGACCTGGAAGGCGATCACCGTGGCGGCGAATTGCAGCCCCGACACGATCAGCCGTACCGCGAAGCCGATGGCCAGCCCCACGATCACCTCCTTGATCACCGCCGCGATCATCGCCGGCATGGTGGTGGGCATGGCCGGAAAGGTCTTCTCCAGGAGCGGATAGAGAATGAGGCTGAGCGTCAGCGCGAACACCAGCCGCACGCGCGCCGGCACCACCGCGTCGCCGATGCCGGGCAGGCTCATGGACAGCGCGCCGCAGCGGGCGAAGATCAGGAAATAGGCGAAGGCCGTCTGCGGCAGGAAGTCGAGGGACAGCGTCATGGGTGCGCTCCCCGGGGGCCGGGCCCTATCCTCCGGTGGCGATATGCGACGCGACCCGTGTCATGTAGCCGCCCATGGCCGCGCCCATGAAAGGCAGCGCGATCAGCATGGTCAGGAAGATGGCGACGATCTTGGGGATGAACACCAGGGTCATTTCCTGGACCTGGGTCAGCGCCTGCATCAGGGCAATGGCCACGCCCACCGCCAGCCCAACCAGCATCATCGGCGCCGACACCTTGAGCAGGGTCCAGATGCCATCCCTGGCCACATCGAGAATTTCCGCACCGGTCATTTGACGCCCCTTGTTGTGATTTGTTAAACAAAATCAATAAGACATTGTCAGATAGGCATATTCAGGATGTCCTGATAGGACGAGATCACCCTGTCGCGCACCGTCACCAGCGCTTCCAGCGCCACTTCGGTCTCCGCCACCGCCGTAACCACGTCGAGCACGTCGGCCTTGCCGGCGGCGAGATCGGCGGTCTTGGCCTCGGCCGTCTTGCCGGCGTTGGTGACGCCTTCCATGGCCGACTCGACCAGGTTGGCGAAGGTCCCCGGATCGACCGCCCTGGGCGTGGCCGCCGCGCCGCCCGCGCCGGTGCCGGTGAGCTTCGCCGCCGTGGCGTAGGCGTTGTTCGCCAGCATCGCCGTCATGCTCATGTGCCCTGCCCTCCTTCAGCCCGCGTCATACGCGCAGGATTTCCAGCGTCCGCGCCAGCATGCGGCGCGTCGCCGAGATCACGTTCAGATTGGCTTCGTAGCTGCGCTGCGCCTCGCGCAGGTCCATGCTCTCGATCAGCGAACTCACATTCGGCGTGCGCACGTATCCCTTCTCGTCCGCAGCCGGATGGCCAGGCTCGTAGCGGATGTTGAAGTCCGACATGTCCTTCTTGACCTTGTCGAGCCGCACCACGTCCTGTCCGATCTCCCGGTCATAGATCTGCTGGAAGGTCGGAATCTTGCGGCGGTACGGGTCTTCGCCCCGCGCGGTAGCGGTCGATTCGGCATTGGCCAGGTTTTCCGCGATCACCCGCATGCGGCCGCTCTGGGCCTTCAGGCCCGCCGCCGCGATCTTCATGGAAGCGAAGAAGTCCATGTGTTCCTCCTGCCGTCTTTCGGACCCTACGCCGAGCGTCCAAGCGCCGTGCGCAGCATGCCCAGCGAGCGCGAATACAGCGTCGAGGCGAGCTGGTAGTCGAACTGGTTCGAGGCGACCTTCATCATCTGCTCTTCAAGCACGACCGCGTTGCCGGCCGGGGTGATCTCCCAGCCTCCCGTGCGGTTGATCCGGAAAGCCGATTGCGGCCCCATCGCCGCGGCGAAATGCGCCTGGTCGGTGCGCACGGCCGCCACCGGCCCCACGCCGCGCGCCGGCATCGGCCCGTCGAACTTGAAGGTTTGCAATTCGTGCGGCCTGTAGCCCGGCGTATCCGAATTGGCCACGTTATCGGCCAGAACCTGCTGGCGGGCCTGGTGCCAGCCCATCTTGGCTTTCATCATCGAAAGCAGCCTCAGGTCGCCGATAGCCATGTTCCGTTCCTTTCCCCGGCGCGGCGAATGGTTTCCGCGCGCCATTGGTGCCCGGCAAACTTTGCCGGCCTTAGGGTTAAAAAGACGTTAAGGTTGGGCTATAGGGAGTGCGGCCTGGGCGCGCCGGCCTGAAAAATCGGAACGCAAGGCGGGGAAGTTAACCATTTATTAGGGTCCGCGGCGGCAATTTTTGCCTACCGACGTTAACCATACGCCGAGCAGGCAGGGAACCAGGCTGCGGCGGACCAAGTGAGTGCCAATGCCGAACGATCTCAACAATCTGATTACCTACGCGGCAGCCTTCATCTTCGTCATAGCGCTCATCGCCATCGGCGCATGGGTGCTGAAGGGCCTGCTGTCCAAGGGTGGAAGCACCGCGGGCAACTTCCTGCGGGGCCGCGACCGCCGGCTCGGGATCGTGACGCATCAATCCGTGGACGGCCGCAGGCGGCTCATCCTGATCAGGCGCGACGACGTCGAGCATCTGATCATGACGGGCGGCCCGGTCGACATGCTGATTGAAACCGGCATCAAGCGTCCGCAGCCGTCCGAGGAGTCTCCTGCCTACGAGCAGCGCAGCGAACCCGCAGCGTATGCGCCCGGCGACAGCTACCGGACGCAAGATGTCAACGAACCGAACTGAGCCTGCAAGCAGCCGAATTCTCCGCCGCCTTTCCGCGGTCGTTCTCGTTTCCATGGCCGCTGTCGCCATTTCGGCTGGCCCCGCCCTCGCCCAGACCCTGACCATCGGGCTGGGGGACGCCGACGGGGGCGGCGGGTTGACCGAGCGCGCGGTCCAGATCATCGCCCTGGTCACGGTGCTTAGCCTGGCGCCGTCGATTCTGGTGATGGTGACTTCCTTCACGCGCATCGTCGTGGTGCTGTCGCTGCTCCGCACGGCCATCGGCGTGCAGCAATCGCCCCCCAATGCGGTCGTGGTCAGCCTGGCGCTGTTCCTGACCGCATTCGTGATGGCTCCCGTTTTCCAGCAGGCCTACGACGCCGGCATCAAGCCGCTGATCGACGACGAGATCGAGATGAGTCAGGCCTTCGACAAGGCCACCGAACCTTTCCAGGGCTTCATGCTGCATCATGTGCGCGAGAAGGACCTCGGCCTGTTCATGAACATGTCGGGCGAGAACCGGCCCGAAAAGCCGGAGGACGTCAGCCTGCGCGTGTTGGTCCCTGCCTTCATGATCTCCGAACTGAAGCGGGCCTTCGAGATCGGATTCCTTCTCTTTGTGCCCTTCATCGTCATCGACATGGTGGTCGCCTCGGTGCTCATGTCCATGGGCATGATGATGCTGCCGCCGGTCATAATTTCGCTGCCCTTCAAGCTGATTTTCTTCGTCCTCGTGGACGGGTGGCATCTGGTGGCCGGCAGTCTGGTGCAGAGCTACGGCTTGTAGCGAAGCCCCTTTTTGCCTGAATATCGGCTAGAACTCCCTGATCCGGCGGACCGATTCTCATCGGTCTGCCTGACATGACACGGCTTCTGGCCCTGCCAGCCCGGAGCCGGAACGCTGGTGGAGATCATGCCGAATCGATTGCTCCGGTTTCTGGCCCTGCTGCTCGCCGCCGTCGTCCTCGCGGGCCCTGCCGCCACCCAGCCGCAATCCGAAACGCCTCCTGCATCGGACGCGCAGCCGCGCCCGGAGACCCCGGCTCCGGTTGAACTGCCGCAGCCGCTTGCCGGCTGGAAGGCCGAGCTGGAAAAACTGGAGCAGACAGTCAAGGACGCCGGTCTCGACGACGAGCACTTGATTGCAGCACGGCAGCAGATCCAGACCCTGACCGGACGCGCGGACGAGTATCTCGCTGCAAGGCAGGTCGAGCTCGATGCGGTCAATTCCCAGCTCGCCAAGCTGGGCCCGGCTCCCAAGGCCGAGGACCCGCCCGAGGGGGAAGCCGCGGCACAGCTCCGCCGCGACCTCTCCAAGCAGGCAGCGGACCTTGACGGCGCCATCAAGACCATACGGGTGATGAACACCCAGGCCAGGCAGCTCACCGAGGAAATCCTCCGCCAGCGGCGCGCGCAGTTTTCCCTCCAGCTCCTCAAGCGCAGTTCTTCGCCGTTCGATATCACGCTGTGGCAGGACGTGCGCGATGCCATGCCTGTCACCGCCGACGGCCTGAGGCTGCTGAACGTCGAATGGCATGAATTCGGCGGCCAGCCGCTGACCTCCTTCATCGTTTTTCTGATCGCCGCTGTGGCCGCGCTTGGCCTGCGCCGCGCCACCCGGGCCACCATCGAGCGCTACCGGGCGTCGGACCTGCGCGAATCGCCGCCGCTGCTGCGCCGCGCCGCCACCGCCGCCGGGGTCACCATCCTGCGCGCGGCGCCCTATCTGGCCGGCGCGCTGGTCTTCTACGCCGGGCTTCGCCTCACCGGCCAGTTGCCCGGGCGCACCGGCGAACTCGCCATCGCCGGGCTCATCTGCTTCTGCCTTGTCATACTGGTCATGGCGCTCACCAAGACCGTACTGGCGCCCAACCAGCCGCGGTGGCGCATCGTCCCGGTATCTACAGAGGCAGCCCGCCGTCTGCGCTGGCTGGCCTGGGGCGTACTCGCCCTGTGGGCCCTCGACTATTTCCTGACCGAACTGACGCGCGTCCTGTTCCTGCCGCTGCGGGTCACCATCGCGCAGAGCCTTGTCATTTCCCTGCTTATCTCGGCGCTCCTCGTCGCAATGGTCCTGACGCGGCTCGGCACCAGCGAGCGCGAAAGCCCCCGCACGCCCGGCCCCGGCTATCTCGTCATCCGCCTGCTGCTGACGCTGCTCGTGGCTGGTGTCTTCCTGTCCGCGATACTGGGCTACGTGGCGCTCTCGAAGTTCCTGGTCGGACAGATCATCCTGACCGGATCCATTCTTGCGCTCGCCGCCCTGCTGCATGTCACCATCGAGCAGTTGGTGGATCGCATCACGTCTTCCCCCAGGCAGGACCTGGAGTCCGAGCAGCCGGCCCATTCCAACTGGTATGTGCGCATCGGTGTCGTCGCCTCGCTGCTGCTTCACCTGCTCCTGCTGATCGCCGCGGCGATGCTGATCCTGCTGCAATGGGGTCTCGACTGGGGAGACATCCGCGATTGGGCCCACAAGGCCTTCTTCGGCTTCCAGTTCGGCAACTGGACCATCTCGATTTCCGAGATCCTGATCGCGGGCATCATTTTCCTCGTGGGCCTGGGGATCACGCGCGGAGCCCAGGGCTGGCTCGAGACCGGAGTCCTCAACCGGGCGCGCTTCGACCAGGGCGCCCGCAGCGCCATCCGCACGGTCGTCGGTTACGCCGGCGCGGCGCTGGCGCTTATCATCGCGGTCTCCTACGCGGGCATGGATTTCTCCAATCTGGCGCTTGTCGCCGGCGCCCTCTCCGTGGGTATCGGCTTCGGGCTTCAGAGCATTGTCAACAATTTCGTCTCCGGCCTGATCCTGCTGGCGGAGCGCCGGGTCAGCGTCGGCGACTGGGTGGTGGTCGGCGGCTATGAAGGCTATGTGCGCAACATCAGCGTGCGCGCCACCGAGATCGAGACCTTCGACCGCAACTTCGTCATCATCCCCAACTCCGAACTCATCTCCGGCGCCGTCACCAACTGGACCTTCCGCCACCGGCGCGCCCGTGTCGTCGTGAATGTCGGCGTCGGCTACGAGTCGGACCCCGAGCAGGTGCAGTCGATCCTGCTCGAATGCGCGCGCTCCCATCCCGACATTCTCGAGATACCGGCGCCGCGCTGCACGTTCGACGACTTCGCCGACAGCTCCCTGAATTTCCGCCTTATCGGCTTCGTCGGGGAAGTGGACAAGGGCATCAAGGTCCGCAGCGAACTGCGATTCGCCATCCTGGCGGCCTTCCGCAAGGCGGACATCGAGATTCCCTACCCCCAGCGGGACATCCGGCTTCGCGACATCGACCGTCTGGAAAGGGCGCTGGGCGGGGCAGAAAAGCCCGCGGTTCCAGCCGGTCCGTCTGGGCGCAAATCCCGAAAGAAGACGTAAATTTCGCGGCAAAGATTGCGCGGCCAGGCCAAAACGCCTATTATCTGCAAATGTTCGGCGTGCTGGATGCAGATGTCCCTGCATGGACAGATGTGTCGTGCGCTCCTGCTAACGGCAGGGTGAGACAGGACTTTTCCTTCTGGCCCGGCCGTTCCCCCAATGAAAACTTCCCCCGCCCCCGGCGGGGGTTTTTCTTTCCGGCCACCTGATCTGGAAGATTCGATCGCTGGAGCCGCTGATCTGGCGCATCATCTTACCGGCCAAGCGAGTCCACCTGGCAGGATGATGCGCTAGGTTGTGTGGACTCTTGGGATTCCCAAGGTTGAGGGAATCAGATTCAAGACTGCCTTTTGGAGGCAGCCATGGGAGTTCTGGATCGCCTGATCCTTGGCGACGAGCAGTGGGAGCGGATATCGG
>JBFWSL010000108.1:0-11256 GCA_050248375.1 Hyphomicrobiales bacterium | reverse complement strand
GACAGGGCGGCAACGGGGCGCACGCAGGCGCTCCCGCCGGCCGCCGCACCTCGCCGCCTCCCGGCGCCGGCCCCGGCGCCGTTCCTCCCCCCATGGCCGGCCGCGCCGGGCCCCAGGGTGGCCCCCAAGGCGGACCCCGGCAGATCGCCGGCGTGCCCGGCGTGAAGAACATCGTCGCCGTGGCCAGCGGCAAGGGCGGCGTCGGCAAGTCCACCACCGCCGTCAACCTGGCGCTCGCCTTCCAGGCCAACGGGCTCAAGGTCGGCGTGCTCGACGCCGATATCTACGGCCCCTCCATGCCGCGCCTTCTCGGCATAACCGGCCGTCCGCAGCCGGTGCAGGGCAACGTGCTCAAGCCGATGGAAGGCTACGGCCTCAAGGTCATGTCCATGGGCTTCCTGGTGGAGGAAGACACGCCCATGATCTGGCGCGGGCCGATGGTCATGTCCGCGCTGACGCAGATGTTGAAGGAAGTCGCCTGGGGCGAACTCGACCTGCTGGTGGTGGACATGCCGCCCGGCACCGGCGATGCCCAGCTCACCATGGCCCAGCAGGTGCCGCTGGCCGGCGCCGTCATCGTGTCCACGCCCCAGGACCTGGCGCTGATCGACGCCCGCAAGGGCCTCAACATGTTCCGCAAGACCGACGTGCCCGTGCTCGGCATCGTCGAGAACATGAGTTACTTCCTGTGCCCGAGCTGCGGCACCCGCTCCGATATTTTCGGCCATGGCGGCGCCCGCCACGAGGCGGAGAAGCTCGGCGTGCCCTTCCTCGGCGAAGTGCCGCTGCACATGGACATCCGCGAGAAGTCCGACGCCGGCCAGCCCGTGGTGGTCAGCGAGCCCGAAGGCCCGCACGCCGCCATCTATCGCGACATCGCGAAGAAGGCGTGGGCCGAGATCGAGCGGCACAAGGCTGGAACCCGCGCCGCGCCGTCCATCGTCATCGAGAGCTGAGCCGCGGTTCCGCTCACGCCACCCCGGCGCGCCGGGTCGGACCCCGATGGGGCAAGGCCCGCGCACCGGCTTGCCGGGGTGACGCGATCCGCAGGGGCGCTTGGTCGGACGCCCCCGTCTTCTAGTTCAGCGCCATGCGCGCGAAGAACTTCACGCTGGCGCCGGGCAGCAGCACGTCCTCCTTCTTGAAGGAGACGTGGTTGCGCACGTCGTCGTCGAGCAGGTTGGTGCCGACGATGCCGACCGTCACCTGCCGGCCGCCGTCAAGATCCTTCAACTCATAGGCGAGTTCGGCGTTGAGCAGCGTGTAGCCGTCCGTCGGCGTCTCGTTCTCCGCGATGCGGTCCTGCCGGAACCCGTGCAGGAAGCCGACGCGCGCGAACAGCGCGTTGTCGCGGTAGTAGAGGCCCGCGCCCGCCCGCTCCGGCGGGATGCGCGGCACCGCGCCGCCGTCCTCGAAGGAGGCGGTCACCCGGTCGTATTGCGCGTCGATGCCCAGATGCCCGCGCCACACGGCGAACAGGTCGAATTCGCCCGACGCCTCCATGCCGTAGAAAGTGGCGTCGGCCTGGGAATAGGCGATCTGGGTGAGGATTTCCTCGTTCGGGTCGGGCGCGCCGCAACTGTCGAACTCCTCGTTGCATTCGATGCCCGTCAGCCGCTTGAAAATGAAGCCCTCGAACTGGGTGTAATAGGCGGCGGCATCGAAGCGCAGCCGCCCCTGCTTGCGCCGCAGGCTGATCTCGCCGCCGGTCGCCTTCTCCTTGCCCAGAAACGGATTGCCGATCTCGAAGGTCTCCGACGCCTCGTGCGGACCCTTGGCGAACAGTTCCAGCGTGTCCGGCGCGCGCTCCACATACTGGCCCGTCATCCCGAAGGTGACGCCTCGGCCAAGGTCGTAAAGCATGCCGAGGCTGGTGCTGGCCGGGGCGAAGCCGAGGTCGAAGTCCTGCTCGTCCGGCTCGTCGGGCGGGGGAATGAGGCCGGCGGGAAACAGGGCCGTGGTGCCCTTCACGTCCACCTGCTCGATGCGGCCGGCCGCCTGCACCTTCAGCCGCGGCGTCACCTGCACCTCCTCGAACAGGAATCCGGCGATGCTCTGTGTCGTGTTGGGAGCAAGCAGCTCGCCGCCTTCGCCCGAGGCGCTGAGGTCGCGGCTGCGCAGATGCAGGCCCATGGCCGTCGTCGCCTGGCCGAAGGGCGTCGCCCTGGGCGCGAACAGCACCTCCGTGCGGCCTTCGCGTTCCAGATTGTCGAAGGTGGAGCCGATCTCCTTGCCGTTGCCCTCGTCCTCCACCTCGTCGTGGGTGTAGTCGGTGACGCCGAACCAGACCTTCACCGCGTCGATGGCCGGCAGGGCGGGGCGGTATTCGCCCTTGGCGGTCAGCTTGTGCTGCTCCATGTCGATCTGCAGGTTGCGCTCGGCCGCCTCCTCGCCGGGAATGCCGTAGAGACTGGTGAAGTGCGAATAGGCGAGACCCAGGAAGCCGCGGTCGAAGACCAGCGAGCCGCCGACGGCCTGGCCGTCCTGCTGCAGGGCGGTGTTCGCCTGCTTCTTGTCGGGGCCCGGAATGCTGTAGTCGTCGGCGGAGCGGCTGTAGGCATCGAAATGCAGCGCGAACGGGCCCTTGCCCGCGTCCAGCAGCACCGCGCCTTCGAGGCCGCCGTCCACGGTGGTGTGTGCGCCGCGCGTCTCGATGCGCGGCGACACCGGCACCGCGTCGGGGATGCGGTTGTTGTCCACGCTCACCGTGCCGCCGATGGCCTCCGATCCCCAGCGCAGGGTGGCCGGGCCCCGGATCACCTCGATCTTCTCCGCCGCGAGCGGGTCGATCGGTACGCCGTGGTCCTCGCTCAGCGCGGAGACGTCGTGCGAGCCGATGCCGTTCTCCTGGACGCGCACCCGGAAGTTGTCGAGGCCGCGGATGATCGGCCGGCTTGCTCCGGGTGCGAAGGTGGAGGCCGTTATGCCGGGCTGGGTGGCGAGCGTGTCGCCGAGGGAGGCCCGGGAGAGGAACTGGAGCTGCTCCTGGGTGAGCACGGTCACCGACTGGAACGTCTCGCCATGCGCCGCGTCGAACGGACTCTGGGACTGCACGGTGATCACATCGAGCGCAACGGGCGCTTCCTGGGCCAGGGCCTGACGGCCTCCCGACGGCGGCAGCATCAAAGCCGCGAATCCCGCCGCGCCACCCAACACGCACTTCAGTCCCCTCATGCTCCCGTCTCCCGCAAGTTATGTTACATCATAACTTTTATGACTCCGGGCCGAGGTGACGAACAAGGGGTGCGGGTGCACGGATCGACCGTGCAGATGCGGATTTTCGCGCTCTGTTGTAATAATGTTACATTTATCCCGGCGGAACGGCCGGAGGGGCGGGGAGGCAGCGATGTTGCGGGAATTCCGGTGCCGGACGGCGGTCAGGCCCGGCGGCGGACAAGCTGCTTCTGCGGCACCTTGACGACGTTCTCGTCCGCCTTGATGGCGGCTTCGTCGATGCGCACCGGGTAGCCGAACAGGTAGCCCTGGACCTGGTCGCAGCCTTCCGCCTTCAGGAAGGCGAGCTGCTCCTCGGTCTCCACGCCCTCCGCGACAACCGTCACGCCGAGCGACTTGCCCATGGCGATGATGCACTTGACGATGGCGCCCATGGCCGGGTCATTGCCCATGCTGAGCACGAACTGCCGGTCGATCTTGATCTTGTCGAAGCGGAAGCGCGACAGGTAGCTCAGGCTCGAATACCCCGAGCCGAAGTCGTCCATGGCGATGGACACGCCGAGCTCGCGCAGGGCGTTCAGCTCCTGCAGCACCGCCTCGGTGTTGTCCAGCAGCACGTTCTCGGTGATCTCCACCTCGAGCCGGCGGGGGTCGAACTGCGTGTCCTCGAGAACGCTGGCCACATGCTCCGCCACCTTGCCTTCGGCGAATTGCAGCGGCGACAGGTTCACCGCCACCTTGAGCGGCTGCGGGAACCTGGCGGCTTCCGCGCACACGGTCCGAAGGGCCCATTCGCCCAGCGGCACGATCAGACCGGTCTCTTCCGCCAGCGTGATGAAGTAGGCGGGAGAGATTTTCCCGTGCACCGGATGGTTCCAGCGGATCAGCGCCTCGTGGCCGCAGAAGGCGCCGGTCGTGGCGTCCACCAGCGGCTGGTAGGCCATGTGGAACTCGCCGGCTTCGATCGCCCGGCGCAGGTCCTGTTCGCGCTCGCGCTTGCGCATGAAGGCGACGTCCATGCCGCGCTCGAACAGCCTCGGCCTGCCCGCGCCCTCGGTCTTGGCCGCCTGCAGGGCCAGGTCGGCGTAGCGCAGCAGGTCCTGGCGGTCCGTCGCGTGGTCGGGCGATATCGCGCCGCCGCAGTTCAGCGAGCAGTTGAGTCCGACCCAGATCTGGGAGGAGGCCTGAGCCACCGCGGCGCAGATCGACTTGGCGAACTTCATCACCTCGTCCATATCGCCGGAGTGCGGCAGCATGACCGCGAATTCGTCGCTTCCCAGCCGCGCCGCATAGGCGTTGTCGGGCAGGCGGTCGTCGATCACCGCCGCCACGGTCTTCAGGAACTCGTCGGCCCGGGAGTGCCCGAGCGAATCGTTGATTTCCTTGAACCGGTGAATGTCGAAGATCAGCACGGCCAGTCGTCGCTGTTCCTCCGTGGCGCCGGCCAGGGTTTCCTCCAGCTTCGCGTTGAAGGCGCTGCGGTTCGGCAGCGAGGTGAGCGTGTCGTGGTCGGACAGGTACCGGACCTTGTCCTCCGCCTGGTCGTGGGCGCGCTTGCGGCCGAGGATGATGATCGTCGGCAGGCCAAGCGCCAGCAGCAGCAGCCCGGCGGTGCTCAGGGCGATCACGTTCAGCGAGGACTTGATCGAGGCGGCCTTGTCGGTCTGGTCCACATAGGCCACCACCGAACCGAGGTGACGGTCGATGTCGTGCACCGGCAGCACCACGGCCGCGTAGTTCATCTTGCCAACTTCGGACTTGATCTCGTGCAGCCGTGTGGACGGCCGGTGCTGGGCCATGTTGTTGCGTGTGATCGGATCGCCCAGGACCTGCTGGGTCGTTTCCTTCGGATTCCAGTCCGAGGCGGCGGCCGAATAGAAAAGCCGGTTGTGCTCGTCATACAGCTCGTAGGAGATGACCTGGGTGAATCGGGTCGCCGTTTCCAGAATGCGGCGCACGCTGGAATCCACCCGGTGGTCGTCGAAGATCTTCTTGAGTTCCGTGGGCTGCGAGGTGATGACCGTGGTCCAGCGCCTGGCGTGCGACTCCGCATCGCGCATGAGCTGCATTTCCGCCACCGTGCGCGAGGTCAGCACCCCCGCGCAAAGCACGACGATGCCCAGCACGATCATGCCGAAAACGGTCATGAAGTCGTCTCTGATGGACAGCCGTCGCATTAGCCAAACGCCCCCGGAATAACCTTTCCCCGAGGTGGCAATCTAGGCCCCGCGCGTAAAAATCGAGCAAACGAAGGTGCCTAATAAAAGCTTATTTCGTAAAGGAAATCACGGGCCCGCGCTTACGGTCCGTTAAGCCTGTCAGCCACCGGTCACGGACATGTGGCGGGCCACCGCCGGCCGCTTCGTGCGCCGGTCGATGACGAAGTCGTGGCCCTTGGGTTTGCGGGCGATCGCCGCCGTGATGGCTGCCTGCAGGGCCGTGTCGTCCGCGCCCGAGCGCAGCGGCACTCTGAGGTCGGCGGCGTCGTCCTGGCCCAGGCACATATAGAGCGTGCCCGTGCAGGTGAGCCGCACCCGGTTGCAGGATTCGCAGAAATTGTGGGTCATCGGCGTGATGAAGCCGATTTTTCCGCCGGTTTCGGCCACCTCCACGTAACGGGCGGGGCCGCCGGTCCTGTAGGGGATGTCCTTAAGGGTCCAGGTATCCATCAGCCGCGCCCTGACGATGGACAGCGGCAGATACTGGTCCGAACGGTTCCCGTCGATGTCGCCCATGGGCATGGTCTCGATCAGCGTCAGGTCCATGCCGCGGCCGTGGCACCAGCGGATCATGTCGTCATATTCGTGCTCGTTGACGTCCTTCAGGGCCACCGCGTTGATCTTGACCTTCAGCCCCGCCTCCTGCGCCGCGTCGATGCCGGCCATCACCTGGGAGAAGTCGCCCCAGCGGGTGATGTCCCTGAATTTCTGCGGATCCAGTGTATCGAGCGAGATGTTGACCCGCCGCACGCCGCACGCGGCCAGGTCCCGGGCGTGGCGCGGAAGCTGGCTGGCGTTGGTGGTAAGCGTCAGCTCGTCCAGAAGGCCGGTGTCCATGTGCCGCGAAAGGGCGCGGAACAGCCACATGATGTTCTTGCGCACCAGCGGCTCGCCGCCGGTGATCCTGAGCTTGCGCACCCCCCGCCGCGCGAAAGCCGTGCATACCCGGTCGAGTTCCTCCAGCGACAGCAGGTCCTTCTTCGGCAGGAACGACATGTTCTCCGCCATGCAATAGACACAGCGGAAATCGCAGCGGTCCGTGACCGAGACGCGCAGATAGGTCACTTGCCGGCCGAAGGGATCGACGAGCCCGTCCGCTGCTTCCGGCGTGAACTCTCTATCGACTGAAATGCTCAATTCGTTGCCTCCGCGGGACTGGCCCCTCCTGTGGGGGGTTCTCCGCCTGTTCTTTGTTACAGCCTATCAAGACCGCGCGCCAAAGCAAACGGAGCAGCCCGAAGACCGTCAAACACCATTCGTGGCGATAAACAGTGTGTTTTACGCTGTTTCTTACGGGAATCCGATAATTTCGACAGTTTCTCTCACTAGTCCGCATCGAACGCATTGGATTATATTTTTTCGGCTTATTCAGTTTATGGTGTGCTGATGTTCGCCAATTACCCCGCGACACCAGTCCACCCGGGACCGCAGGACAACTGCGGCGCCGAACTATTGGGGAGGTACTGGGCCAGATGTCCGGCAACCATGCGCGGAGGGAGAGAGTGACGATCCAGGTCGCTCCCGAGGACGAGTTGCGCGCCCAGCTCTACCGTTACCTTGCCAGGTTCCTTGCAGCGCCTCCTGGCGGCGCGGACCTGGAGACCGCCGCCGCCCTGACCGGGTCGGACACCGATCTCGGCAAGGCGATCCGCGATTTCGGCCATCTCGCCTCCCGCACCGGCCTGGACCAGGTGCGCCGGGAATATCACGATCTCTTCATCGGAGTGGGCCGGGGCGAACTGCTGCCCTACGGCTCCTACTACCTCACCGGATTTCTCAACGAGAAGCCGCTCGCCAGGCTGCGCAACGACATGGCCGCGCTCGGCATCGCGCGGGATCCCTCCGTCAGGGAGCCCGAGGATCACATCGCCGCGCTGCTCGACATGATGGCTGGCCTGATCACCGGCGAGTTCGGCGATCCGGCGTCCGTGGCCGAGCAGAAGCGCTTTTTCGAGACCCATCTTTCCAGTTGGGTCGATCATTTCTTCGCGGACCTCGAGGGCGCGAAGTCATCGGTTCTCTACGCCGCACTGGGCACGGTCGGCCGCCGCTTCATTGAAATTGAAGAGACGGCCTTCTCCATGTCCTGAGTTGCGTATGGGAAGGCGGACGTGGCGTGACGCCGTCCGTCAAACACCCCGGAAGGGTTGCGTGACGCCCCTCTCCGGATTGACCAAGGAGGCAGAGCATGACGCAGAAAAGTGATCGTGCCGTCGCCGACCGCCGCAGCTTCCTGAAGCTCGCGGGCGCAAGTGCCGTTGCCGGCACCGCCGCGCTCGTGACCGGCAAGAACACGGCCGAGGCAAGCACCACTGCCGAAAAGAAGGATGGCTCCTACGCGGAGACCAGCCACGTCAAGACCTACTACGAGCTCGCTCGCTTCTAGGTGTTGCAAGGCCCCGCCGCGAGGCGGGTTTGAACGGCCTCCCGGCATGAGCCGGCGGCCAGATATCCTTAGGGAAGGAGAAAGCGATGCTCAGGAAGAAGATGGGCGGGGTTGCGAGAGGCCCCCGTTTGTCGTCTGCCCTCAACGAGCTGACCGGAGGCGCCATCGACAGGCGCACCTTCCTGCGCAATTCGGGACTCGCCATCGGCGGTCTCGCGGCCGTCACCGGCCTGCGCAGCGGAATGGTCACCAAGGCCGAGGCGGCAAGCCCGGCGGGCGGACAGATCGAGATCAGGAAATCGGTCTGCACGCACTGCTCGGTCGGCTGCACGGTCCTGGCTGAAGTTCAGAACGGTGTCTGGATCGGGCAGGAGCCCGGCTTCGACAGCCCGCTGAACCTCGGCGCTCACTGTGCGAAGGGCGCTTCGGTGCGCGAACACGCTCATGGCGAGCGGCGGCTGAAGTATCCGACGAAGCTGGCCGGCGGCAAATGGCAGCGGATCAGCTGGGATCAGGCGATCAACGAGATCGGCGACAAGATGCTCGAGATCCGGGAGAAGTCCGGACCCGACTCTGTCTACTGGCTCGGCTCGGCGAAGCATTCGAACGAGCAGTCCTACCTGTTCCGCAAGCTGTATGCGTTCTGGGGCTCCAACAACGGTGACCACCAGGCGCGTATCTGCCATTCGACCACTGTCGCGGGTGTAGCCAACACCTGGGGCTATGGCTGCATGACCAACTCCTACAACGATATGCACAACTCCAAGGCGATGATCCTCATCGGGTCCAATCCGACCGAGGCGCATCCCGTGGCCGTGCAGCATATCCTGAAAGCGAAGGAGCAGAACAACGCCGCCCTGATCGTGTGCGACCCGCGCTTCACCCGCACGGCCGCCCATGCCAGCGAGTATGTCCGGTTCCGTCCGGGCACCGACGTGGCCCTGATCTGGGGCATTCTCTGGCACATCTTCGAGAACGGCTGGGAAGACAAGGAGTATATCCGCCAGCGCGTCTGGGGCATGGAGCACATCCGCGAGGAAGTGAAGAAGTGGACCCCCGAGGAGACCGAGACGGTCACCGGCGTTCCGGGTTCGCAGCTTCGCCGCGTCGCCCGTACGCTTGCCACGCACAAGCCCGGCACGCTCGTCTGGTGCATGGGCGGCACGCAGCACTCCAACGGCAACAACAACACCCGCGCCTACTGCGTGTTGCAGTTGGCCCTGGGCAACATTGGTGTCGAAGGTGGCGGTGCCAACATCTTCCGCGGCCATGACAACGTGCAAGGTGCAACCGACCTGGGTGTGCTGTCTCACACCCTTCCGGGCTACTATGGCCTGGCGGCGGGTGCGTGGAAGCACTGGGCCCGGGTTTGGGAAGTCGACTACGAATACCTGAAGGGACGGTTCGCTGTCGTCAAGGACAAGGACGGCAAGGACAAGAACCTGATGGAGTCGAGCGGGATCCCGGTTTCGCGCTGGGTGGACGGCGTTCTGGAAGCCAAGGAGAACATGGACCAGCCGGACAATCTCCGGGCCATGGTCTTCTGGGGCCACGCGCCGAACTCGCAGACCCGCGGCATCGAGATGAAGAAGGCGTTCGAGAAGCTCGATCTTCTCGTTGTCGTCGATCCGTATCCGACGGTCAGCGCCGTGCTTGGCGATCGCACCGATGGCGTTTATCTGCTGCCGGCGTCAACGCAGTTCGAGACCTACGGGTCCGTGACCGCGTCGAACCGGTCGCTGCAGTGGCGCGAAACGGTGGTCAAGCCGCTGTTCGAGTCGAAGGTCGATCACGAGATCATGTATCTCTTCGCCAAGAAGCTCGGTTTCGACAAGGAGATGTTCAAGAACATCAAGGTCGAAAACAACGAGCCGAATGTCGAGGACATTACCCGGGAGTTCAACCGGGGCATGTGGACTGTCGGCTATACGGGCCAGTCGCCCGAGCGGATGAAGCTGCACATGGCCAACCAGCACACTTTCGACAGGACGACCCTTATCGCTAAGGGTGGACCCTGCGATGGTGAGCAATATGGTTTGCCCTGGCCGTGCTGGGGTACGCCGGAAATCAAGCATCCCGGCACCCAGATTCTCTACAATCCGTCCAAGCCCGTGGCCGAGGGCGGTCTGTGCTTCCGCGCCCGCTTCGGCGTCGAGGCTCCGGAGAAGTGGGGCAAGGGCAACCTGCTCGCCGAAGGCGGCAACGAGGGCGTGTCCTATCCGGTCGGTTCGGAGATCAAGGACGGCTATCCCGAGTTCACCATGGGTATGCTGAAGAAGCTCGGCTGGGACGGCGACCTCACGGCCGAGGAGCGCGCGACGATCGAGAAGATCGGCGGCGACAAGGTCGACGGGGTCAACTGGAAGACCGACCTTTCGGGCGGCATCCAGCGCGTCGCCATCAAGCATGGCTGCGCACCCTACGGCAACGCGAAGGCGCGGACCGTGGTCTGGAACTTCCCGGATCCGGTGCCGACCCATCGCGAGCCGCTCTACACCAACAGGCGCGATCTCCTGCCGAAGTACGAAACCTATTCCGACAGGAAGATGTATCGTCTGCCCACCCGCTATGCCTCGATTCAGAAGGATGACTACTCCAAGGAGTATCCCATCATCATGACTTCGGGGCGCCTCGTGGAATACGAGGGCGGTGGTGAAGAGTCGCGGTCCAATCCCTGGCTGGCGGAACTGCAGCAGCAGATGTTCGTCGAAATCAATCCGCTCGACGCCAACAATCTCGGCATCAAGGATGGCGAGATGGTCTGGGTCGAGGGGCCTGAGAAAGCCAAGGTGAAGGTCATGGCGATGGTGACCGAGCGCGTGGGCAAGGGCGTGGTGTTCATGCCCTTCCACTTCGGCGGCCATTACCAGGGCAAGGACCTGAGAGGCAAATATCCGGAAGGTGCGGATCCGTATGTTCTCGGCGAGTCCGCGAACACGGCCTTCACCTACGGATATGACTCCGTGACCAATATGCAGGAGACCAAGTGCTCTCTCTGCAAGATCACGAAGGCATAGGGAGACACGCAATGGCCAGGATGAAATTCCTTTGTGATGCAGAGCGCTGCATCGAATGCAATGCGTGTGTCACGGCGTGCAAGAACGAGCACGAGGTCCCGTGGGGCATCAACCGCCGCCGGGTGGTGACGATCAATGACGGCAAGCCGGGCGAGAGATCCATCTCGGTGGCCTGCATGCATTGCTCCGACGCGCCCTGCATGGCGGTGTGCCCGGTGGACTGCTTCTACCAGACCGACGAAGGTGTGGTGCTGCACTCCAAGGACCTGTGCATCGGCTGCGGCTACTGCTTCTACGCATGCCCCTTCGGCGCGCCGCAGTATCCCCAGGTGGGCAACTTCGGCTCGCGCGGCAAGATGGACAAGTGCACCTTCTGCGCCGGCGGCCCGGAGACCAACAACTCCGACGCCGAGTTCAAGAAGTACGGGCGCAACCGCCTGGCGGAAGGCAAGCTGCCGCT
>JBFWSL010000107.1:0-11311 GCA_050248375.1 Hyphomicrobiales bacterium | reverse complement strand
CGGAGGAGGAGGCACGCGCGGCGCGGCCGGCCGCCCCCCCGCCCCTCGTGGGGTTGGGTCGGTCCGCGGGACGGGGGCGGGGTGGTCTTTCTGTGTGTCACCCCCACCCGGACGCGGCGGGCCGCGTCCGACCTCCCCCGTCGAGGGGGAGGTGTGGCGTGCGCCGCGCCGTGTCCGCGGCAATGGCGGAAGTCCGCCTTCGCGGGAATGACGGGAAAGGCTGGCCGAATGAAGCAAGGTGAAGAAACAGACCCCGCTTCAAAAGGCGCGCCGGGCGGTTTATGTAAGGCGCAAGGAGAGTGCCCATGATGGACGACTACACCAAGCGCGGCCTGATCCTGCGCAGCGCGCTCAGGCTGGCGGCGGAGAAGGGCTGGAAGGCGCTGACGCTGGCGGAGATCGCCGCGGAAGCCGGCGCGACGCTCGCCGACGTGCACAAGGACTACGGGTCGAAGTCCGATATCCTCAAGGCCTTCGTGCGCGACGTGGACCGCGAGTTGCTGAAGCGCGCGCCCGCGCCGGACATGGAGACGCCGGCGCGCGACCGGCTGCTCGACGTGGTGATGACGCGCTTCGAGATCCTGGAGCCCTACAAGGCGGCGCTCGGGCGCATCGTGGCCGACGTGCGGCGCTCGCCCGACGCGGGCGACGTGGCGCTCCTTTGCAGCTCGGCCTGCTCGGCGCGCTGGATGCTGGACGCGGCGGGCATTCCGAGCGCGGGCGGCGGCGGCGCCGTGCGGGTGGCGGGACTGATGGCGCTGTATGGCCGTGTCTCCCGCGTCTGGCTCGCCGACGACGATCCGGGCCTTGAGAAGACGATGGCCGCGCTCGACCGGGAGATCGGCCGGGGCGCCCGCTGGCTCGGCCTGCTGGACGGCGTGTGCAGGACGGCGCGCAGCTTCGTGTGCCAGTTGCTGCCCGGCACGGGCGCGCGGCAGCGCGCGCAGGCCGCGGCGGCGGGGCGCTGATCCCGTGGCGGATGGCGGCAAGGAGCACGGCGGCAGGCCGGGCGAGATCGCCTTCGGGGATTTCCTGAAGGTGGACATCCGCGTCGGCACGGTGGTGCGCGCGGAGCCGTTCCCGCAGGCGCGCAAGCCGGCCATCAGGCTGTGGATCGATTTCGGACCCGGCATCGGCGAGAAGAAAAGCTCGGCCCAGATCACCCGCTACTACAAGCCGGAGGAACTGGTGGGACGGCAGGTGGCGGCGGTGGTCAATTTCCCGCCCCGGCAGATCGGCCCCATCATGTCGGAAGTGCTCACGCTCGGCTTCCCCGACGAGACGGGCGAGGTGGTGCTGTTCGCCCCGGACCTGAAGGTGCCGGATGGCGGAAGGCTTTTTTAACCGCCCGGCGGGCCCCGTTAACCCTTTGTTAGGGATCGCGGCCCGATGCTGCGGTCATGGCAACGGTATCCCTGCTTCCGGAAGATTGCGCCACGCTGGAGCACCTGATCACGCTCAACGGCGGCGGCTCGATCGAGATCATGGACGAGGCCCAGGCGGGGCGGCTGCTCCGGCTCGGCCTGATCGAGCGGGTGCCCGGCGCCTACCGGCTCACCCTCAAGGGGCAGGTGGAGGGCGTGCGGCACCGCATGAACCGGACGCCGCGCTTCCTGAGCTGGATGAACAGGATGCGCCGCGACCGGCCGTTGCGGCTCTCGGGCGATCCGTCCTACTAGGACTTCCGCTTCTTTCCACCGTCAGGACTGGACCCCGGCCTGCGCCGGGGTTTCGCCAATCTTGAGGCGGCGGGGAACGGTCCCGGCGGAAGATCGCTGATGCCTGGTAAGCAAAAGACCTCGAAACCCCGGCGCAGGCCGGGGTCCGGAAACGGCCATGCCGCGCGTCTTGGCCTCATGGCTGGAGTCCGGCTGGAGCCTGTCCTCGGGCTTGTCAGAGGCAAGACCCGGGGGCCGGAATGACGCCCAGCCTAGCCTTGCGGCTTTCGCTAGGGCCGCCAAGCACCGCGAGGATGGTGCCGGCCAGCGCTTCGGCGGCGCGCGGCACTTCCGCCTGCGAGCGGAACAGCAGCAGCTCGAAGTCCGGCAGGGCGGGAAAGCCCCGGTCCGGCCCGAGCCTGCGCCAGTTGGCGGGCATGACCCCTTCGGGAACGATGGTGACGGCCAGCCCCGCGTCGACCGCGAGGTTGAGGCCGTCGCGGCTGGCGCTGCTGTAGGCGTGGCGGTAGGCGCGCCCGGCGGCGGCGAGCGCCTTCTCGGCGGCTCCTCGATAGATGCAGCCGGTTCCGAACAGCGCCAGCGGCAGCGGATCGACGCGTTCGGGGGCGGCGCCTCTGGCGGCGGCCCAGACGAGGGGCTCGCGCCGGGCGGGGATGCCGCCCTTGCGGCCGCAGTCCTGGGTGACGAGGGCCATGTCCACCTCGCCCGCGGCGAGGGCGTCGAGGGAGTGCCAGCTCCTGTCGCAGCGGAACTCGACCTCGACAAGGGGATGGTCGGCGGCGAAGCGGCGCAGCACCGGCTCCAGGTAGCACATGGAATTGTCCGTCACGCCGAGCCGCACATGGCCGCGGGTGGAGGGATGGCCGAGCGCGGCCAGCGTCTCGTCCTGCAGCCGCAGCATGGCGCGGGCGTAGCGCTGCAGCTTCTCGCCTTCGGGCGTCAGCCGCACCTCGCGGTTGGACCGGCGCAGCAGGCGCGCGCCGACATTGTCCTCCAGCCGCTTCACCTGCAGGCTCACCGCCGACTGGGTGCGGCCCAGCCGCTCGGCGGCGCGGGTGAAATGCAGGGTCTCCGCCACCACCAGGAAGGTGCGGACCAGGTCCATGTCGAACGGATTGCGGGCGGTCATATCCATATCAAAACTTCATCATCGGATGAGAACTATTCATTTTCCCAATCATAGCCGCTTCCCTACGGTCCGGTCCATCGGCACTGGATACGAGGAGACCGGCGATGGACAGGCGGCTATGGACGATCGTTCTGTGCGGCGGAGCCATCATGTGCTTCGCGCTCGGCTTCCGGCAGTGCCTGGGACTCTACCTGGAGCCCATCTCCCAGGGCCATGCCGGGGGCCGGGCCAGCTTCGCGCTGGGCATGGGGCTGATGAACCTGTTCTGGGGGCTGGCTTCCCCCTTCAGCGGCGCCATCGCCGACCGTTACGGGGCCGGGCGGGTCGCGGCGTTGGGCGGCGTCTGCTACGTGCTCGGCCTGCTGGCGCTGCGGCTGGGGGGCGACGGCGGCCAGTTCATCGCCGGCGGCATCCTCATCGGCATAGGGCTGAGCGGCTGCGGCTTCTCGGTGATCCTCGGCACGGTGGGGCGCGCGGCGCCCGAGCGATACCGCAGCATGGCGCTCGGCATCGCCACCATGGGCGGCTCGGTGGGCCAGTTCATCCTGCTGCCCTATACGCACATGACCATCGCGGGGCTGGGCTGGTCGCTGAGCCTGCTGGTCGTCGCGGCGACGTCGGCGCTGATGGTGCCGCTCGCCTGGGGCGTCGCGGGCAAGCCCGTCGCGGCAGGCGGCCAGCAATCGTTGCGCGAGGCGTTCAACGAAGCCTGCGCGGTGCCGAGCTACTGGCTGCTCAACGCCGGGTTCTTCGTCTGCGGCTTTCACCTCGCCTTCGTTGGCATTCACCTGCCCGCCTATCTGCACGACCGGGGCTTCGCGCCGTGGCTCGGCGTGGCGACGCTGACGCTGGTGGGGCTGTTCAACTGCATCGGCAGCTATTCCTGGGGCGTGCTCGGCGGGCGCTATTCCAAGAAGAGCCTGCTCAGCCTGCTCTACCTGCTGCGCGGCGGGGTGTTCCTGCTGTTCCTCCTGTTCCCGGCGAGCGAGTTCACCGTTCTCGCCTTCGGGGTCGCCATGGGACTGCTGTGGCTCGGCACGGTGCCGCTGACCAGCGGCCTGATCGCAACCATGTTCGGCACGCGCTACATGTCGATGCTGTTCGGCATCGTGTTCCTCGGGCACCAGGCGGGCGGATTCCTTGGTGCCTGGCTCGCCGGCTACCTGTTCGACCGTACAGGCAGCTATGACGTCATGTGGTGGCTGTGCGTGCTGCTCGGGGTGCTGTCGGCGCTGCTGCACTGGCCGATCCGCGAGCGGAGCTTCTCGCGTTTCGCCACGGCGTAGGGCTCAGACCGGAATCCGGATGGTCGCGCGTACGCCGCCGAGCTTGCTGTCGGTGAGGGTGATATCGCCGCCGTGGCCACGCACGATGTCGCGGGCGATGGAGAGTCCGAGCCCGGTGCCCGCGCCGGTGGCCGGCCCGGTGTCGCGAACGCGGGCGTCGTCCAGGCGGTAGAAGGGGCGGAACACGTGCTCGCGCTGCTCGGCGGGAATGCCCGGCCCGTCGTCGTCGATGCGGATGGTCAGCCAGCGCCGCGAACGGTCAGCCTCGATGACGACGTTATCCGCATGTCGCACGGCATTGGTGACGACGTTGTCCACGGCGCGCTTGAAGGCGTGGCGGCGCAGGGGCACCACGATCGGCTCGGTCTCGTCCACGCGCAGGGTGATCTGGGTGCCGCTGCGCGAGGCGTGCTTGCGGATATCGCGCAGGAGCTGGCGGATGTTAACCTTGGTGATCTCCTCAGAAGAGCCGCCCTTGGCGAAGGCCATGTAGTCCTCGAGCATGGCCTGCATCTCGGCGACGTCGGCGCGCAGGTCGGCCGCGGCGGGGCTGTCGCCCAGCATCTCGACCTGCAGCTTGAAGCGCGTGAGCACCGTCCGCAGGTCGTGGCTGACGCCGGCGAGCATGGTGGTGCGCTGTTCGATCTGGCGCTCGATGCGGTCGCGCATTTCGATGAACGCCAGGGCCGCCTGGCGCACCTCGCGGGCGCCGCGCGGGCGGAAGTCGGGCGGGGCGGGGCGGCCCTTGCCGAACAGGTCGGCGGCTTCCGCGAGCCGCAGGATCGGCCGGATCTGGTTGCGCAGGAACAGGATGGCGACGGTAAGCAGCACCAGCGAGGTGCACACCATCCACACCAGGAAGATGTGCGAGTTGGACGCGTAGGTCTGGCTGCGCCGCGCAAGCACGCGGAACACCGCGTTCTCAAGCTTGATGCGGACTTCGACAAGATGCGACTGGCCGACGGTGTCCACCCAGAAGGGACGGCGGACATGGCGGCGGATCTCCTCGCTCAGGGTTCGGTCGAGCAGGCCGAAGAAAGGCTTGGGACGGGCGGGGGGCAGGTCCTGGTCCGGCAGCACCTGCACCGCCAGGTCGAGATGCTCCCAGGCCATCTTGATCAGCTTTTCGTAGTTGTCCTTGTGCGGATAGGCCTCGTAGACGCTTATCAGCATGGCGATGTCGCGCGAGGTGGACTCCGACAGGCGGCTGGTCACGGTCTGCCAGTGACGCTCCATGAACACGAAGGCGACCACCGACTGCAACAGCACCATTGGCGCGATGATGATGATCAGCGCGCGCGCATAAAGGCCCTTCGGCATCTGGTCCGCGATGAAGCGGGCCATGCGCTTGAAGGAGGATCGTGCGGATACGAGCTGCCGGTTCGAAATGGCGACCATCACTCCGCGTGCAGGATGTAACCCTTGCCCCTCACGGTCTGCAGATAAACGGGGTTGGCCGGGTCGGTCTCGATCTTGCGGCGCAGACGGTTGATCTGCACGTCCACAGAACGTTCGCTGCCATCGCCGCCGGAGCGGGCCAGCTCAAGCCGTGAAATCGGCGTGCCCGGCCGCTGGGCGAACTGGCGCAGCAGGTCGCGTTCGCGCTCGGTGAGGCGGATGGTCTCGCCGTCGTTCTGAAGTTCGCCGCGGCCGATGTGGAAGGTAAAGCTGCCCATGCGTATGGCGTCGGCGGAGCCGGGCACGCGGCCCACGCGGCGCAGCACGTTATGCATGCGCAGCAGAAGCTCGCGCGGCTCGAAGGGTTTGGCGAGGTAGTCGTCCACGCCGATCTCGAGGCCCTCGATGCGCCGGTCTGGCTCGGAGCGCGCCGTCAGCATCAGGATGGGCACGTCGATGTTCGACTTGAGCCAGCGGGCGAACTCGAAGCCGGTCTCGCCGGGCATCATGACGTCGAGCACCACGAGATCGAAGAAGAAGCCGCGCATCTTGGCCCGCGCGGCGGCGGCGTTGTCGGCGGTGGTGACGCGGAAGCCGTTGTCCACGAGGAAGCGGGCGAGCAGGTCGCGGATGCGCTTGTCGTCATCGACCACCAGGACGTGCGGGGCGTCGTCGGGCAGGGCCTCGGCGGGACGGCGCGCGGAGGCGGGAGTCTGGGCGGGGGATGTCATTGGGAGCGTTCCCGCCTGCCGTTCAGGCCCGAGACGCTGGCACGGGCGTCCTCGGCGATCATCTCGTTCAGGAAGCGGCGCACGGCGAGCGCGGAATCGCCGCCTGCCGCGGCCAGCGACCGCGCCAGCTTCTCGGCTTGCGGACGGGCCAGGCGCTCGGTCAGCGCACGGCCCAGCGGGGTAGCGAAGAGGCGGCGCTCACGGCGGTCGGTCTTGCCGGTTTCCTGCTGGATGTAGCCTTCGTCCACAAGCTGCTTCAGCACCCGGCCGAGGCTCTGCTTGGTTATCTTGAGGATGTCGAGCAGGTCGGCGACGCGCAGGCCGGGATTGCGGGTGACGAAGTGGAGAACCCGGTGATGGGCCCGGCCGAAGCCGAATTCCGCCAGAATTTCATCGGGTTCGCCGATGAAGTCGCGATAGGCGAAGAACAGCAGCTCGGCAACGTCGAGCAAGGCGGGGTCGATCGCGCCGGGCGAGGGGCGGCGCGCGACGCCGCCCGCATGGCCACCGTCCTGCCCGGAAGCGTCCAGCTGCTGGTTTATGTCAGTCATGTTGACTTATTTTGACCCGATTGTTACTTCTGGCAACCGTTTTATGAAACAATTTTGCGGTTTTCGGGAACTGGAGGAAACGGTCAGAAACCCTTCCAGCAAGGGTATTCCGGGCGGGCTTCCCACTGCCGGTGGAGCGTAACGCGATGGCGACGATACCCTATGACGATCGAGACGGTGTCATCTGGATGAACGGCAAGTTCGTCCCGTGGCGCGAGGCCAATCTGCATGTGCTTTCGCATGGCCTGCACTACGCCAGCGCGGTATTCGAGGGCGAGCGGAGCTACGGCGGCGAGATATTCAAGCTGACCGAGCACACCGAGCGCCTGCACGAATCGGCCCGGATCCTCGGCTTCAAGATTCCCTATTCCGTGGCGGAGATCGACGCCGCCTGCCGCGCCGTGGTGAAGAAGAACGGCCTGTCGGACGGCTATGTGCGCCCGATCGCGTGGCGCGGCAGCGAGCAGATGGGCGTGTCGGCGCAGCAGTCCAGGATCAACCTTGCCATCGCCGCGTGGGACTGGGGCTCCTACTTCGACCCGGCCCAGCGTCTGAAGGGCATCCGGCTGGCCATCGCCGAATACCGCCGTCCCGATCCGCGCACGGCGCCCTCCAGGGCCAAGGCGGCGGGGCTGTACATGATCTGCACCATCGAGAAGCACCGCGCGGAAGCGGCCGGCTATGCCGACGCGCTGATGTACGACTGGCGCGGCCAGATCGCGGAAGCGACCGGGGCCAACATCTTCTTCGTGAAGGACGGCGTCATCCATACGCCGGTGGCGGACTGCTTCCTCGACGGCATCACGCGCCGCACGGTGATCGGGCTCGCGCGCAGCCGCCAGATGACGGTGGTGGAGCGGGCGATCATGCCGGAGGAGATGCCGGACTTCTCAGAATGCTTCATCACCGGGTCGGCCGCGGAGGTCACTCCGGTTTCCGAGATCGGGCCGTACCGCTTCGAGCCGAGCGAGATTTCCCGGGTTCTGCTCGACGACTACATGGCGCTGGTGCGCCAGCCCGCCAAGGTGGCGGCCGCGGGGTAGAGCGGGCGAGCATCAGTTAGACTGACGTTCAACCCACTCCACCTTCCCCACAAGGGGGAGAGAGGGTCGGAGTCTGGAGTTCGGCACCTAGCGCTGCTTCTTCATGCAGGCGGACATGATGCCGTGGATCTCGCAGTCGATGCGGGTGTCCTCGCCGCCCCAATACTCGTCGATCTTTTCGCGGCGCTGGCGCGGCGCCGGCGCGGCCCGCTGCGGCGCGGGGGAAACCTGCTTGACCGGCGCCGGGGCCACGGCCACGACACAGGCCCGGCCCTGATGGGCCTTCACGGCCTCGTAAGCGGCTTCCGACGGCTCCGCGGCCGAGAAGGCCGCCCTGGTCTGTGCCACGAAAGCTTGCAGGGCGGTGCGGGTGCGTCCGCCCCACTGGCCATCGGGATGCCCGGGATTGCAGCCTACGCGGTCGAGCTCCTTTTGCAGCTCCAGCACGAGATTGATCTCGGGCCTGGCGGCCACGTCCTTGGTTTCCGGCGCCGGAGCGGGGTCCGGGGCGGCGGCGGGAGCCGCGGCCACCTGGACGGGCTTGGGCTCGGCAGGCTTGGACCCGGCGGGTTCGGGCGTGGCGGGTTCGGGCGCGGCGGCGACCGGGGCGGCGGCGGGCTCGGCCGGCTTCGCCTCGGGCACGATCGGCGGGGCTATGGTGGGTGCCTTGTCGTCCGCGCCGGCGGCCTCGACCGTGACGGCGCGCTTGCCCTCGCAGTTGGCCTTGATCCATTCCTCGGCCAGGCGGGCATAGTAGGAGCCGCGATGCTGCTCCTCGAAGGCGCGGTAGGCGCCGCAGGTGCCAACGGCGGCGGCGGCCTGGTAGGAGCTGGCGACGAACTTCTGCTCCTCGAGATTGCTCTTTACCGCCGGGGCGGGGGCCGGCTCGGGTTTGGGCTCGACCGCGGCCACCTTCACCGGCTGCTTGAAGTAGAACTGGCCGGTGAGGGAGGAATGCTCCCAGGGAATCTGCTTGCCGCCGGAATCCGCCAGCACGTCCTGGCGAACGGCGATCATCATGTCGTTGATGGTCACGCCGGGCTGCTCGATATGGCTGAGCAGGGCCTTGGTGTAGGGGCTGTTGTCGCCGGAGCCGTCATAGGCGACCATGCCCGGGCTGGTGGCATAGGCGATCAGCGTGCCGACGCCGGACTCGACCCGGGCGAGGCCGCGCTCCACCGATGCCGAGGAGCGGCCGCGGATGGACCGGTCCAGGCGGGTTGCCAGCGGGTTGTCGCGGCAGGCGTCGAGAAAGACGAGGTTGGTGCGCCGCTCGCGCTCCATCTGGCGCAGCACGAAATTCAGCGGCAGGGTCTCGAAGTCCACGTCGGCTTCGTTGGACAGGCGGGCGTTGACCGGCGCGAGCTGGTTCTTGCCGTCGATCTGCAGGGCGTGGCCGGCATAGTAGAACAGCGCCACATCCGCGCCCTCGATCTTGCGCGAATATTCGCGGATCACGTTGCGCATGCCGTTGATGTCGAGGTCGACGCCCTTGATCACGTCGAAGCCGAGCCGGGTCAGAGCGTCGGCCATGCCGGCGGCGTCTTTCGCGGGGTTCCTGAGTTCGCTCGTATGCTGATAGGCCGAATTGCCGATGACGAGGGCGACGCGCTTGCTGGCCGCGGCGAAGGCGCTGCCCGACAGCGCGACCGCGGCAAGAAGCGCCAGCGTGGCGAGGATCAGGCGGCGGCCCATGCCGGCGCCGGGTTCGGTCAATATGGTGCGCGACACGGATCGGCCCTCCGAATTCGCAGGTTGAACGGCTAACGCCGGGACCAGGCCTCCCCGGGCCGGCTGGTCCCCGGTATGGACCATATATCTGGCTCCGCCGCGGCAATATCAAGCCTCGGCGGGGCACCGGTTGCGGGTTTTCAAAGCCCGAAGGCATGGTAATCTCCATTGCGCGCCGGGTACAGGCGTCGCGAGGGGGAACAGGCGTCGCGAGGGGGAACAGGCGTCATGATGCGTTTGTGGGCAGCCGCCGCCGTTGCGGGCGTAATGCTTGTGCTTGCGGGCGCGTTTTCCGCGCCGCAGGCGGGTTCGCCGGTGGCCGCCACCCTGCCGCCGCCCGTTTCCGTAGAAAGTCCGCTGCAGCGGGTGGATATCTTCCGCCAGTGCCTGCAGGTCAGCCAGTGCGGCCTGGACCGCAACGGCAACCGGCGCTGCGGGCTCGTCTGGCGCTGCCAGAGATGCAATTTCGTGCGGGTGTGCACCCGGGCGGCCGGCTGCAACTGGCAGGAGAAATGCACCTGGGGTCCGTACCAGCCGCCGGTGCAGCAGCCGCTGCCGCCGAGAGGCAGCTAGGGCGGACTGTTCCGCCCCTTCCCTTGACGAGGGGCGCCGCGACCGGACCCCCGCTTTCGCAGGGGTTTCGTTTGTCTTGTCCGGAGAGCCCCCGACCCCGGCGCGCATGGCAGCATGGACCCCGGCGAACATTCATTACGGTGACAGTTTACTTAATTCAAAGCGAATTAAGTAAACTGTCACCGTAATGTGAATTAAGTAAACTGTCACCGTAATGCCGTAATGCGAATTAAGTAAACTGTCACCGTAATGGATGCCACCGTAATGCTGTCACCGTAATGCCACCGCAATGCCGGGGGCCGGGCGATGACGGGGTGGGGGGACCCGCCTATTCCGCCGCGTCCTTCGAACGCCGCCAGCGGCCGAGCGCCCGGTCGTCGCTTTCGCGTGCGTCCACCCAGCCGCCGCCGCCTTCGCCCTCCTCCTTCTTCCAGAAGGGGGCGCGGGTCTTGAGGAAGTCCATGAGGAAATCGGCGGCCTCGAAGGCGGCGTGGCGGTGGGCCGACGCCGTCACCACCAGCACGATGTTGTCGCCGGGCCTGAGTTCCCCGTAGCGGTGGACGATGAGGCTCGCCTGCAGCGGCCAGCGCTGATTGGCTTCCTGCTCGATGCGCTCCAGCTCCTTCTCGGTCATGCCGGGATAGTGCTCCAGCGTCATCGACGTGACGGCCTTGCCGTCGTTGCCGCCGCGCATGGTTCCCGTAAAGGTGACGACAGCGCCGATATCGGTGCGGCCCGAGACGAGGGCCTTCACCTCGGCGCCGATATCGAAATCCTCACGCTGGACGCGGACGGGCATGGGGGTCAGGAGCGCAGGGCGTCGGCTACCGCGGAAGCGACGGCCTCCGGCATGGCGTCGAGCTTCGCGTCCATGGTATCGAGGCGCCTGTCCACGGTGTCGAGCCGTCCGTCCATCTTGTCAAGCCGCCGGTCCACCTTGTCGAAGCGCTTTCCGGTTTCGCCCTGGAAGTTCACCAGCGACTTGTGGATACCACTCAACTGGCCGGACACGAACCGGGACTGGCCTTCCAGCTCGCCGACACGGCGCTCCAGATCCCTGACGCGTTCCTCGATGTCCATAACAGGCATGATAAATTCTTTCTTCCGATCCTCCTACCCCCCCGTCACGGGCGGGAAGAAGGCGATCTCGCTGGCGCCCTTGAGGCGGGCGTCGTGGCGCACATGGGTCT
>JBFWSL010000106.1:0-11321 GCA_050248375.1 Hyphomicrobiales bacterium | reverse complement strand
ATTCCCGGGTACGACACCGGGGGTGATATTCAGGGTCGCACCCGCCGGGCAGCGACATTTAAGCCGCCTCGCCCGCCCCGTCCTCGGCGGTGGCCTCGGCCTTCTTCTTCTCCACCATGCGCACGGCCAGGATGGAGATCTCGTAGAGCAGCAGCGTGGGCAGGGCGAGGCCGATCTGGCTGATGGGATCGGGCGGGGTCAGGAAGGCCGCCACCGCGAACACGGCGACGATGGCGTAGCGCCGCTTCCTGCGCAGGCTGTCCGCCGTGGTCAGCCCGGCCCGCGCCAGCAGCGTCAGGATCACCGGGAGCTGGAAGCAGATGCCGAAGGCGAAGATCAGCGTCATCACCAGGCCGAGATACTCGCTGACCCGTGCGGTGAGTTGGATCTGCACCTGGGCGTCGCCGGTCTGCTGCATGGACAGGAAGAACTGCATGGCCAGCGGCATGACGATGAAATAGACCAGCGCGCCGCCGAGCACGAACAGGATCGGCGTGGCGATCAGGTAGGGCACGAAGGCGGCGCGCTCGTTCTTGTACAGCCCCGGCGCCACGAACATGTAGATCTGCGACGCGATGATCGGAAAGGCCAGGAACATGGCCCCGAACAGCGACAGCTTGAGCTGCGTGAAGAAGAACTCCTGCGGCGCGGTGTAGATCATCTCGATCCGCGTCTCCCCGCCGACCGCCGCCTTGTAGGGATAAAGCAGGATGTTGTAGATGTCGTTGGCCAGCCAGAAACACAGCAGGAAGCCGACGAAGATCGCCGCGCAGGCCCACATCAGGCGCTTGCGCAGCTCGATCAGATGTTCGATCAGCGGCGCGCGCGAGGCTTCGATTTCGTCCTCGTCGGCCACTTACGGGGCTCCCGTCCCGGCCACCTTCTTGGGCGCTGCCGGCTTGGCTTGGGGCGTCGGTTCGGGTTCAGGCGCAACGCCCGCACCCTGGGAAGCGGGAAGCGCCTTGGGCCCGGGCTCCGCCTTTTCGACGTCCTTGCGGATATCGTCGGCCGCCGACTTGAGCGGGTCGAGGCTCTTGTTGACCGAGTCCTTGATCTGGCCGACCGGATTCATCGACGAGATGTCGCTGGCCGCCTTGCGGATGTCGTCCAGCTCGCTCTCGCGGATAGCGTCGTCGAACTGCGACCTGAACTCGTTCGCCGTCCGCTTGAGCTGCCCCGCGTATTTGCCCAGCGAGCGCAGCATGCGCGGAAGATCCTTCGGGCCGACGACGATGATCGCGACCACGGCGATGATGAGTAACTCGGACCAGCCAATGTCGAACATGGGTGTCTGGCGGTCTCCCGGCCCGCCCGGCGGGCGCCGGCCGGACGCCGGAGGAGGCGGCGCAGGGTGGCCGGACTCGCGCCCGGCCGTCCGTGCGGCAGCCTAGCTCGCCTTCGCCTTGTTCTTGGGCGTGCCGACGCTTTCGGCCTTGGAATGCTCGATCGTCTTCGCCTCGGCCTTGGCCTCTTCGGCGTCGTCGGACATGCCCTTCTTGAAGCTCTTGATGCCCTTGGCGACATCGCCCATCAGTTCTGAAATCTTGCCGCGTCCGAAGAGCAGCACGAGCAGAACGACAACGATGAGAATCTGAAACCAACTCGGTGCCATTCGGTGAAATCTCCCAGAAAAAGCTGCTTTGTTTGGAGTTACCGGGACTATTGCAGAAAGGACTACCCCCGGCAAGCTGCCCCCATAAACCTTAGTTACCCTGCGGGTTTGGGGCCATCACCGGCGCGTTACCCATCCTCCAGTCCGCCCCCGGAAGCCGGGAACACCAGCAGGCTCTGCGTGTCCACGGCAACGCCGACCTCGGTTCCGCGCGGCAGCGTCTCCGATTCCCGCACCCTGGCCAGCAGCGTCTTGTCGAGCCCCTCGACCGCGATCTCCAGCAGCGCCGTCTCCCCCAGGAACCGCGCGGCCAGCACCCGGCCCGTGCGTCCCTGCCCCGCCGGCACGACCCGCACGTCTCTCTGGCGCACGCACTGGATCGCCGCCTCGCCCTCCCCCATGCCCGGCGCGGGCGCGGCGCCCAGCGGCGTTTCGGCCTTGCCGGCGGAGACGGTGGCGGGAATCTCGTTGATCTCGGCGAACATGCGCGCCGCCCCGATATCGGCGGGGTTGTAGTACAGTTCCTCGGCCGTGCCTTCCTGCACCAGCCGCCCGGCCCGCATCAGCGCGATCCGGTTTCCCATCTGCATCGCCTCCTCCGGCGAATGCGTGACGATCATGCAGGTCGCCCGCGTTTCCTTCAGGATGGCGAGCGTCTCCTCCCGCATGGTCTCGCGGAGCTGCGTGTCGAGGCCGGAGAACGGCTCGTCCATCAGCAGCACCGCGGGGCGCGGCGCTATGGCGCGCGCCAGCGCGATGCGCTGCTGCTCGCCGCCCGACAGGATATGCGGATACTCCTCCGCATAACGGGCCAGCCCGACGCGCTCGATAGCCGCCCGCGCCACCTTGCGCGCCTCGCTCCGGCCAAGCGCCTTCAGGCCGAAGGCCACGTTCTGGGTCAGCGTGAGATGGGGGAACAGGGCGAAGTCCTGGAACATCAGGCCGACCCCACGCTGCTCCGGGGGCACGAAGCGATCCCCTCCCGCCACTTCCCGGTCGTTGATGAGGATACGGCCAGCCGTGGGCCGCTCCAGCCCCGCCGTCAGCCTCAGCAGCGTGGTCTTGCCGCAGCCCGAAGGCCCCAGCAGGCACACGATCTGGCCGGGCGCCACGTCCAGCGTCAGGTCGCTGACCGCCTGGGTCTCGCCGAAGCGCCGCCCCACATGGTCGAAGGTGAGCCGCGCCGCGATGGTCGCGCCCGCGGTGCCGCGCGCGCCCCAGCCGGACCTGGGCCTGGCTTTTCCGGCGTTCTCGGGGTTCTGTTCGAATAACACGCCGCTACTTACGCCCCTGACGGCGCGGGGCGCAAGTCCGCCGGGGCAACAGGCTTACTCCGGCCGGTTGCCGTCCTCGGAAGCCGTTGGGCCTTCGTCCCCTTCGGCGGCCGCGCCACCGGTTTCCGCGTCGTCCTCGATGTCCTCGACGCCATCCTCCAGCGGATCCTCGTCGGCGGTCAGTTCGGCGGAATCGTCGGGCGCCGGCACGTTGAAGCCGGGCGGCAGGTTGCCGTCCAGCAGCCCCGCGCCCTTGAGCTCGCTCAGGCCCGGCAGGTCCTTGATGCTGTCGAAGCCGAAATGCTCCAGGAAGGCCGGCGTGGTGCCATAGGTGATCGGACGGCCCGGCGCCCGGCGGCGTCCGCGCAACCGCACCCAGCCCGTCTCCAGCAGCACGTCCAGCGTCCCCTTGGAGGTGCTGACGCCACGGATCTCCTCGATCTCGGCACGCGTCACCGGCTGGTGGTAGGCGATAATGGAAAGCGTCTCCAGCGCCGCTCGCGACAGCCGCCGCTGGTCCGTGGCGTAGCGCTCCAGCAGGAAGGACAGATCCTCCGCCGTGCGGAACGCCCACTTGCCGGCGACACGCACGAGGTTGATGCCGCGCCCGGCATAGAAGGTCTGCAACTCCTCGATGAGCGCGAGGATATCCTCTCCGCGCGGCAGATGGGCGGCAAGGCTCTCCTCCGACAGCGGCTCGGAGGCGGCGAACAGCAGCGCCTCCACGATGCGCAGCCGCTCGCGCCGGTCGGCCGAGGGCAGACGCATGACATTCTCGGGTAATGCCAGGGGCAGACGCGCCACGCCGGGCCCGTCTTCCTGTTCGTCGGCCATGACCGGCTTCTCTTTCTGTGTCCTGTTCATTTGTGCCCGCGATGCTTTCTACTGATTTGACCGCAAAAAGTGCAACGATTCTGATGTTTTCGGCCAGCCCGTTCAGGCCGCCTCGCCCTTTTTCCGCATATAGAGCGGCGCGAAGGCCCGGGATTGCTTCAGCTCCGCCTTGCCCTCCCGGGTCAGTTCCAGCGAGGCCCCCAGCGAACTGGCGATGACGCTGCGCCGCATTTCGGGATCGTCGACCAGGTAGTCGATCAGCAACTGGTCGAGCGGCGCCCATTCGAAGGTCTGCCCGAGGATGCGCTCCAGCCGCTTGCGCGCCTCCTGCAGCGGCAGCACCGGCCGGGTGCGGAAGGTGATGTGGCTGACCGCGGTGCGCTGCCGCTGGATGGCGTAGGCATGCAGCAGGTCGTAGACGCTGGCTTCGTAGGCGCTGCTGCGCACCAGCTTGATGCCCTCCGGCATGCCTCGCGAGAAGATGTCCTGCCCCAGGCGCTTGCGCGTCATCAGCCGCGCCGCCGCGTCGCGCATGGCCTCCAGGCGCTTCAGCCGGAAGGCGAGCTGCGCGGCGAGTTCCTCGCCCGTCGGCTCGTCGCTCTCGCTGTCGTCGGGCAGCAGCAGCTTCGACTTGAGGAAGGCGAGCCATGCCGCCATGACCAGGTAGTCGGCGGCGATTTCAAGCCGCAGCCGCCGCGCTTCCTCGATGAAGGCGAGATATTGCTCGGCCAGGTGCAGGATGGAAATCTTCGCGAGATCGAGCTTGTGCGTGCGCGCGAGCGCCAGCAGCAGGTCTAGCGGCCCCTCATAGCCCTCGACGTCGACGACGAAGGTATCGGCGGCCTGGCGCTCCTCGAAGTCCTCGAAACCGTCGCCGGCCCCGGACTCCCCGGAGGTCTCCCCGGGCAGCTCGCCCTGGTCTTCCGTCTCGCTCACGCCTCCATCCCTTCGCTGCCTTCGGTCCCCATGACCGAGGCCAGTTCGACTTCCGCCGCCGCAACATCGAGCGGCTCGGGTGCCGTGATCCGGGCCAGTGCGGCTCCGAACCGCTCCCCTGCCCGATCCGCCAGCACCGGGCTCGCGGCCGCCACGGCCCGCATCTCGCCCATCTTGCCGTTGCAGTGCAGAACCACGTCCGAACCCGCGGCGAACACAGCCGCCGTCCTGTCCCCGATCGAGCCGCCAAGCGCCCCCATGCTGACGTCGTCGCTCATGAGCAGGCCGTCGAAACCGATTCGCCCGCGAATCACGTCCCGGATTATAACCGGCGAGATGCTGGCCGGTTGCGTCCGATCCAGCGTCGTCAACAGGACATGCGCCGACATGGCGAGCGGCATGTCGTTGAGCGCCCGGAACGGCGGAAAATCGAGCGCTTCCAGCTCTTCCAACCTGGCGTCGACCACGGGCAGGGAAACGTGGCTGTCGGCCCTTGCCCGCCCATGGCCGGGAATATGCTTGATGACCGGCAGCACGCCCGAGGCAAGGCATGCCTCCGCCACCGCCCGCCCCAGTTGCGCCACCGTATCGGGATCCTCGTCATAGGCGCGGTCGCCGATGACATCGTGGGCTCCCGCCACCGGCACGTCCAGCACCGGCAGGCAGTCCACGTTGATGCCGAGCGCATGCAGGTCCGCGGCCATCAGCCGCGTCACCCGGGTGAGCGTATCGAGGCCCCTGGCGGGATCGCGGCGCCAAAGCTCCGCAAGCCGCCGGGCGGGGGGATATTTGCGCCAGTGCGGCGGACCCAGCCGCTGCACGCGCCCGCCCTCCTGATCGATCAGGACGAGCAGGCCGTCCTCCTCCACGCACTCCCGCCAGGACCGGACCAGCGCCGCGACCTGCTCCGGAGTCTCGCAGTTGCGCGCGAACAGGATCAGCCCGCAGGGGCGCTCGGCACGGAAAAAGGCGCGTTCCCCGGCGGTGAGGCTCGGGCCGGCGCAACCGGAAATGAAGGCCTTGAGAGACATATGCGCGCGGGCATATCCGCGCCCGCGCCGCTGGTCAAGCCGGGGCTATTCCTCGCGGACGAGGCAGCTTCCGATGCCCGCGCCCTTGAGCTTGGTGCACAGGTCAGCCGCGGCGGTCTTTTCGTTCATGGGACCGACACGCAGGCGGTACCACACCCCGCGGTCGCCAAGATCGGCGCGCTGGATCATCGGGCGGTAGCCGCTCAGCAGGTCAGGATATTTCTGCTGCAGGTCGGCGAATGCCGCCAGAGCATCGGCCTGCGACTTGCGGGCGGCCACCTGCACCACATAGGTGCCGCTGCCGGCAGAGGCCTGGGGCGTCGGCGCGGGCGGAGCCGAAGCCACTGCCACCGGCGGCGGACTGGGCTTGGACAGGGGCGGCGGAACCTGGGCTGCCGGAGCGGGCGCTGCAGCCGGCTCCGCGGTTGCGGCGGGCGCGCCGAGCATGGTCGGACGCACCGGCTCGGCGGCGGCCGGAGCGGGAGTGGCCGGAGGCAGCGGAAGCGGAGCCGCGGCAGGCGCCGGTTCGGCGGAGGCCACGGGAGCCGGCGCGGGCTGCGCCGGAGCCGGCTGCTCCGCCGTCGGCTGCACCAGCGTGCCGTCGGGCCGAACCAGCAGCGTGCGCACCTTGCGCGGGGCCTCCGGAGCTTCCGCCGGCACGGCCGCTGCGGGCTGCTGCGGAGCGGGAGCGCTGCTCGCGCCCGGCATCAGGGCCGCCTGGCGCTGTCCCTCGCCGGGACGAAGCGCGGGCGGGGTTTCCGCCACCTGCTCCTGGCGTGGCACCAGCCGTTCGTTATCGGCCGGTTCTCCGGCGCCATTCAGGCGTTCGTAGATCAACTTGTTCTTGTGCGGAAACTCCTTGCCGCCGGGTTCGGCCGGAGCGACCTTGGCCGGACGCGCGTCGGCCTGGATCAGCGGCGGCTGCGAGTCGCCGGAGCTTCCGCCCGTCTTGTAGGCGAACGCGAAGGCGCCACCCAGCGCGAGCGCGCCCACGAGGGCGCTGCCCATCATCATGTATTTGCGGCCGCGGCCTTCCTTCACCGGCGGAACGGCGGCGGCGTCGAACTCCTGGTCGAGGAATGCGGCATCGCCTTCCCTGTCTTCGTTGAAGAAGGGTTGCGGAGCTTCCTCGTCCTCGTTGTCCGCGTAGTCGCCGAGGTTGATCTCCGGCGGGCCGTCATATCCGGCCTCGAAGGTCTTCAGCGCCCGGTGCGAGAGGTCTTCGTCGTAGCCTTCTTCCTGGTAGACGCCGTCGAGACCGTCTGCCTTGCCGTCATGCTGGTCGGACTCGTCCTCGAACACGAAGGCGGAAGACCCGGCCTGATCCTGCTCCTGCTCGTAACCCTCGAGATCCTGGACGGCCTCGCCATCGTCCGCACCGTTCGACGCATAGGCGTCGGACTGGGCCTCGGCGCCCTCGCGGATCAGCGCGTCGAGATCCTCGTCGGTGAAATTGAATTCGTCCGTGCCCGTATCGTAGCCGGCGTCGTCATAGGCCGCGTCCTGCTGCTCTTCGGCCAGCGGAGAAAAATTCTCTTCGTCGAAGCTGTAGTTGCCCGCCGTGTCGGCCGAAGCGGTGTCGGCCTCATAGGCCTCCGCCGGGAAGGTCTCGGTCTCGTCATACTCGGGAACGGCTTCCGCCACCGGCATGACCGGCGCAGGCATCACCGATGCGGGCATCACCGGTGCGGGCATCACCGGTGCGGGATTCGGCGCCTGCGGCCGCGGTGCGGCGGCCCTCGCGGAAGGCGGCGCGGGCGGCCCCTTGGGCGCGTTCGCCGCGACCGGCGGCGTCATGCCCTGCATCTTGCCGAACGCCGCCAGGCCCGGCAGCACGCCGCCCTTCGGGGCGCCGGCGCCGATGCCGGGAATGGACTGTACGGGCTTCTTGGCCGGGGCCGCGCTCCTGGCCTTGACCGGCGCAGCCTTGCTCTTTCCTTGCGACGCACGAGGCGCGGAACGTGCGAGACTGGACCGTTCGTCAGACATCGACATGGCGCTACTTCCCTCGACCCGTACCCCGTGTGTCCTTCGGAGTAACTCTAACGCATTTCACGGATAGGTTGGACACCGAGAATTCCGAGGCCAGATTTGACTACTTCCGCCATTGCGGTAACGAGCGCTGAACGCGCCAAGGTTAAATCTCGGTTCGCCTCGTTAATAAATCGTAATTGTGGCGACTCTTTGCCCTTGTTCCAGAGGGCGTGAAATTCGGAAGCCAATTCATAAAGATAGAACGCCACCCTGTGCGGTTCGTGGGCAATCGCGGCGGCTTCCACGAGCCGGGGATACTGGGCGATGCGCCGCATCAGCGCGAGCTCTGCTTCGTCCTTCAGCAGGTCGAGTTGCGCCAGCGCCAAATCCCCGCTCTCCGGATCGAACCCGGGGACGGCCTCCGCGACGTTGCGGAACACCGACCAGGCCCGGGCATGAGCATACTGGACGTAGAACACCGCGTTGTCGCGCGACTGCTCGGTCACCCGGGCGAAGTCGAAATCGAGCGGGGCGTCGTTCTTGCGGTAGAGCATCATGAAGCGCACCGGCCCGGGCCCCACCTCGTCCACCACCTCCCGCAGGGTAACGAAGCTGCCCGCGCGCTTCGACATCTTCACCGGCTCGCCGGCGCGGAACAGCCGCACGAGCTGGCAAAGCTTCACGTCCAGCTCCGCCTCTCCGTCCGACAGCGCCGACACCGCCGCGGACATGCGCTTGACATAGCCGCCGTGGTCGGCGCCCCACACGTCGATGAGCGTGCGGAAACCCCGTTCCAGCTTGTCGCGATGATAGGCCATGTCCGCGGCGAAATAGGTATAGCTGCCGTCCGACTTGATCAGCGGCCGGTCCACGTCGTCGCCGAATTGCGTTGCCCGGAACAGGATCTGCTCGCGGTCCTCCCAGTCCTCCACCGGCTTGCCCTTGGGCGGCGGCAGGGTGCCCTCGTAGATCAGATCCTTATCGCGCAGGACACGGATGGTGTCGGCCACCTTGTCGCTGTCGCCACCGGACAGCGAACGCTCCGAAAAGAACACATCGAAGGTAATGCCGAGCGCCGCCAGGTCGCCACGGATCATAGCCATCATTTCGTCTATGGCGACCGCGCGCACCGGCGCCAGCCATTCCGCCTCCGGCCTGTCGAGCAGGTCGCGTCCGAACTCCTTCGCCAGCTTCTCGCCGACCGGCTTGAGATAATCGCCCGGGTAGAGCCCTTGCGGAATCTCGCCGATGTCCTCGCCCAGCGCCTCGCGGTAGCGCAGATGGGCCGACCGCGCCAGCACGTCCACCTGCGCGCCCGCGTCGTTGATGTAATACTCCCGCGTCACGTCGAAGCCTGCGAAGGCCAGGAGGTTGGCGAGCGCGTCGCCGAACACCGCGCCGCGGCAATGTCCCACATGCATGGGCCCGGTCGGATTGGCGGAGACATACTCCACGTTCACCGCACCCCCGGAGCCCGGCTTGCGGCGGCCATAGCCGGAGCGCTCCCCCAGGACGGAACGCACCACCGCCGGCCAGAACACGTCGGCGATGCGAAGATTGATGAAGCCGGGCCCCGCGATCTCGACGGATTCGATGTCGGAATCCTCCCTGAGGCGCGCCGCGATCTTCTCCGCCAGCTCGCGCGGCGGCAGCTTGGCCTCCTTGGCCAGCACCATGGCCGCATTGGTGGCGATATCGCCATGAGCGGCGTCGCGCGGCGGCTCCACGGTAACGCCGAGAGTGCCCGCATGGGCCGGCAGCACGCCTTCGGACTTGAGCCCGTCGAGCGCGTGCTGGAGCCGCTCCGTGAAATGCGCGAACAGGTTCATGCGGGGCCCTTGTACGGTTGTCCGTTGCCGGAGGAATTCCGCAGCCGCGACTATCTCAATTCCGGGGTGGCGTCAAACAGCCGGCGATGCTCCCCGAGCGCGAAACGGTCTGTCATGCCGGCGATGAAATCGGCCACGTCGCGGGCATAGCGGGCCGTGTCGCCGGGGTCGCTGCGCGCGCGCCATTCGGCGGGAAGCGACCCGGGATCCGACGCGTAGCGCGTGAACAGGTCGCTCAGCACGCCCTGCGCGTCCCCCATGATCCGCATGATGCGCCCGTCGCGGTAGACCCACGACAGCAGGAAGAACTTCAGTTCGTCGCAACGGGCCTCCATCTCGCTGGAAAAGCCGGCGACCGGGCCCGCCGCCGCGCGCACGGCGTCCGCGGTCCCCACGCCGGAGGACGCCGCCCGCCTGCGCGTCTCCGCCACCACGTCGTCCACCATCATCGTGATCAGCCGCCGGGCCAGTTCGTGCACCAGGCGCTGTTCGTCGATGCCCGCGTGCTCCGCCTCGATCCGCTCCAGGACCGGCCCGGTGAGCGCGACCTTGCGCAGGTCGCTTATGCCGATCAGCCCGGCGCGGATGCCGTCGTCGATATCGTGGGTGTTGTAGGCGATATCGTCGGAGATCGCCGCGACCTGCGCCTCCGCCGAGGCGTACTGTTCGAGGCCGAGGCCGAGCGCGACGTCGAGCGCCACGAAGGGCGCCGGCAGGTCCCTGCCCGCGTAGCCGCCGCACGGCCTGCCCTGCGCGTCCCTCAGCGGCCCGTTGTGCTTCACCAGCCCTTCCAGCGTCTCCCAGGTCAGGTTGAGCCCGTCGAACGCCGCATAGCGCCGCTCCAGCGAGGTGACGATGCGCAGGCTCTGGGCGTTGTGGTCGAAGCCGCCCCAGGGCGCCATCACCGCGTCCAGCGCCTTCTCGCCCGCGTGTCCGAAAGGCGGATGTCCAAGATCGTGGGCGAGCGCTATGGCCTCCGCCAGGTCCTCCTCCAGCCTCAGCGTGCGGGCGATCGAACGGGCGATCTGGGCAACCTCCAGGCTGTGGGTCAGCCGGTTGCGGTAATGATCGCCCTCGTGGAAGACGAAGACCTGTGTCTTGTAGGTGAGCCGCCGGAAGGCGGTGGAATGGACGATGCGGTCCCGGTCACGCTGGAAGTCGGAGCGCGAATGGCTTGGCGGCTCGGCGAACTGCCGGCCCCTCGTCCGGTCCGGATCGCTGGCATAGGGAACGCGATCCCGGGCACCCGGCCGGGTTTTTTCCGCTTCTTTCGGGCCTTTACACGCCTTCGCCATGTCCGATTGACAACCCTGCTCCCCTTCCTATCTTCATAGAACAAGCTGTAATGGGGCGGAATCGCTCAATTGCAGAGAAGAAATGGTGTCCGCACATGAATGAACTTCCCGTGACAGTTTCCGAGCGCGCCGCCAGGCGCATTGCCCAGATCGTCTCGGGCGAGCCCGCCGGCACCATGCTGCGCGTCAGCGTGGAAGGCGGCGGCTGCTCGGGCTTCCAGTACAAGTTCGACCTTGTGCGCGAACGCGAGAGCGACGATCTCGCCATCGACAAGGCCGGCGTCACCGTACTGGTGGACCCGGTCTCGGTGGAATACATGACCGGCAGCGAGATCGACTTCGTGGACGACCTTATCGGCGCCTCCTTCCGGGTCAACAACCCCAACGCCACCGCGTCCTGCGGCTGCGGCACCAGCTTCTCGCTGTAACTATCGACCGGCGCCTAGTTCGGCGAGGCCCCCGCCGAGCCGGGAGGCGCCTTGGCTGCCGCCTGGCCGACCAGCACGAAGGGCGCCCAGTAAGCGGGCTGCGCGCGA
>JBFWSL010000105.1:0-11375 GCA_050248375.1 Hyphomicrobiales bacterium | reverse complement strand
ATGGTCCGTGGCATCCATGCGGCGCAAACATGGATACACGCGAATGAGGCGGCTACAATCGCGCGCGCCATCTCCCGCTACTTTCCGGACCTGTCCGAGACTCTCCTGACCGCATCCATCAAGCGCTACAAATCGCTTGGCATATGGGGTCAGACCCCTTGGTTGCCCGAGTACGGCTACAACCGGCTGAGAAGCAGCCTTCTGTCCGGCGGATTGGTGACCTACGCTTTGCCGTATAATTCGGCAGTCGATAACTCCCTTGCCGCCGAAGTCCTCGGCATGTCCAGTTAACATTCTGATGTTGCGATGATTTTTTTAACCCACGTCCGTCGTCTGACCGCGCAGAATGATGACTTATTGTGCTTCCCACTCAATTGACACGAAAGCGATCACACAGATAGGATAATGGTCTGACCAGATGGAATTTTGGTCAGACATAGTTGTCGGGGGCCGCTACCACCAGCGGCGGTCGTCGCGCACAGGAAGTCAGAATATCTGGCATTTCCGCCTGCCCAGGCGCTGCTTTCGCCCACGGGCCGCGACAGAGAGGAGACAGGAAATGTACAAAAGAGTTCAGACCGATTGGATCCGCCTGCGCAAGCGGCTCGTTACCGGTGTGGTAGCTGCGTTCGCAGCCATCGCGGCACACGCGACCCCCAGCCAGGCTCTCGAGGTCACGTTCATGTCGGGCGGCGCGAAGGGCGACTGGTTCCGCTATCTCACGGCCAGTTCGGAATGCCTGCGCCAGTTCAGCGATGTCCATGCGAATGTGATACCCAACAGCGGCGGAATGGAGGCGTTCAAGCGCGTCTCCGCCGGTCAGGGCCAGTTCACCTACGCTTTCCAGAACGAGCTGTATCCGGCCTACTACGGCAAGGGCAAATACGAGGGTAAGGCTGTTACGACGCTGCTGGCGGTCGGCCGCACGCTCGCAGCCTCGATGGTTCACCTGGTCGTGCTGGAGTCCTCGGGCATCAAGACGCTTGCCGATCTCAAAGGCAAAACGGTTTCGCCCGGACCGAACGGCACTGTCAGCTACAGCATCGTGTCCGATCTGCTGAAGGCGGCGGGTGTGTACGATGAAATCAAGGTAGCCAATATCTCCCACGGCGAGCAGGTGAGCTACCTCAAGGACGGCAAGATTGCCGCTTTCGGCATCACTACCGGCCTTCCCGGCCCGCGGACGACCGAACTCGCGGTCAGCAACAAGATCCGCATCATCCCGATGGCCGAGGAACTCAAGAAGGTCGGGTTCTTCAAGGAGCACCCGTATTACTCCGAGATGGTCATTCCTGCCGGCACCTATAATGGCGTGAACGAGGACGTCGCCACTGTTGGCGTGACGGGCGTGATGGTAGCAAATTCCGACGTGTCGGAAGACATCGTGTACCAGGTGACGAAGAACCTCTGGGGTCCGAAGTGCGTGGACTACCTGACCAAGAACCATCCCGGGCTTGCTGTCATGGGCGCCGAGAACCCCACGGAAGGACTCACGACCCCCCTTCACCCGGGCGCCAAGCGCTTCTGGGCGGAAAAAGGGATCAAGGTCCAGTAGCGCTCCAATCGAAGAAATACCTGTGCGGCACACCGGCGCCTCCGGCTCCGGAAACCGCCGCACTCCCAAGAGGCCCGCGCCCTGCCCCGAGGCAGTGGCGCGGGTCAGTACTCAAAGCAGAACAATCACGACCCTTCGGTTGCTACGGCTCTATGGATGAACTCGATTTCATCAACGGGCACGTTCGCTGACAAAACCGAACGTACTGGCATCTGAGTTGCGGGAGCGATCCTTGACAGAGGACAAAACATGACGGCGGGGACTGAAACCAAGGTCGCGGGCTTGAAGGGTTTCCTGGGCCGGCTGGCGCATGCATCGGGAGATACGCGTCCGATGCGGCAGATATCGTCACGCCGCCTGCAGGCCATCATCACGGGGATCGCCACAGCCTTCGCGCTTCTCTACATATATTTTGCCGGATTTGGATATTTCTCTCCCGAAAGCTTCGTCTCCCTCTACATCGGCTTCACGCTCACGCTGATTTTTCTGCTGTACGGAGCGACGAGCCAGTCGCCCACCGACCGCCCGTCGGCGATGGACATCGTACTGATCGTCCTGACCATCCTGGCAATGCTGCATTACACGTTCATGTATCCGATCCGCTTCGTGGAACGATACGGCCTGACGGAATGGCATGACATCGTCATGGGAGCGCTGACCATCATGCTGGTCATCGAAGGCTGCCGACGGGTCCTGAGCTTCGCGCTGCCGATCCTGTCCGTCGCGATGCTGCTGTATCTGATGTATGGCAACCATTTGCCCGGCCTGATCGGACATACCGGATTCAGCTTCGAGGACTCGATCGGCTGGCTTTACAGCAATCAGGCTATCTTCGGATCCATCACGAGAATCTTCGCCAGCTTCGTCTTTCTTTTCATAATCTTCGGCACATTGCTCGAACGCACCGGCGGCCGGGCTCTCTTCATCGACCTTCCGCTCGTATTCATCGGCCGCATGCGCGGCGGACCCGCGAAGGTCGCGGTCGTGGCAAGTGCATTGTTCGGAATGATCTCCGGCGCCAGCGTTGCCAACGTTGTCAGCACGGGATCGTTCACGATACCGCTCATGAAACGGGCTGGCTTCCCGCCGCATGTCGCGGGCGGATTCGAAGCGACCGCGTCGGTGGTCGGCGTCACCATGCCGCCGCTCATGGGCGCGGCCATCTTCATCATGGCCGAGTTTACGCGCATCCCGTACATGGAGATCATGAAGGTATCGATCCTGCCTTCGATCCTGTTCCTGGTCTCCCTGTTCTTCATCGCCGGGGCCTATGCCAAGAAGCACCAGATCGGCGTTATCCCCAAGGAGGAGATCGGCTCGCCCGGACCCATCCTCAAGGAATACTGGCCCTTCTTCGTGCCGGTCGCGATCCTCGTCACGATGCTGATCTCGGGCTACAGTCCCGACCTGGCCGTCTTCGCGGCGCTTCCCGCCATCATAGTCGCGAATCTTCTGTCGCCGAATTCCCGTCTGTCATTCCGGGAATGGATAAACGTGCTCGCGACTGCAGGGCTACGCTCGCTCACCATCGGCGGCCTTGCCGGGTGTCTCGGCATCCTCATCGGTGTCGTCGTGAAAACGGCACTTGCCACCAAGCTTTCCTACATCGTGGTCGATCTGTCCGGCGGCTACCTGCTGGCGGCCATCGCGTTCACTGCGCTTGTGACGCTGATCCTTGGCATGGGCGTCTCGTCGGTTACCGCCGACTACCTGCTCCTGTCCATCCTGGTGGCGCCGGCGCTGATCCAGCTCGGCGCCTCCGTCATGGCCGCGCATCTCATGATCATCTGGTACAGCCAGACATCGAACCTGACTCCGCCCGTATGCGCGGGCGCATTCGCCGCCGCGGGAATAGCGCAGGCCAATCCGTGGAAAACCGCATTCTTCGCGGTTCGCATAGGCCTGTTCCTCTACATACTTCCGCTGAGCTTCGTCTACGGACACATCCTGGACGTCGACCAGACATTCCTTTGGATCCAGAGCATCATCACGATCGGCCTGTCAGCCCTGTGCTTCTCCGGCGTGGTTATCGGCTATCTCATGGGCAACCTCTCATGGCTGCAACGCGGTCTCCTGGCGGCGGCCATGCTGTCGCTCTACGAACCCTCGGTAGCGGGCGACATAGTCGGCGCGGCGCTCCTGGCAACCATCCTGCTGTGGCAGTGGCTGCGCAAACAACGGCAACCGGCCAGCATGGCATCACCGGCCAAGGCGGAAAAATGACCTGCCAATCCGGAGCAAGGCCCCACGCAGCATGAGCCACCACTCCATGAGATCTGCCGCGGAAGGTTTTGCGGCCGATCGATGACCACCTCCCCGAGCGCCGTGCCGTCCAACAGCCTTCAGGCCATCGGCTGCATGGTGATAGCGACCCTGTGCATGGCGTGCATGAACGCCATCGTCCGGCATCTGTCCCTCTCCCTGCACACCTTCGAGATCGTCTTTTTCCGTAATTTCTTCGGCATTCTTCTCATCCTGCCGCTGCTTGTCCGTTCAGGGCTTCTGCACTTCCGGACCGAGCGGTTCGGGCTTCATGCCATCCGGGCCGTGATCAACGTCGTCAACATGATCATCTACATGTCCGCCCTGGCCATGGCGCCGCTGGCGGATGTGGTGTCGATCGGCTTCGCCGCTCCCCTGTTCGCAACGCTGCTCGCGGTCATTTTCTTCGGGGACAGGCCGGGCATCAGGAGATGGACGGTACTTGCCATCGGCCTTGTCGGGATGCTGCTGATCCTGAAGCCAGGCTCGGGTGAGATGAATACAGGCCATCTCCTGGCGCTTGTGGCCTCCATGACCTGGGCGTGCATCCTGCTCATAGTCCACTCGCTCGGGCGAACCGAAAGCAGCGTCACCACAATCGCCTACATGACCGTTCTGATGACGCCAATGTCGCTGCTGCCAGCGCTGTTCGTGTGGCAAATGCCGACGCCGATCGAATGGGCGTGGCTGGTTGCCACCGGTGTTCTTGGCGCTGCCGGCCAACTGCTTCTGGCGCAAGCGCTCAGGGTCGGCGACATCAGCGTCGTGATGCCTTTCGATTTCTTCCGGCTGCTCTGGGTCGCGCTGATTGCCTATCTGGCCTTCGCCGAGGTGCCAGACGCCCTGTCCTGGCTAGGCGGCACGGTAATTTTCGCCAGCTCCGTTTATCTCGTCCTTCGTGAACGCAAGATACGCCGGAGCAAACCCGCCGAGCCCCCGGTCTAGGGAACGCCCGCTTCAGAGATCGACGCGGAACCGCCCGATACGATCCTCGTCGAGGGTCACGCCCAGGCCCGGAGCATCGGGCACGGGGACATAGCGCCCGTCCATGCAGACGGGCTCGGTGACCACATCTTCCGAGAGAACCCCGATCCCGCAGGCGAAAACACCATCCAGCAACGAGCCCGGCCAGGCGGCCGCAAGATGTGCCTTGGCGAGGATGGCGATGCTCGTGGCGGGGTGATTGCCTGGATAGATTTGCATGCCGGCCGCGTCGGCGATCTGCCAGAGCCGATGACATCGCCACACACCACCGTTCTTCCCGATCTTGGTCTGCGTCACGGAGGCCGCGCGCTTCCGGATGACGTTGATCAGGTCACGATCCGTCGCAACGCATTCGTCGGTCATCAGCGGAATGTCGACGCGTCGCGCCAGCTCGGCCATACCGTCAACATCCCACATCGGCACCATCTGCTCCGCCGCGGCGATGTTGAGCGGTTCGATCTTGCGCAGGAAACGCAGGGAGTCGTTGAACTCCATCGCCGCGTTGGCATCGACCCGCAGCACGATCTCATCCCCGAAGCGCTCACGCACCGCCCTGACGTTTCTCAGATCGGCCTCGAAGTCGTTGCCGATCTTCACAGAGAAACTCCGGATGCCCTGGTCGTAGAAATCCTGGGCCAGGGCCAGGGTCTCCTCCAGGGTCGGCTTGATGTAGACGACACAACCGACGCTGACCTTGTCGCGGCACTTGCCGCCCAGCAGCATGTAAAGCGGCACGCCCAGCAGCTTGCCTTGCAGGTCGTACAGGGCATCCCCAATGGGCGCCTGGGCATAAAGGGTGTGATACATCGTGCTGTCGAGCGACTGCATGAGGCTGGGCAGCGCAAAAGGCGAGCGGCCGATGAGAAGCGGAGTGAAGTGCTCCCGGATGATGGCAAGCAGCCCGGGCAGCGTTTCCGCATTGCCCTGGCGCCGCCAGGCCTGCGTTTCACCAACGCCGCTGACGCCCGCACTCGTATGGAGGCGCACGACGACGATGTCGATCTCGTCGCGTGCCGCGCCGTGGGAAAGCTTGGTCGGGTTGTTCAGCGGTATCCGAAGCGGGATCGCCTCCACGCCGGTGATCTCGACATCAAGGAGACCGCTATCGAAGCCACCAATCTCCGGTTTCTGCCGTGCCATTATGCACGCCCTCCCCTTTTACCGTGATACAGGACCAGCGCGGACTCCCAGCCAAGGGCAACTGGCCGCTAGTGGCCCTGCTGTGAGAAGTCGAAGGGAATCCGGCAAGTCGTTACCCTGACATTCTTGATCGGTGCCGGCGTGTTCCGGCTCCGGCCGACGAAGCGCGGAATACCGCCGGTCACGACACCCGCCACGGCGGCGATATCGCCGTTCCGAAGCGCGTCGAGCGCGTTCGACTGCGAGCCGCCGGCGCACGCATCGAGGATGACCACGTCCGCATCCCGGCCGGCTTCGAGGAAGCCGCAGTTGAGCCTGTAGACACGCGCATTGTTCCCGGTCGCTGCCGCGATGGCCCATTCCACCGGCACGCCGCCCAGCGCTGCGAGATGGGTGATGGTATACATGATGCCGAGAGGCATGATGCCGCTTCCCGTCGGGGTGTCGGTGGCTATCAGCAGCCGGTCGAACTGGTCCGCCTCGCATACCATCTTCGTGAGCATCAGCGCGGTGCGCAGGTTACCGGCCGTGCAGAGCTGCAAGGCCATGCTGCTCTCATCCAGCAGGCGCCTGAAGTCGTCATCGGGCATGGCAACCGGGCCGCCGTTCACGTGAAATGACACGTCGGGCTGCATGGCCAGCAGATGATCCGCCCAGATGCCAGATGAGCCGGGGATAGACGATCCGCCGGTGTGTACATTCGTCACCATGCCATGCTTGCGCGCCCATTGAATCAGCGGCGCGTATTCATATGGCGTTTCAAAGGCTCCGAAACCGGCCTTGGCGAGCCAAATACCGGCGGCGGCGAGTTCGGCGAAATCCGCCTCGACCATGCCCGGCTCGAGGATGACGTCGCCCGCATGAACCGTCATTCCGCCTGGCCGGTAATTCTGGAAGCACTTCAGCGCGGCGAGAGCGAGCGCCTTGACGCCAGCGGGATCCTTGGGGCGGCCCGGCACATGGACCTCGCAGGCGCTGATCGAGGTGGTCACGCCGCCATGGACGTAGCTTTCCAGGTAGCCGACGGTCTTCTGGCGTGGCGTGTAGTCGCCAAACGTGATGTGCACATGGGAGTCGATCAGACCCGGGATTGCTGTTGCTCCGTCGGCATCTATGACCACGTCGCAATCGCCGACATCTATTTGCGAGGAGGGGCCGATCGCGGAGATGCGTCCCTCCTCCATACGCATGGCGTCCCCCTCAACGAAGGGCTTGCGCCAGTCGCCCGAGATGATGGAGCCGAGATTTACGATCGCAGTCTTCACCGGGTCGGATCCGCGCGGGCCTAGGACAGCCCGTCCTCTCCCTTCACGTCCTCGTATCTGAGACCGCCTACCCTGGCATCCAGGCGGCCCCGATTGGCAAGACAGATGATAACGGCAACTTCGTTCGGCAACGGAGCATCCGCGAACATGAGCGACATGCCGTCGTAGTGAGAGCGCACATAGAGCGCATCCTTGGAGGCCAGCGGCACGTCGATAACGGTGCCAGGGCCACCCTGCTTGGTCATGGAGGAAATCCATGCCTTGCCACCGCCGAGTGCCTCGCGAAGCGGGTTGGCAAAAGTTGTCGTCAGGAGCGCGTTGGCATGTTCCTGCTCGCCGCCGGTTCCCACAATACCCGCCTTTCCATAGCTCTGCGCACCGAACGGGGCCATGGCCTCAATTCCCAGCCTGGCCAGTTTCGCGCCAAGAGCAGCACTGGCATCGATAAGCGGCTTGAGATCTTGTACTTGCCGGCCCGCATAGGGGTTCTCGATGATGGCGGCAACGGCAACCTTGCGAAGATTAGGCTCTCCGCCATCGCCAGCCAGACTCTCTTCAACGAACGTCTGGAATTTCCGGATTTTCAGATGCAACTCCGTCCCCTTGATTCATGTGGGTGCATGTGCGCCCGTCGTTATTGTCAGACAATCTGTCAAGGAGACTAGCAACTGGTCATACCACTTGCAAGCAAAGACGTATCAACCCGTCCAGGGGACAGCGAGTCTGTAGCGACTTTCGAATTTCCTGATCTGGTCGACGGCTTCCAGCGCCAACGTCACATCGTCGAGGCCGCGCTCGAGGCGAGTCTTGCGGACCGCATCCACTTCGAAGCGAAACGCGCGGCCATCCGGACCGGCAACCTGCTGATTGCACAGATCGATGCAAATCTTCGATCCCGGATCGTCATGCAGTTGCCGTTGGAGTGACTGCACATCCTCGAATGGCAGAACCACCGGCAAGACACCATTGCGAAAGCAGCTCGCATAGAAGATATCACCGAATTTCGGCGCGATAATTGCCCGGAAGCCGGCGTCTATGAACGCATGCACAGCGGATTCCCTGGAGGAGCCGCAGCCGAAATTGCTGCCGGCGATAAGTATGCGCGCGTCCCGGTAGGGAGGCCTGTTCATGATGAAGTCGGGCCGCTCTCGTCCCTTTTCATCGAAACGCGCATCGTGAAAGAGGAATTTCTGATAGCCAACAGTCCTGGGCTTGCGCAGGAAACGCGAGGGGAAAATGCGGCCCGTATCCACGTTTGCGTCTTCGAGCGGAACTGCGACGGCTTCGAAGCGCGTGAAGGGCTCCGTCATTGCCGCCTCCGCATGACACCGCCCATCATCGTGACGACGCCACCACGGCGTAGAGATTGGAACCGAGTTCCGCCCGCGCGCGCGGATGAACGGACGGTGCAAGCTGCAGATAGCGCTTCACGGAACGCAAGGTATCGAGTGGCAGTTCGGAAATAGTCGAGATCACTTCGGAGGCGCGCGCTTCCAGATCGCTATCGGGATGCACGGCGCTGGCCAGTCCTGCGGACAGGGCGTGCGACGCATCTATTTCGGAAGCCGAGAAGACCAGATATGCCAGGTTGCGATAGCTCGTGCGATCGAGCAATGCCGTCATGGCCAGTGTTGGCGGAAGTCCCCTCTCCTTGATTTCCGGAAGGCTGAACAGCGCCGATTTGCCGGCAATGACGAGGTCGCAGGCACAGGAGAGCGCGCAGCCGAATCCGGTGGCCCTGCCTTGCACGATGGAGAGCGTGGGCACGGCCGTTTCCTTCAATCCCGCATAGAGCGCAAGGATCGGCGTCGTCATCTTCTCCGAAATCTCCAGGGCGCTCGGGGTCTTCTGCCTGCGGGCATCTTCCGGTGCCTGCTGATAGTCCCTGCCCCTGCAGAAATCCGCGCCCGCGCCCCGAATGACGATCACATGGGTCTCAGGCGTTGCCTGCTTCAGACCGGCCGTGAGATTGGTGATCATGTCCATGGTCACAAGATTGCCAATCGTCGGCCGGCTCAGCGTCAGGGTCAGCACGGCCGGCGAAGTATGCTCGACAAGAACGTGATCGCTCATGATCTAGGCGCTCCACTCATTGGTTTCCGGCATGAGCTCGACTGATTGCGTTTCTAGGATGAATTCGCGAGGGCGCGAACGTCGGTGATGCGGCCGGTCAGGGCAGCGGCAGCCACCATAGCCGGACTCATGACGTGGGTTCGCGCACCGACGCCCTGACGCCCTTCGAAATTGCGCGGCGAAGTGGAGGCGCATCGCATGCCGCTCTTGACCGTATCGCCGTTGGAGCCCACACAGAGCGAGCAACCAGAAGCCCGCCATTCGAAGCCGGCAGCGGTAAAGATCGCATCCAGTCCCTCGGCCTCGGCCTCGCGCTTCACGGTGCTCGATCCCGGCGACACTATGGCGGGCACCACGGCCTGCCTTCCCTTCACCACGGAGGCGGCCGCGCGCAGGTCCTCGATGCGCGAATTGGTGCAGGAGCCGATGAATACCTGGTCGATAGCGATCTCACTGACCCGCTGCCCGGGCATCAGGTCCATATAGGCGAGCGCCCGCGCCATGCGCGCCTTCCGTTCCGGCGTATCCGCATCGGCAGGATCAGGCACGACGCCATGGATTCCCACTACATCCTCAAGGGTCGTACCCCAGGTGACCACCGGTTCGATGCCTTCCGCCCCAATCTCAACCTCCCTGTCGAACGCCGCGCCAGGATCGCTCGCCAATGTACGCCAGAAAGCGGCCGCGGCGTCGAAGTCAGCCCCTTTCGGCGCATGACGGCGTTGACTGAGATATTCGAGTGTCGTTTCGTCGGGCGCGACAAATCCGGCCAACGCGCCCATCTCGATGGACATGTTGCATACCGTCATACGCTGTTCGATGGTCATCGCGTCGATGCAGGCTCCGGCATATTCGACAACGCATCCCGCGGCTTCATTCGATCCGACCTTGCCGATGACAGTCAGGATGACGTCTTTGGCCGTGATACCGAATGCCAGCGTTCCGGTTATCGTAACCCGCATGGCGCGAGGCTGCTTCCGCCAGACCGTCTGGGTAAGAAAGACCTGTTCAAGGTCGAGTTGGCCAACACCAAATCCCAGTGCGCCCAATGCGCCATTGGTGCAGGTGTGGGAATCCGAACCCGTAACGACGAAGCCGGGAAGAACCAGGCCAAGTTCCGGCGCAACGACGTGCATGATTCCCTGCAGGGGATCGTCGAGGCCGAAATGGCGCATTTTCTGCTCAAGGGCGTTGGCCGAGAGCTGGGTCAGCATCGTGCGTGCATCGGAATTTCCGACCGAGGCGAGACCATGTTCGCGGCCGCGTGTGGGAGCATAGTGGTCGGCAAAAGCGAAATTGCATTCCGGCCTGGCGACCTTCCTGCCCTTGCGCCGCAGCATCTCGAAGGCCCAGGTAGATTCTTCATGCACGAAATTTCTATCCACGTAGAGCAGTGTTTCTCCGCCGGCGCCAGCCGGAAGCACGGTATGCAGCTCCCAGATCTTCTGCAGCATGTTGCGGGGTGACGACATCGAAATGCACGCGGTTCCTGGTGGCTGGATCAGAGTTCGCCGTTTTGCGCGAAGACCAGCCGGGCGGTCGCTTCCGCCGCCTTGATGTGTTCGACCGTCGCCAGACGCGCGGCTTCCGGATCCTTCTTCTCAAAGGCTTGCAGGATTCGCCTCAACTCCCTGCTGCTGAACCTGGAGCGTCCGCTTTGCGACATCGAATGGAACCGCAGCAGGTTTATGCGCGCCAGCAGACCCTCGATCACTTCCCGGATCACGCGATTGCCGCATCCCCCCAGCATGACCGCGTAGAACTCCGTGGTCGTATGCAGACGGGCGACCGCATCGTTCTCCTTCACGGCGCGCTCGAAATTACGCAGCGCGGCACGCATTTTCTTGATGTCTTCGTCGGTAACGCGGGTGGCGAAGAGATAGGCGGCACCGCCCTCGAGCAGGGCGCGAACCTGGTAAATGTCCTCCGCTTCCTCCCAGGTGATCTTCGCCACGGAGGGACCCTTGTTGGGCACAATGACGATAAGCTTCTCCGCCTCCAGGCGCCGCAGCGCTTCACGGATCGAGCTGCGGCTGACATTGGCCATTTCGCACAAAGCAGACTCGACCAACCGCTCGCCAGGCTGGAAATGACCC
>JBFWSL010000104.1:0-11387 GCA_050248375.1 Hyphomicrobiales bacterium | reverse complement strand
AGGTGAGACAAATTTCCCCAGTCTACCGACCAAAGTCGGTCGAGGTTTTGTTGCATCGCGAAGGCAATTTTGGCATGTTCCGCGCGCTTCGGTTCGTGCTTGGGGGCGCGGCGGCCAGCATCCTGCCTACGGCTGATAACGCAGCTTCAATTCCCCCGTCGGACCGCTGACTTATCCGAAACGGGGAAGATGTCATGAACTCGGTTCTTTACCTGATTATTGCTGGCGGAGCGCTGTCGATCATCTACGGCGTCTGGGCCATCCAGTCCGTGATGGCGGCCGATGCCGGCAACAAGCGCATGCAGGAAATCGCCGGCGCTATCCAGGAAGGCGCGCAAGCCTACCTGACACGGCAGTACACGACCATCGCCATAGCGGGTGCCGCTATCTTCGTGCTGGTAGCGCTCCTGCTGTCGCTTCCGGTGGCCATCGGCTTCCTGATCGGCGCGGCGCTCTCCGGGGCGGCTGGCTTCATCGGCATGCTTGTGTCGGTCCGCGCGAATGTCCGCACCACCCAGGCAGCGAGCAAGGGGCTGGCGCAGGGGCTTGCGATCGCTTTTCGCGCAGGCGCCGTCACCGGCATGCTGGTCGCGGGGCTGGCGTTGCTGGCGGTCGCCATCTATTACGCCATCCTGACGATCGGTCTTGGCTATTCCCCCGACGATCGTGTCGTCATCGACGCGCTGGTCGCTCTGGGCTTTGGCGCGTCGTTGATCTCCATCTTCGCCCGTCTCGGCGGCGGCATCTTCACCAAGGGCGCCGACGTCGGCGGTGACCTTGTCGGCAAGGTCGAGGCCGGCATTCCCGAGGACGATCCGCGCAACCCGGCAACCATCGCCGACAACGTGGGCGACAACGTGGGCGACTGCGCGGGCATGGCGGCCGACCTGTTCGAGACCTATGCGGTGACCGTTGTCGCCACCATGGTTCTGGCGGCCATCTTCTTCACCAGCCCCGAGGTTGTGTCGAAGATGATGCTCTATCCGCTCGCGATCGGCGCGGCCTGTGTCGTCACTTCGATCATCGGCACCTTCTTCGTGAAGCTTGGGCCGAGCAAGTCGATCATGGGAGCCCTGTACAAGGGCTTTGTTGCGGCCGGTGTGCTTTCGCTTGTCGCGATCTTCTTCGTCACCCAGAATCTGCTTGGACTGGACACGGAGTTCACCGCGCGAGAACTGACCTTCACGGGCATGGACCTGTTCTGGTGCGCCGTGACCGGTCTCGTGGTGACCGCGCTGATCATCATGATCACGGAATACTACACCGGCACCAACTACCGTCCGGTGCAGAGCATCGCTTCGGCCTCGGTGACGGGGCACGGCACGAACGTGATCCAGGGGCTCGCGGTCTCGCTCGAGGCGACCGCGATCCCGGCCCTGATCATCATTGTCGGCATTGTCATAACGTTCAAGCTCGCCGGCCTGTTCGGCATCGCCATCGCGGTGACAACCATGCTGGCGCTTGCGGGCCTGGTCGTCGCTCTCGACGCTTTCGGCCCGGTGACCGACAACGCGGGCGGCATCGCCGAAATGGCGAAGCTGAAGCAGGACGTGCGCAACACGACCGACGCTCTCGACGCCGTCGGCAACACCACCAAGGCCGTGACCAAGGGCTACGCCATCGGCTCCGCGGGACTGGGTGCGCTCGTGCTGTTCGCCGCCTACACCGAGGACCTAAAATATTTCATCGCCAAGGCCAACGAAAGCGGCGGCCAGATGTTCGGCTACTTCCAGGGTGTGGAGCTCGATTTCTCGCTCTCCAATCCCTATGTGGTGGTCGGCCTCTTCCTGGGTGGCCTGCTGCCTTACCTGTTCGGCGCCATGGGCATGATGGCCGTGGGCCGGGCGGCCGGCGCCATCGTCGAGGAGGTCCGTCGGCAGTTCAAGGAAAAGCCGGGCATCATGAAGGGCAAGGACAAGCCCGACTATGGCCGCGCCGTCGACATGCTCACCCGTGCCGCGATCAAGGAGATGATGATCCCCTCGATGCTGCCGGTGCTGTCGCCGATCGTATGCTTCTTCGCGGTGAACCTGGTGGCCGGCAAGTCTGCCGCCTTCTCCGCGACGGGAGCGATGCTCCTCGGGGTGATCGTCACGGGCCTGTTCGTCGCCATCTCCATGACGGCCGGCGGCGGTGCCTGGGACAACGCCAAGAAGTACATCGAGGACGGCAATTACGGTGGCAAGGGCTCAGAGGCTCACAAGGCCGCGGTGACCGGCGACACGGTGGGTGATCCCTACAAGGACACTGCCGGGCCGGCCGTGAACCCGATGATCAAGATTACGAACATCGTGGCCCTTCTGCTGCTGGCGGTGCTCGCCCACTAGGCGGACACGAGACCGACGAAATGAAAAGCCCCGCCGGTTTGGCGGGGCTTTTTTCGTCTGGCAGGCGTTCCGGTCCGTGCGGAGGTCACATGCCTCCGGGGCGGGACCTAGAGCCAGGTTGATCGCTGCCGCTCTCGAACACCTGGCGGCGGTTCTGGATGTTGCCGAACAGTTGCTGAACGGCGCTAATCTTCTTGCCGTAAGACTCTGTCTCGCCACTGGCGAACGCGAACACCTTGCCATCCTTCAGGGCGTAGTTGCCTACCTCGGTGACCTGGTCCCTTTCGAAGTACACGGCGACGATCTTCCGGTCGACGACCTGGGGCCTACCCATCGGCCGCGTCTCGCGGGTGCTGGAGATATAGTAGAAGGCGTCGCCGGCGACCGTGCTGGTGGTGTCGGGAGAGCCGAGCATCTGGCGCACCTGCTCCTTGCTCATTCCGGGCTGCACGAGTTGCAGGTCCACCTCGCTGAACACATGGCCGTGCCGGTCGATCTGGGGCGAACATCCCGTCAGTACGGTGCCGGCCACGATCAGCAGGCTGCCGCCGACGAAGGCGGCCCGGCAGGTTTTTGGAAATCGCCTCGAAACCATGAATTCAGAGCCCCGGACTGTTCAGACGCGGCGAGACCGCCAACCGGCCCGGCGCAGCATACGGCAATGTCATGCTGTGTTGAAGGGACGGATCGGCCTCAGCGTCAAGTTGTGCAGCAAGCCCCTTGGCCTTATGTGTCTTGCATGTTCAAGCAGATAGCAGCCAGGCGCCACAGCCGCAGGATTCGGGACGATTTCTATGGTCGGATTGTGGCACTGTCCAGGCATCCGGTCGCCTATGCGGAATGGGGCGTGCCGGACACTCCCGAAGGCCGCTTCGAAATGCTGACCCTCTGCATGTTTCTGGTGCTGCAACGGTTGCGTGAGGAGGGAGCCGGGAGGGTGGATCTGGCACAGGACCTGACGGACGCCTTCTTCTCTGATCTGGATGCCGCCCACCGCCAGATGGGAGTAGGGGACCTCAAGATACCGCGCCGCATGCGCGAGCTGGCGGGCGTCGTGGAAGCCCGGTTTGCCTCCTATCGGGAAGCCTGCGAGACAGGGCAAAATGGCCTCGCGGGGCCTGTCGCGGAGGCCTTCAGCGGCCATCCGGATACGCCACGGGTCCATGCCGCTGCCATCGCAGCCTGCGCGCATTCGCTCCTGGCGGCCTTCGAAGACACGGCGATAGAGGATATGACAAGACCGGAAACAGGGCTGGGGGCATTGGCCGGCTGCAAGGAGTGGCCATCGCATGACCAGGCATGACGACAGCGGTAAGCCGGTTTTCCGCGGGCTCGTCCGCCTCGACCGGCTTCCCGACACCGGCCGAAGCGCGGTCCTCGAACCGGACGAGGCGGAACGCAGGGCGGCCGCAACCCTGCTGGGGCTGGAGGACCTGCCCCGGCTAAGGTTTTCATACACGCTGACGCTATTGGGGCCGCGAAAGTGGAGGCTGCAGGGGCTGCTCGAGGCGACTGTCGTGCAGAGTTGCGTCGTCACGCTGGACTCCGTGTCTGGCGACATATCGGAGCAGATAACTTCGGAATTCTGGCCGGCGGAGGAACTGGCCCGGCATGAGTTCCGGCCCGGCGAGGACGATCTGGAGGTCGCTCTGGATGGGCCCGAACCGGTTGAAAACGGAATCCTTCCCCTTGGCCAGTTCGTCTATGAGGCCCTGGCTTCGGCAATCGACCCGTATCCGCGGGCCCCTGGCGCGGAGTTGCCTGAAGGCTATGGCGATACCGCCTCTCCCGGCCCCGGATCCAGCCCTTTTGCCGCACTGCAAAAACTCACCGGCCGCTCGAACTGAAGCCCTGTTGCAATCCGGTTCAGCAGTTGCGCGGGACTTTCAGGTTGTTTCAGGATGGCAATCCAGTATTTTCGGGCGGCTTCGCCGGGGGGCGGTTCTTGGTGTCCGTCGCGGCAGTTTTAGACGAACGGCTGTAGATGCGGTGACGGCATGCCTGCTGAACTTACGATAGCGCTGGATGTCATGGGCGGGGACCATGGTCCCCCGGTCGTAATACCCGGCGCGGCCATTTCCCTGGAGCGTCATCCCAACAGCCGCTACATCCTGGTTGGCGACCAGAGCCAGATCGCGCCGGAACTGGCCAGGCATCCTGCGCTGGCCGCCCGCAGCGAGGTGGTTCACACCGATATCGCGGTGGCCATGGATGAAAAGCCCAGCCAGGCGCTGCGGAAGGGCCGCTGGAAGAGCAGCATGTGGCTTGCCATCGAGGCCGTTCGGGACGGCAGGGCCCACGCCGTTGTCTCCGCCGGCAATACGGGCGCGCTCATGGCCATGTCCAAATTCTGTCTGCGCACCCTGCCGGGCATCGAGCGTCCCGCCATTGCCGCTGTATGGCCGACCATCGACGCGGAGTGCATCGTGCTGGACGTCGGGGCCAATGTGGGGGCCGATGCCCGCCAGTTGATCGAATTTGCCCTCATGGGCGCGGCCATGGCGCGGGCGCTCTTTTCGCTCGACAATCCGGCCGTGGGGCTGCTGAACATCGGCACCGAGGAGGTGAAGGGGCTGGAGGAAATCCGCACCGCCAGCCAGGCCTTGCGTTCCATGGCCGTGCCCTTCGACTACCGCGGCTTCATCGAGGGCAACAACGTGGGGCAGGGACTGGTGGATGTCGTGGTGACTGAGGGCTTCACCGGCAACATCGCGCTGAAGACCGCCGAAGGGACGGCCCGCCAGATCGGCGCCTATCTGCGGGCCGCCATGAACCGCTCCCTGGTATCGAAGATCGGCGCCTTTCTTGCCCGTGGCGCATTCGAGGCCCTGAAAGAGAAAATGGACCCGCGAGAGCTTAACGGCGGGGTATTCCTCGGACTCAATGGCATAGTGATAAAGAGCCATGGGGGTGCCGATGCAATGGGCTTTGCAAGCGCCATTGATGTCGGCTACGACATGGCCAACAGCGGCCTCGTCGAACGGCTCGCCAAGGACATTCAACAATTCCAGCCAGTCCTGGAACTGGGCCGCACGGCCTGAGCCAGCCGGGAAGTGGGGCATCACCTGTGATCCGATCTGTTATCCGCGGCTGCGGGAGCTATCTTCCCGAGCGCGTTCTGACCAATCACGACCTGGCGCGGATGGTGGACACCAGCGACGAGTGGATTCTCGAGCGGACCGGCATCCGCGAGCGCCACATTGCCGCGGAGGGCGAGCTGACCTCGGACCTTGGCCGCAAGGCAGCCGAGCGCGCGCTGAAGCATGCCGGCATGGACGCGGCCGGGATCGACCTCGTCGTGCTCGCGACCTCGACCCCCGACCAGACGTTTCCCGCTACCGCCGCCACCATCCAGGCCCAGCTCGGCATCACCCAGGGTGCCGCCTTCGACCTGCAGGCGGTCTGCAGTGGCTTCGTTTATGCCCTGGCCACCGCGGACGCCCTGCTGCGCACCGGCGCCCATAAACGGGCGCTGGTCATAGGGGCCGAAACCTTCTCCCGCATTCTCGACTGGACCGACAGGGGCACTTGCGTGCTCTTCGGCGATGGGGCGGGCGCACTGGTGCTGGAGGGGCAGGAGAGCGGTGGCGATGCCGATGCCCGCGGCATCATCCTCAGCGAACTTCGTTCGGACGGGCGGTATCGCGACAAGCTGTACGTCGATGGCGGTCCGTCCTCGACCGGTACGGTAGGGCATCTCCGCATGGAGGGCCGCGAGGTCTTTCGCCACGCGGTGACGAACATCTCGAGCGTTATCGAAACCGCGCTGGAGCGCTCCGGCCTCAAGGCGACGGATATCGACTGGTTCGTGCCCCACCAGGCCAACAAGCGCATCCTCGACGGCACGGCGCGCAAGATCGGCCTGTCGCCCGACAAGATCGTTGTCACACTCGACCGGCATGGCAACACTTCCGCCGCATCCATCCCGCTCGCCCTGGACGAAGCGGTCCGTGACGGCCGCATCAGGCCGAACCATCTCGTCCTGATGGAGGCGATGGGCGGGGGATTCACCTGGGGTGCCGTTCTGGCCCGCTGGTAGGTGCGGATTCCGGCCTTCATTTGTTCTCCGCAGCACCGTCGCAGGGCCGGGAAATTCATCCGCACAAGGATTGAAACAAAAAAGTCACGTTGTCCGGGAATCTGAGTAATTTCCATTCAGCACGAGTGATTTACACCCTCTATCCCGTTGCTCTGACTGAAACACTCGACTAGCATCATCCTCGAACTACGGTGGGAGGAGCAGCGAGCGTCATGACCGGAAAGACACTCACGCGGGCCGACCTTGCGGAAGCTATCTTTCAGAAGGTCGGTTTGCCGCGGAACGAGTCCGCGGAGCTCGTGGAGTTGGTTCTGGACGAGATCTCCAATAGCCTCGAGCGGGGCGAATCTGTAAAAATCTCGTCGTTTGGATCCTTCGGGATTCGCGAGAAGGGCGAGCGGGTCGGGCGCAACCCGAAGACAGGCGAAGAGGTGCCGATTACACCCCGGCGCGTTCTCGTGTTCAGGGCGAGCAATATTACCAAGGCGCGCATCAACGACGCGCTCAACAAGAAGCGGGCGGCGGAATAGGGACAAGGCTCTGCCGCCTTGAGGGAGACGGCAATTGGATAAGTCGCCAGAGGCATTTCGCACCATCAGCGAGGTTGCCGAGGACCTTGACGTTCCAAAACACGTATTGCGGTTCTGGGAAGTCAAATTTTCCCAGCTCAAGCCCATGAAGCGGGGCGGCGGACGGCGTTACTACCGTCCCGAGGATGTCGATCTCCTGAAGGGGATTCGCCAGCTTCTGTATTCCGAGGGCTATACCATCAAGGGCGTGCAGCGCATCCTGCGCGAGCAGGGCATTCGCTATGTCATGGATTACCGCCCCCCGGCTGCGGAGAAGAGTTCCAGCGTTGTCATCCATCGCAATATTCCCGATATCGCCGCTGACGCCCGCCATGCGCCGGAGGAAGAGGACGACGAGGACGACTTCAAGACGGAGGATGATGCCGGGAGCATGCCGTCGGAAATCAAGGTCCGCCTGCGCGCCCTGCTGTCCGATCTCGAGGCCTGCCGGGAGATCCTGCGGTCCGCCAAGGAATAGCCGGCATCCCCTCGCAAGCGTGTTGACCCTGAACCGGGAACGGGGCAATAACTGCCCCCGGTGACGGAGCGTGGCGCAGCCCGGTTAGCGCACCGGTCTGGGGGACCGGGGGTCGCGAGTTCAAATCTCGCCGCTCCGACCACTTCTCGAAAATCCGGGGGAAGGGCGTCGCCGCACTTCCGTTCGCCTGGCCGGCACCGCCGCCAGCAGCCCCCAGATCAGCCCCATGACGACATAGAAGTGCCGCCAGTGATCGGAATCGATCACCAGCCCCTCGAATACCAGTCCCGCAAAGGACGCCACGGCGACCATCAGCAGCCCCTGCACCGGGGAGGACACAAGGCACGCCCTCAGGCCCGCGGCGAGGGTAACGAGCACGGCACCCAGATACAGGAAGCCTCCGAGCCAGCCCGCATTGAGAAACATGCTCAGATAAACGTTGTGCACGTCCTCCGGGTGGTGGCTGCTGGAGAATTCCAGCGCTCCTATCCCCAGCGGATGCTGCGCTATGAGCGAAAGGGCCTTGGCCTGGCCCGCGAAACGCCCCGTGGGTCCCGCGTCATAGTCCTGCAGCAGCGTCGCCCGCTCCTTCAGGAAATCCAGCACCTCCGGCACCTGAAGGACGGCGGCGAAGGCAATCCCCGCCAGTACCAGCCCCGCAAGCGCCGAACCGGCGAGGCGGATGCGCATGCGGTTGGTGTCGGCCATGACGAAGGCGAGGCAGCCGTAGACCGCGACTGCCGTCGCCGCGTTGAGCCATGCGCCTCGCGAGAAGCTCACCAGCAGGCCTGCCAGCAGGACGGGCAGGCAGACCATTGCCACCATGGAGCCGCGCCATGAGCCGTGGATAAAGATATGCGCGCACCACAGAAGACCTGGAAGCATGAAGGGCCCGTAGACATTGGGGTCCTTGAACAGCGCTCGGGCGCGGCCGAACTCCGTGAACAGATCCCATGCCCCCGGCATCAGGCTGAAATATCCGAGCACGCCTGCGGCAGCGGTGAAAATGCCGCCGGCGGCAAGTCCAGCCAGCAGTACCCGCCCATGCTTCAGGGGATCGCGTGCCGTATAGGCGGCAACCAGGACCGCAGTCGCCGACAGGAACAGCGAGATGGCCGTGTGCTTGGCCGGGACTGAATAGTCGGTCGCATAGATGCCGGCGACGAAGCCGCCGGCGGCCACAAGCAGCCAGACGGCCATGGCGGCGATTATGGCGGGAGTGAACTGGAGCGCCCCGAGCGCCGGCAGCAGCAGCAGCAGACCGCAGAACAGCACTTCATAGGGCGCGGGCTCGTACAGCACGACGGCCCCGCTGGCCATTGCCAGCCACATGAGAAGTTGCGCCAGCCCGGTTCCGGAGGCGGTCAGTCCCGTCGCGGAATCTCGCCTGCCGTGAAATTCTGCCGCCGCATACATCGCCATGCCCCGACCCCGGCCCTAATAGGCGTTCTCGGTTCGCAGCAGCGCGAATGGCGTCTTGAACAGGATGTAGAGGTCGAACAGCAGCGACCAGTTTTCCGCGTAGTAAAGATCGTGCTCGACGCGATGCTGGATCTTCTCCGGCGTGTCGGTCTCGCCGCGCCAGCCGTTGATCTGGGCCCAGCCGGTAATCCCGGGCTTGACGCGGTGACGCGCGAAGTAGCCATCCACGACCTGGTCGTAGAGCGCGTTGGCGGCCTTCGCATGCATCGCATGGGGACGGGGACCCACAAGCGAAAGTTCGCCGGTCAGGACGTTGAAAAGTTGCGGCAGCTCATCGAGGCTGGTCTTGCGGATGAAGCGCCCGACGCGGGTCACGCGCGGATCGCCCCTGGTCACAAGCCTGTCCGCCTTGTGATCGGACTTGTCCGCATACATCGACCGGAACTTGTAGACGCCGATGACCTCGTTGTTGAAGCCGTAGCGGTTCTGGCGGAACAGTGCCGGCCCGGGGCTGTCGAGCTTCACGGCGAGCGCCACCAGCGCCATCACCGGCGACAGAGCGATCAGCGCCAGGGTGGCGATCGTTTTGTCGAACAGCCACTTGGCCACATGATCCCAGTCGGTGATCGGCTTGTCGTAGACATCGATGCAGGGAACATTGCCTACATAGGAATAGGCACGCGGACGGAAGCGCAGCGAGTTGCTGTGCGCCGAGAGCCGGATATCCACCGGCAAGACCCACAATTTCTTCAGCAACCCGAGCAGCCGCTTCTCCGCCGTTATGGGCAGGGAGACGATCAGCATGTCGATACGGGTCTTGCGGCAGAACTCGACGAGTTCGTCAACGTTACCGAGCTTGGGATATCCCGCGATCCGGCTGCCCACGCGGTCCGCGCTGCGGTCGTCGAACACACCGCAGATGCGGATATCGGATTCCGCTGAAGCCTCCAGGGCACGGATGAGCTGTTCCCCGGCGGGGCCGCCGCCGACGATCACGGCCCTGCGGTCGAGGCGCCCATCCCTTGCCCAGGTCCGCAGCAGGAATGCCGTGCCCGCGCGGAAAGTGATGATGGCCGCGAAACCGGAGACGTACCAGACGGCGAGCCAAACGCGTGAAAACTCGTGGCCGAGCTTCAGGAAAAACGCCGACGCGGTGAGGATCGCGAACACGCAGGTCCAGGCAATGCCGATCTTGGCGATCTGCCGGCCTACGCTGGTGAAAGCTGCGAGGTCGTCCAGCCTGAAAAGCTGGAAGGCGAGCGAGCTTCCGGCCGCGGTAAGACCGATGGCCATGAGATACATCAGGCGCGCCGGATTTGCGGGATCTCCTTCGGGCACCACGTAGAGCTGGAAAATCCCGTAGCCGACGGCGGCGACGAGCAGGAACTCGGCAAGGCGGATCAGTCCCCGGACGACGGGGATCGAAATCAGGCTGCGCTTTTCCGTGAATCGGAAGTCGCCGAGGCGGGGCCTCGACGACCAGTCCCGGCGCTCCTGGCCCTTGTAGCCCGTGCCGGCGAGCTGGCGCGCATTGAAGCGCCTGGCCGGGCGCGCACGCGTGGAAACGTCTGGCATCTGACTGACCCTGCACCCCGGTATTACGACCGCCCGAACAGGCATCCCCACATGCCTGCCGGCCCGCACAAGGCGGGTGTCACTTTGGCTGGAAGTATGGACCGGAAGCTTTCAGGCAAGGCTTAATTCAGGGGCCGTCGGGCCTCACACCTGCCGATGTAGTTAGAAAACCGTAAACGCGGCGGCGGCCGCGATTTCAGGCGGGGTCATGTGCCGCGGGCCCTGCGCTCTCATAGAAATCCAGCACCGCGTCCGCCATTCCGGCAGCCGTGAACCGCTCGGCGACCAGGCCCTGCAGCACGGCAGCCTGCTCGACAAAGGGCTCAGGGGAGTTGAGGAAGGCTTCCATCCGCGAAGACAGCGCCTGAACATGCCCGGGCGGCAGCAGTTGCATGCCGGACCCCTCGGTGATCTCGGGAATACCGCCGACGCCCGTAGCGATCAGGGGCAGTCGGGCCGCGGCTGCCTCGAGCACGATGTAAGGGAAGGACTCCGCCCTCGAAGGCACCACAAGGCAGCGCCCTCGGGTGAAGGCGGCCGCCGCCGGCAGGGCGCCCGGAAAGCTGACGGCCGCGTCAAGCTTCAGCTTGCGCGCCATGCGCCGGAACCAGGCGGCATCGGGTCCGGCCCCAACCATGCAGGCGGACACCGGACGCTGCCTGGCGATCCCGCTGAGGGCCTCCAGCATGACGTCGCATCCTTTCAGCTTGCGCAGTTCGCCGACGAACAGGAAGTCGGCCGCGTTGGCTGCCGTATGGGTTTCGTAGAACTCTTCCGGCCTCAGTCCATTGGGAATGACGCGAACCTCGCACGGAGGGTTCATGACCCGTTCGCGGAAAAGTCCCTGACTGTAGTTGCTCTCGAAGATAAGGCCCGAGGTATGGCGGGCGAGCTTGCGCTCAAGACCAAGGAAAACGCGTCCTTGCAGCGTGGCGGGACCATAGTGAAGACTGCCGCCGTGAGGCGTGTAGAACACG
>JBFWSL010000103.1:0-11453 GCA_050248375.1 Hyphomicrobiales bacterium | reverse complement strand
GCGGCGAATCAGGCAGGTGGTGCAATGAGCAGCGGGACCTCTTTCTCGGAGGCGTCGGAGGCATTCGTGCCGCCGGCCTACCTCAAGTGGCTTGGTTACGGCAGCCTGCTGGCCCTTGGGATTCTGGGGCCGATCGTCTTCCCTGCCTACACGATCCAGATTTCGGTTCTCTGGCTCATGGTTGTGTTCGCGCTGACCTGGGACATGCTCGGGGGCCAGATGGGCTACAACTCGCTCGGGAACATCTTTTTCTTCGGCATCGGGATGTACACCTGCGCGATCATCCAGATCGGGCTGTATTTCGACGTCGGCGAGTATACCGATCCGGCAGGCGCGCTGCGCATCGGGTTCAGTCCCGAGCAGTATTTCACCGGGCTCACCCTCGGCCTGCTGGCGTCGGGCTTCGCCGCGGCGCTGCTCGCCATCGTGTTCGGCTGGATCGTGTTCGGCCTGCGCGGTCCCTATTTCGCCATCGGCACGCTCGGCGTCGCCATCGCGGCGGCTGAGCTGATAACCACTTGGGACTGGGTGGGCGGCGGCAGCGGCATCTCCTTGCCGACATTTCCCGGCACCAACCCCGATACAGGCAAGCAGGTGTTCTACGTGCTGAACTTCCTGCTGGCGGTGGCCGTCTTTGTTTTCCTCAAATGGCTTTACTCCACGCGCTTCGGCCTGGCCATCAACGCCATCCGCGACGACGAGGAGAAGGCGGAGGCCATGGGCATCCACACCAACCGCTACAAGACCATGGCCTGGTCCCTGTCGGCCTTCTTCCTCGGCATCTCGGGCGCCATCTTCGGCAACATGGTCAGCTTCATCGAGCCGCGCGAGGTGGCCTTTCCGACCGTTACCTTCGGCGTCTTCATGGTGCTGATGGTGCTGCTGGGCGGCAAGGGAACCATCTGGGGACCCATCGTTGGCGCCATCGTGTTCCACGTCATCAAGGAAGTGACCTGGACCTATTTCCTCGGCTGGCAGTTCGTCGCGCTGGGGGCTCTGATTATCGTCATCGTGGTGTTCTTCCAGCAGGGCATTGTCGGCTGGCTGATGGAGGCCCGGCCGGAGTGGTTCGGCATCAAGGTCGAGAAAAAGAAACAGGCCGCGTCGCGGCGGAGGGCCGCGGCATGAGCGGGAACATCATCGAAGTCAGGAACGTCACCAAGACTTTCGGCGGCGTCGTCGCCAACGAGAATATCTCCATCGACGTCGCGCAGGGGGCGATCACCGGCCTCATCGGTCCCAACGGATCGGGCAAGACGACGCTGTTCAACTCCATCGTGGGCTACCACCCCATCGACGCGGGTTCGATCAAGTTCGCGGGCGAGGAGATTTCCACCTATCCGGTGCAGGACATCGCCCGGCTGGGGCTGCTGCGGACCTTCCAGCAGACGCGCATCTACGGAAAGATGAACTGCGTCGAGAACATGCTGATCTCGGTTCCGCACCGCAAAGCCCAGTTCATGGACATGTTCGGCTATTATACGCGCGCGGACACGGACAAGGCGCATTCGCTGCTGGATTTCGTGGGCCTGTATGAAAAGCGGCTGCTGATGGCGGGCAGCCTGTCTTTCGGCCAGCAGAAGCTGCTCGAGTTCGCCATGGCGCTCATGAACGAGCCGACCGTGCTCCTGCTCGACGAGCCGACCGCCGGCATCAATCCGACGCTCATAAATGGCCTGATCGACCGTTTGCGGCGGGCCAATTCCGAGTTCGGAATCACGCTCCTCGTCATCGAGCACAACATGCGCGTGATCATGAACATGGCGCACAAGATCTACTGCCTGGCGCATGGCCAGCTTCTGGCCTCGGGCACGCCGAAACAGATCCAGAGCAACAAGCGCGTCGTGGACGCTTATCTGGGAGCGCATTGATGGCCGCCAAGACAACGAAGAAAAAACCGGCAGCCGCCAGGGCCACGAAGCGCAAGACGGCGAAGAAGAAGCCGGCCAGGACGGCGGTCACCCCGGCTTCCAGCAAGAAGGCCTCGGGGGCGTCTGGCCGCCGGCCCGCGCCGCGCGCCAGCGTGTCGAAGGAGAAAGCCGCGAAGGCTTCTGCGCAACGGCGTATCAGCGGCTATGGAGCGGGCGGCGTCGACGCGGTCATCTCCGTGGACGAGGTGACGCGTCAGGTCGCCAGGATCGCGCAACAGGTCACGGTCAGTAAGCTCGACAGCCTGTGCAAGGGCGAGCCCTATGTGCGCATCGACAACCTGCGCTCGGGCTACGGGCAGATGCAGATCCTGCACGATCTCAACCTGCGGGTCGGCAAGCAGCAGTCGCTGTGCCTGATCGGCCCCAACGGCGCTGGCAAGTCCACCATCCTGCACTCGATCTTCGGATTCAACACCATCTTCTCCGGCCATATCTTTGTGGGTCAGGGCAAGCAGCGGCGGGACATCACCACTCTGTCGTCCAGCCAGAAGCTGAAGGAGGCCGGGATCGCCTACATCCTGCAGGACAAGTCGGTGTTTCCGAACATGACCGTGGAAGAGAATCTGTGGATGGGCGGTTACCTGATGGACCAGCCGCAGAAGGCCAAGGACGTCGCGGAGAGGGTGTTCGACAAATATCCGCGGCTCGCGGCGCGCCGCAGACATCTCGCCAAGGTGCTCTCGGGCGGCGAGCGGCGCCTGCTTGAGATATCGCGCGCGCTGGTCATGGAGCCCGAGGTGCTGCTGGTGGACGAGCCGTCCATCGGCCTGGAGCCGCGCTTCATCGACATGGTGTTCGAGATCCTGAACGACCTCCAGCACACGGAAGGCAAGACCATCATCATGGTCGAGCAGAACGCCAAGAAGGGCCTGGAGTTCGCCGATATCGGCTACGTGCTGGTGTCTGGCGAGGTGGCCATCGCGGGCAAGGGCAAGGACCTGCTGTCCAATCCGGAAGTGGGACGCCTGTTCCTCGGCGGCTGACCGGCATTCATTCGCGTCCCGGGCGCGGCGGGTGGCCGCGTCCGGGAGGCATTCCTCAGAAATCGTCTCCGGAGAATACGGTCTCGGCGCAACTCGCGCCCGCGGCGCGCAGGCGCACGCAGGCGATGGACGCGTCGGCGGCGTTGGTGAAGGGGCCGGCGATCAGCCGCAGCGGCCCCTTGCCGGCGGGGTCTTCGGGCTTGCCGACCTTGGGCTCCAGATTGGCGAGCAGAACGGTGTGCTGCTGTTTCAGGGCGGACCATTGTTTCGCCGCCGACTCGGGGTCGGGCGCGGTCGCCAGTTCCACGGCGAACAGCGTGCGGGTGGGCTCGGGCTGCCCGGCGAGGGGCAGGGGCGACTTGCCCATCATGTCGTCGCCGAAACCGGTTCGGGGCAGGGGCTGGGTTTCGACCGTGATGCCGGGCCCGGGCGAGGCGCCGCCGATGACGGACATGTCGGTGGAGGGACGTGGCGGGCCGCTCTCGCGGGGAATGGAAGCGGTCGCGGGACCGAAGGCCTTCTCGATCAGCCCCACGCGTTCCTGAAGGGACTCGTCGCGCTTGCGCAGGTCGGCCACGGCGGACTTCAGCCAGCGGACCTCGGCGTCCAGGGCGCCGAGTCCGGATGGCTGGCCGGCGGGCAGCGATCCGGTCACCAGGGCGGCATCCGGCACCTTGCGGGACTGTACCAGTACGGGACGGTCGGCCTCGAGCTGTGCCGGAAAGGCGAAGAGATAGAGCGCGAGCAGATAGGATGTCGCGGTCACGAACAGGCCCAGCCAGATGAGACGGTAGGTGCGGGCGGTCATGGGCGGCCTCTTGTCCTGCGGTCCAAGCCTGCAGTCCGTGCGCGGCGGGGGCCGGGCAGGTCGCCTGCGGGCCGAAGCCCGTTAACCGTCCCGGACCAACAGGAACCTGAACCGGCTGCGAATTTCCCCGCCTGCGAATCGCGCGGCCAGCATTTCTGAGTCGCCGGGGGCGGTCAATCGGAGCCCGTGTCCGATGGAGCCGGGGCCCCTGGAAGATTGGCATCGAGGCCCGCTTTCGGCTAAAGAAGGCGCGGCCCGCGTGCCTGGCCGGCATCAGCGTGTAGGGCCGGGGCAATCCCCGCGCGGGCATGGCTTGTGCACTTTCCCGCATGAGCACGGCAGGTTGCCGACGTTAACCCTTAAGACCCTGGTATTCCGGCTTGAGCCCATCGATGACCGATACGCCATCCCTCGCCATCGTACTTGCCGCAGGCAAGGGGACGCGCATGAAATCCGCGAGCCCCAAGGTGATGCACGCCATCGCCTGCGAGCCGATGGTGGCGCATGTGACGCGCACGGCCCAGTCGGCGGGTATCGGGCACTGCGCGCTGGTGCTGGCGCCGGGGATGGATGCGGTGGCGAAGGCATCCGCTCATCCGGGCCTTGCTGTGGAGGTGCATGTGCAAACCGAGCAACTCGGTACGGCGCACGCGGTCATGGCGGCGCGGGGGGCCTATGAGAAATTTCCGGGCCCTGTCGTGGTGCTCTACGGGGACACGCCATTGCTCACGGCGCGGACGGTGGCGAGGGTTCTGGAGCGGCTCGGTTCCGGCGCGGATCTCGTGGTGCTCGGTTTCCGGGCGGCGGACCCGGCGGGATATGGCCGGCTGATCCTGGACGGCAAGGGCGACCTGGCGGCGATCCGCGAAGACAAGGATGCGAGCGCGGAGGAGAAGAAGATCGACCTGTGCAACTCGGGCGTCTTCGGTTTCCGGGGAGGGGTCCTCGCTGGATTGCTGGAGCGCATCGGCAACGACAACGCCAAGGGCGAATACTATCTGACGGATGCGGTGGAGATTGCCAGGGGAGACGGCCTCAAGGCGGAGGCCGTGGAATGCGACGAACGGGAGGTGCTTGGCGTGAACTCACGGGATCAACTGGCGGATGCGGAATCCGAATTGCAGCAGCGGCTGCGGCGCGCGGCGATGGAGGGTGGCGCAACCCTGGTGGCGCCGGAGACGGTGTTCCTCGCCAGCGACACCAGGCTGGGCCGCGACGTGGTGGTGGAGCCCTTCGTGTTCTTCGGTCCGGGCGTGACGGTGGAAGACGGCGCCACCATCAGGGGCTTTTGCCATCTGGAGCAGAGCCGCATCGGCGCGGGCACCTCGGTGGGTCCCTTCGCGCGTCTGCGCGGCGGCGCGGACATCGGCGCCAACGCGCGCATCGGCAATTTCGTGGAGCTGAAAAACGCTACTTTCGGCGAGGGCGCCAAGGCGAGCCACCTGACCTATGTGGGCGACGCGAGCGTAGGCAGCAAGGCCAATATCGGTGCCGGCACCATCACCTGCAACTACGACGGCTTCACCAAGAGCCGGACGGAAATCGGCGAAGGGGCCTTCATCGGGTCCAACTCGGCGCTGGTCGCGCCGGTGAAGATCGGCGAGGGCGCCTATGTGGGTTCGGGCAGCGTCATCAGCAAGGATGTGCCGGCGGACGCGCTTGCCGTCACCCGGGGCCCGCTCACCCAGTTGCCGCATTGGGCGTCCCGCATGAGGAGCCGCAAGCAGGCGAAAAAGGGCAACAAAGAGTAACAGCACGTGATTTGCGGCGCCGCAGGGTGGACCGCTACCAAACTGACGGGCGAAGGACGCACCAGGGGCGAGATAAATGTGCGGAATCGTTGGAATTCTCGGACGTGATCCGGTGGCGGAGCGGCTGGTGGACGCGCTCAAGCGCCTGGAGTACCGGGGCTACGATTCCGCGGGCGTGGCGACGCTGGAACATGGTGAACTGGCCCGCCGGCGGGCGGAGGGCAAGCTGGTCAATCTCGAACAGCGGCTGAAGCAGTCGCCGCTCGCGGGCAGCACCGGCATCGGCCATACCCGCTGGGCGACGCACGGCGCGGCGACGGAGAACAACGCCCATCCGCACATGACCGACAAGGTCTGCGTGGTCCACAACGGCATCATCGAGAACTACCGCGAGTTGCGCGACGAACTGCAGGCGTCGGGCGCGGATTTCACCACCGATACCGACACGGAGGTGATCGCGCATCTGATCACCCGGGAACTGGACAACGGCTACGATCCGGCCGTCGCGGTGCAGCATGCCCTGAAGCGGCTCGAAGGCGCCTTCGCGCTGGCCATCATCTTCAAGGGCCACGACGACCTCATGGCCGCGGCCCGGCAGGGCAGTCCGCTGGCAGTGGGTTTCGGCAAGGGCGAGATGTTCATCGGCTCCGACGCCATCGCGCTGGCGCCGTTCACGGACACCATCACTTATCTGGAAGATGGCGACTGGGCGCTTGTCACCCATGAAGGCATCGCCATCCGCGACCGCAATGGCGAGGCCGTTACGCGCCCGGTGCAGAAGTCCGTCGCCTCGGCGCTCATGGTGGACAAGGGCAACCACCGTCATTTCATGGCCAAGGAGATCCACGAACAGCCGGAAGTCGTGAGCCATACGCTCGCCAACTATGTGGATTTCGCCAGCCACAGGGTGCGGCTTGACGACCTGCCGTTCGACTTCGCGAGGCTGACGCGGGTATCCATTTCGGCCTGCGGCACCGCCTTCTATGCGGGGCAGGTGGCGAAATACTGGTTTGAGCAACTGGCGCGGCTGCCGGTCGAGATCGACGTGGCGTCCGAGTTCCGCTATCGCGAGGTGCCGCTGGAAAAGAACGGGCTGTCGCTGTTCGTGTCGCAGTCGGGCGAGACGGCGGACACGCTGGCGACGCTGCGCTATTGCAAGGCGCAGGGACAGCACATCGCCTCCATCGTCAATGTCCGGGAATCCACCATCGCGCGGGAATCCGGGATCGTGCTGCCGACCCTGGCCGGGCCCGAGATCGGGGTGGCCTCGACCAAGGCCTTCACCTGCCAGCTCACGGTGCTCGCCTGTCTCGCCATCGCCGCCGGGCGTGCGAGGGGCGTGCTCAGCGAGGCGCGCGAAGCGGAACTGGTGCGGGCGCTGATCGAGGTACCGCGCCATATGTCGGCGCTGCTGCGCGACGAGGCGCCATATGACGACCTAGCGCAGGCCCTGTCGAAGGCGCGCGACGTGCTCTATCTGGGGCGCGGGCTCAACTACCCCATCGCGCTCGAGGGCGCTCTGAAGCTGAAGGAAATTTCCTATATCCACGCGGAAGGCTACGCCGCGGGCGAACTCAAGCACGGCCCCATCGCGTTGATAGACGAGACAGTGCCGGTGGTGGTGGCCGCGCCGCGTGACGCTCTGTTCGACAAGACGCTGTCAAACATGCAGGAAGTGGCTGCGCGCGGGGGGCAGATCATCCTGCTGAGCGACGTGGATGCCGGCGAGATCGGCTGCAATGTGGCGGCTTCAATCCGCATGCCGAAGGTACAGTCCATCGCGCAGCCGCTGCTCTACGCGCTGCCGATGCAGATGATGGCCTATCACACGGCCGTGTTCATGGGCACAGACGTCGATCAGCCGCGAAATCTGGCGAAGTCTGTCACGGTGGAATAGTATCCCCCGGCTACAGCCCTGATTTCGCCGGAATATCCTGTTTGGAATTTTCCTCCGAACGACAGCGGGCCAGGAGCCGGGGTCGGGGCCGGAAATCCGGCCAATTCACGCATGCGAAGGGCAACGGGCAAGCCGCAGGGAATGAGTCGAACTGGTGCCATAGCGATCGGGCTGACATGCCTGCTGCTCGCCGTCGTTCCCGCCCGGGCGCAGGAAGGCGGTGACCAGGCCCGCGCCCTGCTCGAGCAGGGCGCCAAGTCCCAGATCAGCGGGCAGCACAGGCTGGCCGTGCAGACACTGACGCGCGTGCTGGGCCAGGAGGGGCTCAGTCCGAACGAAATCGCCAAGGCGCTGTACTACCGCGGGCTGGCCTACAAGGAGATCAACCGTCCCGAGCAAGCGATCGCCGACCTGACCGGCGCGCTGTTCCTCAGCGGGCTGACCGAAACGGAACGGGCCACGGCGGAGCAGGCACGCCAGGCCGCATTCCGCGACGGTGGCACGGCAGCGGTGGCCGAGGCAAACCGGGCGGGTACGGGTCCCACGCAGGGGGCCGCGCCCGCGGCGCAGGGTCCGGCCTTCTCCACGCGCGTCGAGACGGCCTCGGCCGAACCTCCGTCCGCGACCCCACAGCAGCCCGCGCCTCCCGCCTTTTCGACCAGCGTTTCGACGAGCGGCTCCCGGGATGCGCCCCCGGCGCAGCAGAGAGTGGCCGCGGCGCCGCCACCGCCCACCTCGTTCTCCACCCGCGTGGATGTCGCGCCGCAACCGCCCGCGCCACCGCCGCCGACCTCCTTCCGCACGACCATCGCCCCCTCCGCCGAGCCCGCGCCCAGGCCGGAGCCACGTCCGGCGCCTGCTCCCGCACCCGCCCCGCAACAGTCCGCGCCTGCGGGCTGGTCCACGTCGGTGGGCGGCAGCCAGCAGGCGGGGGCTCCGCAGCCGGAAGCCGAATCCGGTGGCAGCAGGCTCGGCCGCTTCTTCAGCAACATCACCGACAACCTGACCGGGGACAGCTCCAGCCAGCAAGGCGCACAGGACAGCGCACCGGCGACGAGCTGGGTGCAGACGACGACGGTGGGCTCGTCCGGACGGCAGCAAACCGCTGCCGCTCCGCCAGCGCCAAGGCCAACGCCCGCGGCGCCGGCTCCATCCGCGCCTCAGCCGGCTCCGGGGGGCGGCTACCGTATCCAGATAGCGGCACTGCCCAGCGAGGCGGAAGCGCAGGCGACGTGGAAGCGGCTCGCGGCAAAACACAATTCCGTGCTCGCGGGAAAGCAGCCCATAATCCAGAGAACCGATCTCGGCACGCTCGGTATCTTCTACCGCGTGCAGCTCGGGCCCTATGCGGATCAGAGCGAATCGCAACGTCTCTGTAACGATTTCAAGCGATCGGGCCTTGATTGTTTCGTCACGGCGCAATAGCCGCTTGCCGACTGCGTTTCTTTTGTCCCATTGACCGCTGACGCATAGGCCGCTTTGCTGTCGGTCTGCGAGCCGCGTCGTTGCGGCAAGAAGGAAGGACGACGGGCGTGCGGATGTCCCGCGAAGACCACACCAGCGAGACTACTCCCCGAGAGCCCGGATCCGGCAGGGATCAGGAGTCCCCCGACGCCCTGCGCCGCCTTACGGAGGGGAGTTCCGCCGCCTCCGGTAGCCGGTTGAGCACGCGGTTGAGGAACTATTTCCTCACCGGCCTCATCGTCATGGGCCCGGTCGGCATCACGCTCTACATCGTGTGGTGGTTCGTGAACCTGGTGGACGCCTGGATCAAGCCGCTGCTGCCGGCGAAGTACCTGCCGGAGCACTACCTGCCGTTCTCCGTGCCCGGGGTTGGCCTGATCGTCGCCATCATCGGCCTTATGGTGATCGGCGGCTTCACCGCCAATCTGTTCGGGCGCACGCTGATCGGCTATGGCGAGACGATGCTCAACCGCATGCCGGTGGTGCGCAACGTCTACAGCGGCCTGAAGCAGATCTTCGAGACGGTGCTCTCGCAATCCAGCAACACCTTCCAGAAGGTCGGGCTGATCGAATATCCCCGCAAGGGGCTCTACGCGCTGGTGTTCGTCTCCAAGGAGACCAAGGGCGAGGTGGACGACAAGACCGGGATCGGCGAGCCGTTCCTCAGCGTGTTCCTGCCGACGACGCCGAACCCGACCTCCGGCTTCCTGCTGTTCGTGCCCAAGAAGGACGTGGTCATACTGGAGATGACAGTAGAGCAGGCGGCGAAGCTGGTGATTTCGGCCGGGCTCGTCGTGCCGCACTATCAGTCGAAGCTGAAGCAGCTCGCCGAGGACGCCAAGCCCAGGCCCGCGAAGCTGCAGCCACGGGAAAAGAAGCCTGCCTGATCGCTCACCCGGCGCCGAGCAGGCGGATCGCCTCGTCCCTTCCGAACAGGTAGAGCAGTGTCCTCAGCGCTTCACCGCGCGGCGTGGTGAGCGTGGGATCGCGGCCGAGAATCAGCCGTGCATCATCGCGGGCCGCCGCCAGAAGGTCCCCGTCGCGGGGCAACTCGGCAAGGCGGAAAGCGGGCATGCCGCTCTGGCGCGTTCCGAGCAGCTCGCCGCCGCCGCGCAGGCGCAGGTCCTCCTCGGCGATGACGAAGCCGTCCTCGGTTTCCCGCATGACCGTGAGGCGGGCCGTGGCGGTCTCGCCCAGTGGCTGCTGGTAGAGCAGCATGCAGGCGGACTTGCCGGTTCCCCGGCCGACGCGTCCGCGCAACTGGTGCAACTGGGACAGGCCGAAGCGCTCGGCGTGCTCGATGACCATGATGGTGGCGTTGGGCACGTCCACGCCCACCTCGATGACGGTGGTCGCCACGAGGATGGCCACCTTGCCGTCGGCGAAGCCGGCCATGATCTCGTCCTTCGCGGCGGCGGGCATGCGGCCGTGTATGAGAGCCGCGCGGTCGCCAAAGAGCTTGCGCAGGGCCTCGTGGCGCTGCTCGGCGGCGGCCACGTCGAGATTCTCGGATTCCTCCACCAGCGGACAGACCCAGTAAGCCTGGGCGCCGTCCCGGATGGCGGCCGCGAGGCGGTCTGTGACCTCGCCGATGCGCTCCAGCGGCAGGGCCCGCGTGGCGATTGGCTGGCGGCCCGGCGGCTTTTCGCGCAGGCGCGACACGTCCATGTCGCCGTAATGGGTCATCTGCAGGGTGCGGGGAATGGGCGTGGCTGTCATCACCAGCATGTCCGCGGCCATGGCGGCGCCCTTGGCCTGCAAGGCCAGACGCTGGTGCACGCCGAAGCGGTGCTGTTCGTCAACCACGGCGAGGCCGAGGTCCTGGAACGCAACGTCGTCCTGGAACAGCGCATGGGTGCCAATGGCGATATGCGTCTCGCCCGAGGCGAGGCCGGCCAGCAGCTTTTCCCGCGTGCGGCCTTTCTCCCGGCCGGTGAGCAGGACACAGGCGAGCCCGGCCCGTTCCGCCAGCGGCGCGATGGTGGCGTGGTGCTGGCGCGCGAGGACCTCCGTGGGTGCCATCATCGCGGCCTGGGTGCCGGCCTCAACCGCGATGGCCATGGCGTTGAGCGCCACGGCGGTCTTGCCGCTGCCCACGTCGCCCTGGAGCAGTCGCAGCATGCGCTCCGGCGCGGCCATGTCCGCCTCGATTTCCTCCAGCGCCTGCTGCTGGGCATTGGTCAGGGTGTAGGGCAGGGCGGCGGAAATGGCCTCGCGGTAGCGTCCGTCGCCCCTGAGGGAGCGCCCTGCCGCCTTTTTCATGCGGCGGCGGACAAGGGCAAGCGCGAGCTGGTTGGCGAGCAGCTCGTCGAAAGCGAGCCGTTGTCGCGCGGGATCGCCGGCGTCGAGATTAGCGGTCGAGGCCGGACGGTGCACGGCGCGCAGGGCGGTGGCGAAATCCGGCCATTTCCGCCGGGCGAGCCAGGCGGGGTCCTGCCACTCGGGCAGTGCGGGTACGCGCTCCAGCGCCTGCGCCGTCGCCTTGAGCAGCACCTTGCCGGAAAGGCCCGCGGTCAAGGGATAGACCGGCTCAATGAGGGGCAGGGAGGCAAGCTCGGCCGGGGCGACCACGTGGTCGGGATGCGCCATCTGGGCATGGCCGTCGTAGAGATCGACGCG
>JBFWSL010000102.1:10238-11480 GCA_050248375.1 Hyphomicrobiales bacterium | reverse complement strand
GGGCTGTAGCTGTAGACCACGCCGCCGACGACATAGAGGCCATGCTTCTTGGCCGCCTTGATCGGAATTTCCAGGTTGCGCATGTCGTTCAGCGCGTCATAGGGCGTGTGATAGCGCATGCCGTTGGCGGCGAAGCGCTCCGCCGCCAGCTCGACCACGTCGTCGGGGAAGAACTCGAAGGTGAACAGGCTCTGGCCGCGCGTGTGAATGATGAGCGGCGTTTCGGTGATCCACCTGCTCAGGATGCGCATGCGCTCCCAGGGGTCCTCGCGCAGGTAGCGCACGGCCACGTCGAACACCGCACCGCCGACGAGGTCGATGGCCTCGAAGCCGGCGCGGTCGAGCCGCGGCGCCAGCTCCTTCATCATGCCGGTGGTCATGCGCGTCGCCCAGATGCACTGGTGGGCGTCGCGGAGCGTGACGTCGATCAGCCTGACGGTGCGTTTCCTGCTCATGCGATTTGGCCTATGACAGCATTTCCTGCTCGACCCAGCGCGTATGGGCGCTGCCGTCGATGAAGGCGGGGTGGCCGAGCAGTTCGGTATGGAAGGGAATGGTGGTGTCGATGCCCTCGACGCGGAAACGCGAGAGCGCGGAAGATGCCCGTTCGAGCATCTCCTTGCGGTTGCCGCCGGTCACGATCAGCTTGCCGATGAGGGAATCGTAGAAGGGCGGCATGGCATAGCCGGGATAGATGTGGGAATCGAGCCGGATGCCGCGTCCGGTCGGAGGCTGCCATGAGCGTATGGTGCCGGGCGAGGGGCGGAAGTTTGCTGTCGGCGACTCGGCGTTGATGCGGAACTCGATGGCGCTGCGCCCGTTCGGCGGCGGCGGGGAGGAGATCGACAGCTTCTCGCCGGCCGCCACGCGCAACTGCTCCAGCACCAGATCGACGCCATAGACTTCCTCGGTCACGGGATGCTCCACCTGGATGCGCGTGTTCATCTCGATGAAGAACCACTCGCCGCTGTCGAGATCATAGATGAACTCGATGGTGCCCGCGCCTTCGTAGCCGATGGCGCGCACCAGATCGGCGGAGGCTTCCGCCATCTGCTTGCGCACTTTCGAATCGAGCACGGGCGAGGGGGCTTCCTCCACCAGCTTCTGGTGTCGGCGCTGGATGCTGCAATCGCGCTCCCAGAGATGGCAGGCGTTGCCATGACGGTCGCCGAAGACCTGGATCTCGATGTGGCGCACGCGGCGGAAGAACCGCTCGAGGTAGACGTCGGATTGTCCGAAAGC
>JBFWSL010000102.1:0-10138 GCA_050248375.1 Hyphomicrobiales bacterium | reverse complement strand
GCTGGATGCTGCAATCGCGCTCCCAGAGATGGCAGGCGTTGCCATGACGGTCGCCGAAGACCTGGATCTCGATGTGGCGCACGCGGCGGAAGAACCGCTCGAGGTAGACGTCGGATTGTCCGAAAGCAGCTCCGGCCTCGGCCGAGGCCTGGGCGAACTGGGAGTCGAACTGCGCCGGATCGTCGACCACGCGCATGCCACGCCCGCCGCCGCCGCCGGCCGCCTTGAGCAGAATGGGAAAGCCGATGGAGCTGCTGGCTTCGTTGGCCAGGCGCACATCCGTGAAGCCTGAGGGCGAGCCCGGAACGATGGGCAGGCCGTTTTTTTCGGCCGTGTTCCGCGCGGCAACCTTGTCGCCCATGGTGGCGATGGCCTCGGGACTGGGGCCGATGAAGATCAGCTTCTCCTCCGCGCAGGCGCGCGCGAAGTCCGCCTTCTCCGACAGGAAGCCGTAGCCGGGATAGATGGCGTCGCAGCCGGTCGCCTTGGCCGCCTCGATGAGGGTGCCGGCGCGCAGGTAGCTCGCGTTTGCAGGAGCGGGGCCGATGCAGACACGACGGTCCGCGACCCAGCAATGCGGTGAATTCTCGTCCGGCTGCGAATAGATCGCGACCGTTTCCAGGCCTGCCTTGCGGCAGGCACGAACCGCCCGCAGCGCGATCTCGCCGCGATTGGCAATCAGCACTCGCTTCACGCCACGCCTCGTTGTGCGTTTTCTCCCGTGCCCGAAGTTGGCCGTAAAAAAATCATCTTGCAAGACTCTTTTTTTCAGTATTTGATAATTTGCATGTCAATAGAGCCTCACATCCTCGGCAATACCCTGACCGGCGGCTTGCGCCGCAGGTCAGGGCTGTCCGATCCCACGCCGCCGGGCGGGGATCCTCACGAGGGAAAGCAGGGCGTTTCGCAGAAGGTTTTCGCGGTGCTGGAGGCGATTGCGACCGCCGGCCGGCCGCTCACGGTGGCGGAGCTTGTCGTGCTGCTGGACGTGCCCAAGCCGACCATGCACCGCATCGTGCGGCAGCTCGATCACGAGGGGCTGCTGATGCGCGAGCCGCAGAGCCGCGGCTACGGTCCGGGTCCCAGGCTGTTCAACTTCGCCATCGACGTGGTGCAGACCTCGATGCGCTCAAGTCCGCGCCATGCGGTGCTCGCGGACCTGTCCGCACGCACGGAGGAGACCTGCAACTTCGGCATGATGTCCGGCAACGCCGTCGTCTATCTCGACCGTATCGAGGCGGCCTGGCCGTTCGGGCTGAAGTTCGAGCCGGGTTCGCGCGTGCCGCTGCACTGCACGTCCATGGGCAAGCTGCTCCTTGCCCATCAGCCCAAGCGCCGGCGCGACCAGATCCTGCATGGCGGCTCGCTCTACCGCTACACCAAGAACACCATCACCGAACCGGACGAGCTGGAATCCCAACTCGCGGTGATCCGCAAGCGTGGCTACTCCATCGACGACCAGGAATTCCTGGACGGCGTCATCTGCCTCGCCGTGCCGGTGCATGACAGCAAGGGCCAGGTCTGCGCCGCCATCGCCGTCTCGGCGCCACAGGCGCGCATGCAGATCGAGGACGCGGAGGGCCATGTGCCCGAGATGCTAAAGGCCGTGGCGGAGCTCGAAGGCTTCCTGACGGACGATCAGGAATAAAAATCAACGATAACAAGCAATATGCGTTCATGGGGTGGGGATGGTTCTGCGCTACAAGGAAATCGGTGAGATCATCAGTCTGATCGATTCCAGCTCGTGCGACGAGATCGTGCTGGAAACCGATGAGATCAAGCTTGTCGTCCGCCGCCGCGGCGCGGGCAGCGCGATGTCTCACGAACCCGCGGCGCCGAGGGCGGCAGCCGCCGCAACTGCGCCGGCGCCAGCCGCAGTCGCCCGGCCGGCGCCTCAGCCATCGCAGCCTTCAGCGCCCGCGCAGGGCAACGGGGTCGTCCCGTCGCCGATGGTTGGAACCTTCTACCGCGCGCCCTCGCCCGACTCGCCCCCCTTTGTGGAAGTGGGCAGCACGGTGAAGGCGGGCGATCCCCTCTGCGTCATCGAAGTGATGAAGCTGTTCACCACGATCCATGCCGAGTTTGGCGGCACCGTCCGCGAGATCGGCGCGGAGAACGCGCAACTGGTTGAATTCGGTCAGATGCTCTTCGTCATCGACCCCGCATGAAAGAAAGGAGAAGCCACTGACCATCCGCTGACCGCCGCATGGAGCCCCGGCTCCCGGCCAAATCCAACAGAAGCCGGAGAAACCGGTGACAAATAACCTGGAACAAGGGAGGAAACACATGAAATTGTTCCGCAAACTCGCGCTGGTCGCCGTCGCCGGCGTCGTCGCGCTTGCTGCTTACGCCCCGGCCAGGGGCCAGCAGAACACCATCATCCCGATGCTGATCTGCCCGTTTGGCTGCGGCCCGACGGAAGGCTACGCCATTCTCGGCAACCTGATGGCCAAGGGTGGAGAGCCCATCACCATCGCTCCGCAGGAAACGCCGGGCTACATGTACAACGTCCGCGCAATGGCCGAGGAGCGCCGCTGGAAGTCCACGATCTTCGGCACCGAGGACACCATCGTCCTGCTTGCCCCCCATGGCGGCAAGGAGGAGACCAAGGCGTTCCTGCCGGAACCGATCACCACGCCGTTCAAGCTGCTGTTCGGCGAGGCCTTCTGGGGCCAGGGCAAGTTCTTCGTCACCTACGATGAGAACATCAAGACGCCCGCCGACCTGAAGGGCAAGCGCATCGCGCTCGGCCTGCGCACCCAGAGCGACTTCGGATTCTTCGCCTATCTCATCCTTGCGGATGGCTATGGCGTCAATCCGGGCAACTCCGACATCCGTCACGTCAATCCCGACACCGCGATCCAGCAGCTCATCGACGGCAATGTCGACGCCGCCGTGGTGGCCTTCGGCACCAATCCCGACCGGTCCGAGTGGCTGATCAGCGGCCCGCTGCGCAAACTCGAGGCGGCTGGCAAGAAGATCAACTATGTCGGCATCGACGAGGCGGCCATCGACAAGGTCAACAAGAAGTGGGACGCGGGCCTGCTGGTTGCGGAAGTTCCCGCCGGCAAGCTGCCGCTGCAGGAGAAGACCTTCAAGTCGGCTCTCAACCGCGGCTACCAGGCGGCGCATCCGAACTTCTCCGAGGATGCCGCCTATCATCTCATCAAGGCCGTCGCCAAGTACGGCCCGGAAATGACCAAGCTGCACGGCCTGTGGAAGCTCTGGTCTCCGGAGATGATGGTGCACGGCCTGTCGGACGAGAACGTCCATCCCGGCGCCAAGAAGGCGTACGAGGAACTGGGCTGGTGGGAAAAGCGCAAGCAGTTCCCGCCCGTGGTCTTCAAGAACTGACAGACACCGCCGGCCCCGGCGCTTGCGCCGGGGCCAACTTCACGGAATTGCGACAGGAGAGTGGCCTGTGACCCGCAGCCTGCAATTCGTGCGCGCCGGCGCCAACGCCATGTTCTGGGTCCTGGGACTCGGCCTGTGCGTCTATCTCGCCTTCGCGGCCTTCGGATATCTGCGCAATTCATCGGAGCACTATTCGAACTTCCTGTTCTGCGTGCTCGGGATGTCGGGTTTCCTCACTCTCCACGAATATGCCGACCGGCGGCTGAACGAGCCCGAATGCGGCACGCCGGTGTTCTGGTTCAAGTTCATACTCGCAGGCGTGGCGACGCTGACCGCGCTGGTGACCTCCGGCTATGTCAGGGTCAACGCGGTCAAGCTCGAAACCGTGCAGCCCTTCTTCGAGCCGTTCGATTTCAATCTCGGCCTGGTGCTCATCGCATCGGTGCTGATCCTGAACTGGTACCACTGGGGCGGCCTGCTCACGACCATCATCGCGTTGTCGGTGGTGTATTTCTTCTACGGCTATCTGGTGCCGGTCCCGCTGCTGGCGACGCCGCAATACGATCCCGAGTTCGTCATGAACTACCTGGGGCTCGGCACCAATGACGGCATCTTCTGGTTCCTGCGCGAGGCCGCGGACAGCATCTGGTTCCTGGTGATCTTCGCCGGCGCGCTGTTCGCCGTCGGGACCCTGCGGATGGTGCTTGAGATCGGCAAGGCGGCCGGCAACCGCTTCTCCGGCGGCGCGGCCTTCCCCGCCATCATCGGCAGCGGCATCGTCTCCGCCATCATGGGCACAGCGGTCTCCAACGTCGTGCTCAGCGGCCGCTTCACCATCCCGCTGATGAAGGCGAAGGGCTACAGCCCCGCCATGGCCGGCGCCATCGAGGGCACCGCCAGCACCTCGGGGCAGATCATGCCGCCGGTGCTCGGCCTGGCGGCCTTCATCATCGCCGCGCTGCTCAACGTTCCCTATATCGATATCGCGCTGGCGGCTCTCATACCGGGGCTGCTCTACCTCACCGGCGTCACCATCGGCGTCATGGTCTACGCGCGGCGGGAGCGGCTGCCGAAGCTGACCGAGAACGTGGACACGACGCTGATCCTGCGTCTGGCGCCGACATTCCTCATCGCCTTCGGCGTGGTGATGTATCTGCTGCTCGGCTACTACACGCCGTCATACGCGGGACTGATCGGCACGCTGGTGGCGCTTGCCCTCGGCCTGACCCAGGGACGCTTCCGGCCCAAGTGGAGGGATATCGTAAGCGCCTTCCGCGAAGCCATCGCCATGGCCGGCATCCTGTCGCTGCTGCTCATCGCCATAGGTCCGCTCGGCCAGGTGTTCCTGACCACGGGCCTGTCCGGCCGGCTCGGCACGATCCTGATCCTCATCCTTCCGGACATCGAGATCCTGCTGCTGATCGGCGCCGCGATCCTGGCGCTCGTGCTCGGCATGGGCCTGCCGACGCCGGTGGCCTATGTGATCGTTGCCCTGGCGCTGGTGCCTTTCCTGCAGCAGGTTGGCGTGCAGCCGCTGATGGCGCACTTCTTCGTGTTCTACTTTGCCTGCTATTCGGCCCTGTCGCCGCCGGTCGCGGTGGCCGCGCTGGCGGCATCGAAGATATCGGGCGCCAGCTTCTTCGATACCGCGGTCGACGCCATGAAGCTGATGCTGACGACCTTCGTCATACCCTTCGCCTTCGTCTACTACCCGTCCCTCATGGGCTTCCCGAATCTTGAATGGGGCGTGCTCGTTCCCATCGTCACCTGCCTGCTGGTCCAGTGGACGGTCTCGGTCGCCTGCTACGGCTATTACTGGCGCGACCTCAACAAGTGGGAGCGCTGGATCTTCGCCGGCATCTCGGTGGCGGGCTACGGCGCGCTGATGGACAAGGGGATCAACTCCAATCTCCTGTTCGGCGCGCTGATGCTGGCGATGTCCGTCTACGTCTACTTCACGGCGGGCGACAGGGCTCGCGCTTCCGTCAACATGGCTGAAGTCCGTCCCGCCAAGCAACGCATCAGCACCAAGAACAAGTAATCCCCCACAGCAGGACAATGCGCAGATGAAACCCAATCTCACCGATCCCGGAAAAGTCGTCATCACCGTCGCCACCACCGGGGGGCTGCACGGCCGTGAAGCCAATCCTGCCCTGCCGGAGCAGCCCAGGGACATCGTCCAGAACTTCCACGACTGCTACAACGCCGGCGCGACGGTCGCCCACATGCACGTTCGCGACAAGAAGGGCGTGACGACGGCCGACATCGACGTCTATTCCGAGGTGATCGACGGGGTGATGACGCGCTGCCCGGGCATGATCACCCAGGTGGGCAACGGCATCGGCCTGCGCTATCGCGACCCGAAGGAGGAAGGCGAGGGCTTCACCCTGGAAGAGCGCATGAACCTGCTCAATATCCAGCCGCAGCCGGACCAGCTCACCCTCAACCTCGGCACCTTCCATTTCGAGCACAAGAACACCGAATTCCTGTTCTACAACTCCAAGAAGTGGAACGCGGAATTCCTCGACGGCTGCAACAAGCGCGGCATCCGTAACGAGCTGGAGGTGTACGATCTCAGCCATATCCAGAACGCCATCGACCTGGTGGAGCGCGGCGCACTGAAGCCGCCGCTGCATTTCAGCTTCGTGCTCGGCATCAAGGGCGGTATCCCGCCGACACCGGCCAACCTGCTGGCCATGCTCGACGCGCTGCCGGAAGGCTCGTCCTGGCAGGTGGTGAGCATCGGCAAGTTCCAGCTTCCGCTCAGCACCATGGCGCTCGCGCTCGGCGGCAATATCCGCGTCGGCATGGAGGACAACGTCTACTACAGCCAGGGCGTGCTGGCGGTCAGCAACGTGCAGCTCGTGGAGCGCGCGGTGCGCCTGTGCAAGGAGCTGGGCCGCGAGATCGCCACGCCGGAGGAGGCGCGGGAGTTGATGCACCTGCCGCCGGCCCCGCAGCGGCGGCCGCGCTGAGCGGGGCCGCCCACCCATGAGCGATCCGCTTTTCGACCTGAAAGACCGTTCGATCCTCGTGGCCGGAGCGGGGGGCATTGGCGTGCCTCTCGCGAAGGCGCTCGCGGAAAGGGGCGCCCGTCTCGTCATCGCCGATATCGTCGCGGAGAAGGCGGAGGCCGCCGCCGGGGAGCTGGTCCGCAAGGGCCATGCCGCCGTTCCCTTCACCTTCGACGTGGTGAAGACCGCGGACTGCGAGGCGGTGGTGAAGAAAACCGTCGATACACATGGCCGGATCGATGGACTGCTCAACGCCACGGGCGCCTACCGCATCGCGGAGACCGTCAACTTCGACGACGACGACTGGGACATCAACATCGACACCAACCTGACCGGCGCCTTCCGGCTTGCCCGGGCCGCCGGGCGAGTCATGGTGAAGCAGAAGAAAGGGCGCATTGTCACGCTGGCGTCGGTTTCCAGCCGCGTCTCCAATCCGCTCTATGCCGCCTATGCGGCCAGCAAGGCCGGCCTGGCGCATGTGACGCGGGTCATGGCTGTCGAGTGGATCAGGCATGGCGTCACCGTCAACGCCATCGGGCCCGCGGTGATTCCGACGCCGATGATCGAGCCGATAACCAGGGACCCGGTGATGCGGGAAGGGGCGCTGGCCAGGATTCCCGCCGGCCGCTTCGCCACCACGGACGATCTCGTCGGGGCCACCGTCTACCTGATGTCGGACGCGAGCGCCTTCATGACCGGACAGGTGATGTACGTGGACGGCGGCCGGACCATTTCCTGACCGGATTTTGACCGGACGGCCCGGCCCGTGCGACGGTGCGGGCCCGACCGCAACCGAACTTTCGAAAGGGCCCGCACCGTGCCAGACACGACCAACCGCCAGATCGTCCTTGCCGCCCGCCCCAAGGGCGCTCCAAAGCCCGGCGATTTCCGCATGGTGGAGAGCGCCGTGCCGGAGGCCGGCGAGGGCGAGGTCGTGACCCGCACGATCTATCTTTCGCTCGACCCCTACATGCGCGGGCGCATGAACGATGTGAAATCCTACGCCCCGTCCGTGGAGATCGGCGGGGTGATGACCGCGGGGGCGGCGAGCCAGGTGATCGCCTCGCGCAACAGCGCATTCGGGGAAGGCGATTTCGTCTTCGGCTATACCGGCTGGCAGGACTACGCCGTGTCGGATGGGAAGGGACTGCGCAGGCTGGACCCCAGGGCGGCGCCCATCTCCACCTGCCTCGGGGTGCTCGGCATGCCGGGCATGACCGCCTGGGCGGGGCTGAAGAACATCGGCCAGCCGAAAAAGGGCGAGACCCTGGTGGTGGCGGCGGCGTCGGGCGCGGTCGGTGGCCTTGTGGGACAGATCGCCAGATTGCAGGGCGCGCGCGCCGTCGGCATCGCCGGTTCCGCCGAAAAGTGCGCTTACGTGACCGGCGAGCTCGGCTTCGACGCCTGCATCAATCATCGCGACAGCGACTTCGCGGAGCAGCTTGCAAAGGCCTGTCCCGAAGGCATCGACATCTATTGGGAGAATGTGGGCGGGCCGGTGTTCGAGGCGGTGCTACCTCTGCTCAATCCTTTCGGACGCGTTCCGGTGTGCGGGCTGATCGCCCATTACAACGCGACGGCGCTACCCGAGGGGCCGAACAAGATTCCGCTGCTGATGCGCTCGGTGCTGAGCAACCGGCTGCGCGTGCAGGGCTTCATCGTCTTCGATTTCGCCGACCAGGAAAGCGGTTTCCTGGCGGAGATGACGTCCTGGGTGCAGGGCGGCAGGATCAGGTTCCGTGAGGACTTCGTGGACGGGCTGGAGAACGCGCCGGCGGCGTTCATCGGCATGCTGGAAGGCGGGAATTTCGGCAAGCTGGTGGTGCGCGTCGCGCCCGAGCCTGGGCGTTAGGCCGACGCTGCGCGCCGGCTGGTGACAATGACGTCTGCCAGGCATCGCTTGCTTTCGGGGAACTTCGGCATTGCCATGGCGTTTAAGGAGTATGGCACATGTACGCGACACCCCCCGCGAGACCGCGAATGCGGTCGAGGCCCGGCAAGGCGGCCCGCGCAGGATGAATCTGCGCGTTCTCATCCAGTCGCTGGCCATCCTGGCAGTGATCTGCCTTGTCGCCGCGGTAATCTATTACAGCTAAGGCGCGCCTCCGGAAAACGGCTGACGGTTTCCAGGGCATGTTCTGTCGAGCTTGCGCTGCGAGCCTGGACGGATTAGCGGTTGGCGGATGTCTGCCGAAAGCGAAACGGATCCCCCACCTGGAAAGCTGCGTGGCCTGAGCCCACTCCCGTTCTGGCGGACCCTGTCCGGCAGCACACGCGGCATCCTCATCATGGTGCTGTCCACTGTCGCCTTTTCATCCATGCACGCGACCGTCCGGCATGTCTCGGCGGAGCTGCACCCGATCCAGATCTCCTTCTTCCGGAACCTGTTCGGCTTCGTCGCCTTCCTGCCGCTGATCTGGATGCACGGATTCGGCTTCATGCGCACCCAGCGCCTGCCCTTGCACATGCTGAGGGCGATTCTGAACGTGATAGCCATGTTCGCCTGCTTCATCTCGCTCAGCATCACGCCCCTGGCGCGGGTCAACGCCATCTCCTTTTCCGCGCCCCTGTTCACGGCGGTGCTGGCGGTTCTTTTTCTCGGCGAGCGATTCCATATCCGCCGCTGGACGGCGATCGTCCTGGGCTTTCTCGGCACGATCGTCATCCTGCGGCCGGGCATGGCCGAGGTGGACGCCGGCTCGCTGCTGGCGCTCGGCGCGGCGGCGATCTGGGGGGTGACCATGATCGTCATCAAGCTGCTGGTGCGCACGGAGTCCAGCGTCACCATCACCGGCTATATGTGCCTGCTGATGAGCCTGCTGTCTTTCTTTCCCGCGCTCTATGTCTGGCGCGCGCCCACGGTCGAGGCATGGATGTGGCTGCTGTTCATCGGCGTCGCGGGGACAATCGCGCAGACGGGGCTTGCCGAGGCGTTGCGGCAGACGGAGGCGACGGTGGTGCTGCCCTTCGATTTCCTGAAACTGGTCTGGGCGATCATGCTCGGTTTCCTGCTGTTCATGGAAATTCCCGACATATTCACCGTCGTGGGGGCGTTGGTGATCTTCGGCGCCAGCTTCTACCTGGTGTGGCGGGAAAGCCGTGTCCGCAGCGACCCGCCCAAGCCGGAAGCGATGGCGGACATCCGTACTCCGCCGGCTTAGGGGCCCGTACCCCTCGACTCGGGCCGCCTGACACCCCATCTTTGCGCCGAGACATCGCCGGTTTCGGGGAGGAGCCCGATCATGCCCTGCCATATTTGCCCGCGCCTGCCGCGGGTTCTCCGTTTTCGCCTGGCCTCCCTGATCGTGCTGGCGCTGATGGCCCTCGCGGCGCCGCCGCAGGCCGAAGCCGCCAAGCGGGTGGCGCTGGTCATCGGCAACGACGCGTATGAAAACGTGCCGAAGCTGCTGAAGGCCAGGAACGACGCCAAGGCCATGGCGGATGCCCTGACCAGGATCGGCTTCGATGTCGTTTCCGCCGAGGACGTGGGACGCCGGGCCATGAGCCGGGCGCTGGTGGAGTTCGAGCAGAAGATCGAGGCGGGCGACACCGCGCTGCTTTTCTTCGCGGGCCATGGCTTCGCCATCGACGGCACCAATTTCCTGCTCCCGGTGGACGTGCCTTCGGCGGGGCCCGGCGAGGAGGGGCTGGTGCGTGACGCCGCCTTCGCCGCCAACGGTCTCGCCGACCGCCTGCGCGACAAGGGCGCGGCGACGGCGGTGCTGGTGCTGGACGCCTGCCGCGACAATCCCTTCGCGGTGAAGGGCAAG
>JBFWSL010000101.1:0-11505 GCA_050248375.1 Hyphomicrobiales bacterium | reverse complement strand
TGCGCCTGTCGGCGGGGCGCAAGGCGCTCACCCGCGAGGCGCAGATCCTGTGCTTCCTGGCCGGCGCCAACTCCATCTTCTACGGCGACAGGCTGCTCACCACCGGCAACAACGACGCCAACGACGATATCGAACTCATCCGCGAGGCCGGGCTGCGCGTGGAGGAACGCGGGGCGCGCTGAACGGCTCCGTCGAACTCTACCGCCGGACGGCACAGTCACCCGGTCACTTGGATTGCCGCGAAGGCGACAGCAGGTATCCGGCCAGATTGCGCCGTATCCATGCAACCTCGGGCACGAACACGATCAGCAGTCCGCAGGCGATCAGGAAGGCGCTGAGCGGCTGGGTGAGAAGCACCATTGGATTGCCGTCCGCCACCAGCATCGTGCGCAGAAAATACGTCTCGGCCATGGGACCGAGCAGCAGCCCGATGATGAAGGCCGGTACAGAGAAGTCGAAACGCCGGAACAGGAATCCCAAAACCCCGAAGCCGAGCATCATCCAGATGTCGGCCATCTGGTTGCGCACCCCGAACGCGCCAATGAAGCACAGAAGCAGGATACCGCCGCTCAGCACCGGTTCCGGCACCTTCAACAACTGGACGAACATGCGGGTGGTAACCAGGCCGCCCGCGATCATCAGCAGGTTGATCATGAGGACGGCGGCGAAGATCGTATAGACCGTCTCGGGCGCCTTGACGAACAGCAGCGGACCGGGTTCGAAACCATGCAGCAGCAGTGCGCCCATGATGACCGCCGCCGCCGCGCTGCCGGGGATGCCGAGCGCCAGCGTGGGAATAAGCGCGCCGCCGGTCGAGGCGTTGTTGGCCGTTTCGGGCGCCGCAACCCCCTCCAGGACGCCCGTGCCGAAAGCCTGCCCATGCTTCGAAACCTGTTTTTCGACGCCATAGGCCAGGAAGGCGGAGATCGCACCTCCCTCCCCGGGAATAATGCCGACACTGGTGCCAATCGCCGTCGAGCGCATGATCGTGCCCTTGAGCCGCTTGAGCTCCGCCAGTCCGGGCAACCGCACCTTGATGTTCGCGGGCAGTCCCTCCCAGCCGGAATTCCTGCGGGCGAAGCGGTCGAACAGCTCCGCGATAGCGAACAGACCGATCAGCGCGATGATGAAATTCACACCCGCCTGGAGAAGATCGGTGCCGAAGGTGAAACGGAAGGCGGGATAGATTGGCGCCAGTCCGATCGTCCCCACCATCGCCCCGAGCAGCAGGGCGCTGATGGCCCGGACCCGGGACGAACTGCCGGCATTGGTCACGCAGGCCATGCCGAGGAAGACGAGGGCGAACTTGTCCATGCTGTTGAAGCCGAGCGCATAGTCGGCGAGCGCCGGTGCGGCAGTGGCCAGCACGATGGCGCTGAGAAAGCCGCCTATGCCGGAGCAGATGATTGACGTGCCGATGGCCAGCGCGGCTTCACCCTTGCGGGTCATCGGATAGCCGTCGAAAGCCGTCGGAGCGTTACCCGGTGAACCGGGGATATTGATCAGGATCGCGGTGATCGCGCCCGCGAACATGCCGCTGCAATAGATCGAGATCAGCATGATCACCGCGGCGGTGGGCTCCATGAAGTATGTGAAGGGTAGGGCCAGCACCACGGCGTTGATCATGGAGATGCCCGGCAGTACGCCCGCGACAAGTCCAATCACCATTCCGGCCAGCATCATGGCGAGCACGAAAGGCTCCAGTGCATTCGCGAAGCCCACGCCGATAAGATGGAGATACTCCGCCATGCGCCCTTCCCTTCAATACGCGCCGATAAGCCGGTAGAGAAAGATCGTCAGTTCCTCGAACACCCCGGTTCCCTTCGGAAGGGGCATATACGCCACCCTGGTGAAGAACAGCGCCATCGCCAGCGGGAACAGGATGCCGATGGCCGGAACGAAGAATGTGCCTCGCTGTCCCAGGACGAACATCAGCAGCACATAGAGGACAATGGACGCGAGCGGAAACCCAACCAGGGTGACCGCGAGCGGATACGTCGCCACCAGGACCGATGGCAGCAGAAACGCCCGCCAGTCCATGCCTGCCAGTTGCCGGACCGCAGACGGAGCAGCCTCCCCCTCCGCCGGCGCCGTGGCGGAACGCGCCAGCAGCGCCGCCGGAAGGTTGAGCGCGATGAGGGCGAGCGCGAGGGCTACGGGCCAGAACTTCGCGCCGTAGATCGCGTCGCCGCTCGGGTCGCTGATCGTCTGCGCCAGAGCGACGACGAGCAGGCCGATGATCACGCAAGCAATGGCTGCAATACGCATCTCGTACCGCCCACTCTCCCTTGCCCGAGGGGACCGATGCCAGTCGCGTCACGGCTTCGGACGATCAGTATTTCTCCGAAAATGTCTTCAACTGATCGAACTGACCCCTTGCCCACTGCTTGAAGGCGTCCCCTGTGGGCGCCTCCTTGTCGCAGCTCCAGTTCTTGTCGCAATACTCCACCCAGCCCTTGTCCTCCATTCCCTTCCGGAAGGCGGCGGCGAGCTTGTTCATCCTGTCCGCAGGCGTACCCTTCTTCATCACGAGACCACGCCAGTTGTAGATGGCGACCTTGTGGCCGATGTCGTAGGATGCCGGCACATCGTAATTCGGAAAGCGCTTTTCATCGAAAACGATGAGCGGGCGAAGCTTTCCCGACACAAGAAATTCCCGCACGTCGCCCGGCTCCTCATAGAGGACGTCCGTCTGCCCGCCGAGTGGCGCCGTATAGCGCTCCGCGGGCTTGTCGAAGGGAATGTTCTTCATCTTGATCCCCTGCGCGGCTAGGTAGCGAAGGGTCAGGTCCGCCGGCGTGCCCAGTCCGTCCGTAGCGCAGGTCAGCTTGCCCGGGTTGGCCTTGGCATAGGCGACGAGATCATCGAAGGTCTTGAACTGGCTGTCCGCTTTCACGAACAGCATCGAGGGCGAGATCTGCACCCGGACCAGCCAGTCGAAATCCTCCACCTTGTAGGGTGACTGGCCGCCAGCGAGGGAGGAGAAGGTGACGCCGGTCATGGTCGCGAAGGAATAACCGTCGGCATTGCCGGCCTGCAGCGAGCCAAGGCCCTTGTTGCCGGCGGCGCCGGGAACGTTGCTTACCGGAAGCGCGACGCCGACGGACTTCTCAACGATGGGCGCCAGCTTTCGGGCAAACTTGTCCGCCCCGCCTCCGGCACCCCAGGTGACGATGAAATCGACCGGCCGGTCGGGATATTCCGCAAAACTCTCCGGTGCATTCGCGGCGACGATGCCAGCAGCAAGCAGCATTGCCGCGCCGTGTCTGACGACGGACTCCAGGCGTGATTTGGCCATGTATTGATCCTCCCATCTGATTTTTTGCTTTTTGTTTTTATTGGCCGGCGAATTGACCGGCGAAAGGCGAATTGGCGGTATCGGCCTTCTTCAGCGGTGCTTCACCACGCGAGATCGAGTTCGAACGGCAGCTGCGGCGCCACATACAAATCCTCCGGCGGCAGCCCGGCCGCCAGCAGGTTGTCTTCCGTGATCGCCGGCATGCGTGGCGAAAGCCCGTCATGCAGCTTCGTGTTCACCAGCATGCGGTTGCAGCCCGCGCAATAGGTATCGACGCCGAAGCGGTCGGTGATGCGCTTGAGGTTCGAATAGATGTAGATCAGTTCGCGGATGGTAGGCGTCTTGTGGTTGGCCAGGCCCGTTCCCTTGAGGGGCACGAAGACGAAGATGGTCGGGATCACGCCCATCGAGGCGAGATGCGCGATGCCGTTGACCGTGCTTTGCGCTGGCTCGAGGCCCGCGAGCAGATTCGCGCTCGCATGGCCGCTGCCATAGGTCCGCACCATATAGTTGATCATGCGGTCGTAATGCGCGTGTCCGGGCACGCCCTTCTCGATGTCCTTGACCTTGCCGGGACACAACTTGGCGAAGAGCTGCGGGTCGTAGATCTCGTAGTTGAAGCCGACGAGGTCGGCGCCCGACTCGAACAGCAGGTCGATATATTTCTCTTCCTCCGGCGGAGCGATGGTCAGCCGCAGCCAGTTGTCGGGAAAAGCCTCCTTCAGGCGCCTGAGATAGCGCGAGTGCACCTTGGCACCGCGGTCCGGCGGAGGCGTGCTGCCGCCGGCGAACACCGGCCCGTGGCGAAAGAAAGGATGCTTGCGCGCCTCCGCGACCGTCTCGACGAAGTCTTCCGGCTTCTTGGGAAATTCGTCCCGGCCCGAAGCGAGATTCTCGTCGATGCCGCAGAAGCGGCACTCCTTGCCTTCATAGCCCTCGGTGAAATGTCCGAAGTAGATGCAATGCGGAAAGATTGTAGCGCCGCCGAAGTCGCCGGCGAGCGGCATGACGCTGCGCATGGGAAGACCGCGCGAAGTCTTGAGCTGATAGTAGGCCGGCATGGGCGGAACGGTCACCGACATTAGCCGTTCGGCCGGCGCTTCCTCGTCAATACAGCGCCAGCGGCCGTTGGCCCCGAGCTCGGCCGGCTTCTTGCCGATGTAGAAGACGCCGTCGTCGAGTTCGAGAGTGAACGGCGTCCCTTCCATCAGGCTCGGATTCACCGCCTCGCCGATGGGCAGCCCCACATAGACCTTGCCGGGATCGAGGATGATGTCGAGGGCATGCTTGCCGACCGCTCCAACCGCGTGATCGATCTTGACCGTTTTGCCGATTTCCGCGGCCGCGTCCGGCGACAGCCGCAATCCCTGGCTCAGCAGCTCGAGCTTCAGGATGGCGGGATGGTAGCGGAAGCTGTTACGCCCCGATCCGTTCACATACATACCCGGTTCCCTCGCCCGTGCGCCGGCATCCAGAGCAGCCGAACATCCCGCTTGGTATTCATGACCCGGAATGTCACATGTTTATAATGATACATTATAAACCTTAATTGTTGCATATTGTCTCGTATCGATATTATGATGAACTAACATGCATGAAGCCGCAAGCGGGAAATCCCGGATAAACGGTAAAAAAATTGTGGCATTGCTTTGCAATTGCCGCCATTTTTGGCTGTGAAGCTGAATTTCATGACAATATGACACAATAGAATATTGTATCATATTTTGCCACGGAGAGGGCCATGACCTACGTCGTCAATGACAAGTGTATCAAGTGCAAATACATGGATTGCATCGATGTCTGCCCCGTGGAGTGCTTCCGCGAGGGTGAGAACATGGTGGTCATCAACCAGGAGGAATGCATCGACTGCGCGGCTTGCGAGCCCTTCTGCCCGGTGCTGGCCATCGTGAACGATCAGGACGGGGACGCGCGGAAGTGGCGCGAGCTGAACGAGCACTATGGCAAGATCTGGCCATCCATCGTGCGCAAGGGCACCCCGCCGTCCGACGCCGCAGAGTGGGAAAACGTACCCGACAAGTTCGAGAAGCACTTCAGCCCCGCCCCCGCCCAGTCCGGCACCGGAGCCTCCTTCACCTGACCCGGGCTATGCGGTGACGATCCGGGGCTGCGGCCCCTTGCGCAACGTGTCGACGATCGTCGCGGCGGCCTTGCTGAGACTGGGCAGATCGGAGATGCCGCCGAGAGCCAGCCGCACCGCATGCGGCGCGATGGAGCGGCCGACGATGAACACGTCGGCGGGTGAAACAGCGATGCCGACGCCTCGCAGGGCCTCCACGAAAATTTCACGCCGCCAGGGCGCCGGCAACGTCAGCCAGATATGATAGCTGGCCGGATGCCAGTGATAGTCGAACCCCTCCAGCATCGGCCGCACGATGGCGAGACGCTTCGTGACCTCGCGCTTGTGCCAGTCGATCGCGCGGGCCGCGGTGCCGTCCGCGATCCAGTTGGTGACGATCTGTCTCAACAGCGGTGATGGAGTCCAGGTCGTCGCCTGCACCACCGCCGTGAGCCGCTCCGCCGACTCCGCCGGCGCCACGATGTAGCCGAGGCCCGCTCCCATCGGAGTCGCCTTCCAGGTGCCGGTCAGCAGATAGCTGCGCTCCGGCGCCAGCACGGTGAACGACGGCAACGGATCGTCCGGCGGAATGCCGTTGACGTCATATTCGATGATCGTCAGATCCCGGCTGCGCGCGAACTCGGCCAGTTCCACGCGCCGCTGCATGGGCAGGATGCCGTTGGTCGGATTGTGCAGCGTCGGCGCGCAGACCAGGATCCTTGCCGGCTCGCGCTCGCAGGCCTGCTTCAAGGTTTCCACCGTCAGCCCATGGCTATCCATGGCCAGGCCGCGCAACTGAAATCCGAGCACGCTTTCCAGCAGGCCGATGCCCGGATAGCCGAGTTGCTCGGTCAACACGAGAGAACCCGGGCGGGCCAGGGACTGAAGGATGAGCGACAGCCCGTGCTGCACACTGTTGCAGATCAGCACCCGGTCCGCCCCCGCATCGACGCCCATGCCGCGCAGCCATTGGGCCCCGTGTTCCCGGTGCTCCCTGCTGTCCGCGGAGGGGTTGTAGTCGAAGGCCCCCGGCCTGGTCACACGCCGCAGCAGGCGGCCGAGATCTGCCGCGATTTCCGCGGCATGCGCGTCCTCGTAGGCAACGCGATTGAAAGTGAGGTCGAAAGGAGCACGGCCGGTTGCGCCATGGGCCAGTCCGAGCACGAAGGTCCCGCGCCCCACTTCGGTGGAAATCAGACCCTGCTTGGCTGCTTCGGAATAGGCCTTCGTGACCGTTCCCACGGCAAGGCCGAGTCGCTTCGCCAGTTCGCGCTGTGTCGGAAGCTTCTCGCCGGGCTGCAGCCGTCCACTCTCCACGTCCGACCGGATGCTGTCGAGCAACGCGAGATAAGGTCGTCGCTTCGGCGTCTTCTCGGTCAAGGATGACCGGTCGATGCTGAGTGTCATGGCGAAGCGGTTCTGTGACCCGGTGATACAGCGCGCACTATGGCAGGGGCGACTCCACGTGCCAAGCCACGCCACCTGACAGGGCCGGATGACACCGGTCCGGAGACGCAAGGACATAGGCCCGCACCGAAAAGACGGTCCGCCCCGGAAAGGGAGCCTGAGGGATCACCAGGGTTCTCCATCCCGGCCTTGTCCGAATGGCGCCCGGAAGCCGCTGCCGCGGAAGGCTGCACCGAGGTTTCCCGTGCGGAAGCAAGCACCGCACAACCTCCTTCAACATCATCCAGAACCGCAAAGCTGGCCGGCGCGAGCCTCCTTCCGGCCATAAAACCGCTTGCAGGTCGGTTATTCCAGCCTGAGGGCGAGCCTCAAAAGCAGGCAGCGGATTGCCAAGAATTAAAAAAAAGATTTTGATATACGATATAGAACTTGCATAATACGGCATCGGGCGGCCCAATCTGTTCCCGTTGACAGCAACAACGACCGCAGAACGCGGCGGGCGCCCTGGCACATAGGGAGGAATGGAATGACCAAGATCAGGGAAGAATCCGCAACCACGGACGATATCGATTCCGCCGGGGGCGGACTGTCGCGACGCGACTTCATGAACGTGGCAAAGCGCTACGGCATGATGTCCACGCTGATGGCGGCGAGCGCCATGACCGGAGTCTTCACGGCCACCAGCCTGGCCCGGGCCGCCGAGGCCACCCGGGAGCGCCGCTTCAAGAATTCGCCCAAGTTCACGCTCAAATACGGTGCCGCCGGCTACACGCCGAAGATTCTCAGCATCGAGAAGGCCGGCATGCTGCACTTCGTGCAGGAACTGGAGGACCGTACCGACGGCGCGATCCGCATCGAGTACCTGGACGGCAGCAAGGTCTGCAACCAGCTCGATTGCGTGAAGAAGGCGCAGCAGGGGATCATCGACATCTTCTCCGCCTCGACCCAGAACTCCGCCGCGTCGGCACCTTATTACAACGCGCTGGACTACCCCTTCATGTTTCCGTCGCGCGCGGCGATGCACCACTTCTTCTATCATCCCAAGAGCGAGGAATTGCTGCGCAAGCCGTTGCGCGAGCGTCACGGCATCGAGTTCATGTACACACAGTGCGAATTGCGCGGCCTCTATCTCGGCCTGAAATATGACGACAAGCCGCTGGTCACCAGCTTCGACCAGATCAAGGGCGCCAAGGTCCGCGCGACCGGAAGCAAGATGGGCCAGAAGGCCCTGGCCCTGATGGGTCTCAGCCCGGTGCCCGTCGCCTGGGAGGAAACCCTTGAAGGATTGAAGTCGGGCCTCATAGATGGCGCCGAGACGGCGGCGGGAGCCGTCGCCTACGCCGGCATGAGCCCCGTCGTCTCGCAAGCGCTGGAGATCGGCTTCATGTGCAACACCGAGCACGCCGCCTTCAACCGCGGCAGTTTCGACAAGCTCGGCTCGGACCTGCAGGAAGACGCGCTCGAGGCCGCCTATTCGTCGCAGATCTATACCCAGGGCATGAACGAGGCGGCGCTGCTGCAGATCACCGGCCGCACCAATCCCCCGCCTCCCGGCACCATCTGGGACAAGGAAAAAGTCCGCGTCAGCTTCTTCTCGGCCGAGGAGATGGACAAGCTGAAGCAAGCCTGCTCGCCCGACCATAAGCCGGACGAGTGGACCGAGTGGCGCGACAGGCTCAACGGATGGGCCGGCGGCCTGGACACCTTCAAGGAGATCAGCGCGATCGCACGGGAGATTCCCGAGGATACCCTGGCGGTGAATGTCGAGCCTCGCCGCTGGTGGCGGGCCTGACGGCACGCGCGACCGCAAATTGGTGGCCCGGCGTGACCATCGCCGGGCCAACTTTGTCTGGCAACTGGATTTGCGCCGCCTGGCCGCGGTGCAGATTGGTCCCGCATGACAATTTTGTGCTTTCGAGGGGGAGGGATGAGCTTCGCATCAGCGATCGGATGGGTGGATCGGAACCTGGAGAAGACGATCATCGCCATCAGCTTCGCCGTCATGGCGGGAATCGTCGTCATGGCCGTCGTGCAGCGGTTCACGATGAACTATCAGCCGCCATGGAGCGGCTCGATCCCCATCTACCTCTTCCTGTGGGTCACCTGGATCGGCGCCGCCTACAATGTGAGAACGCGCACGCAATTGCGTTTTGGTGAAATCCGCGAACGCCTCTCCTACAGGGGGCAGTTCTGCTGCCTCGTGCTGGATACAGCGCTGTGGATCGGCGTCGCCATCATCGTCATCTACTACGCTGTCCAGCAGACCTGGATCGCGCACCAGAACTTCGCCGTCGTCCAGGGCACCGACAGCCTGCAGCAGTGGTGGTTCTACCTCGCCACCCCGCTCGGCTGGTCGCTGGTCATCATTCGCGCCACGCAGAACTTCATCGAGGACCTGCGGATGTTCCTGCGCGGCGAGCCCTTGCTGACCGACAGCCCCATGTTCTCGGAGTGACGGCGGCCATGGACACCTCCATTCTCATCACCCTGGTTTCGCTGCTCGCCGTGGGCCTTTTCCTGTTCGGCGTACCGATCTTTCTTGTCATAGCCGTCTGGGTCATCGGGGCGAGCCTGGTTGTCGACTTCACGCTCGCCAACCTGGGCGTAACGCTGTTCGAGGGACTGAGCTCCTTCGCGCTGCTCGCCTTGCCGCTCTTCATTCTCGCCGGCGACCTCATGAAGGAAGCCGGCATCGCCAAGCGGCTGGCGGACTTCGCCTTCAGCATGGTCGGGTGGATGCGCGGCGGCATGGCCCTGACCAGCGTCGGCGCATGCGGATTGTTCGCCGCGATCTCCGGCTCCAACTCGGCGACCACCGCGGCCATCGGATCGATCATGCATCCCGAGCTGAAGGCTCACAGATATGACGAGCGCTTCGCCGCCGCGACCATCGCTTCAGGCGGCGTCGTGGGCATCATCATCCCCCCGAGCATCGTGTTCATCGTCTATGGCGTGCTGACCAGCCTGCCGGTTGGAGACCTGTTCGTGGCCGGACTGCTGCCCGGGATCCTGCTGGTTGCCGCCATGCAGATCGTCGCCTATGTGATGAGCGTCCGCCACGGCTGGGGCGATGTCAGGCCCTTCAGGATCTCCGGCATCCTCAGGGCGGGCGTCCAAGCCTATCTCGGCATCATTGCCATCGTCGTCGTTCTGTTCGGCATCTACAGCGGCATCTTTTCCCCGACCGAAGCCGCCGGCATGACCGTCGGCTTCACCGTTCTGGCCGGATTGCTCGTCTCGCGGACACTGACCCTGCGCTCGATACCGAAGGTGCTGGTGCGCTCGTCGCAGCTCACCGCCATGCTGGCGCCGATGGTTGCCATTTCCGTGGTGATGCAGCAGATATTCGCCATCCTCGGCGTGCCCGCCTTCATCGAATCGATCTTCACGGCCGTGGGCGGGGGCTATTACGGCGTGCTGCTGCTGTGCATGGTGATCATCCTCGTCTCGGGCATGGTGCTGGAAAGCATTCCCAACACCATCATCTTCGCCCCGATCCTTGCCCCCATCGCCGGCGCGGTGGGCGTCGATCCGATTCACTTCGCCGTCATCTTCCTCGTGGGAACGGCGATCGGCTTCGTGACGCCCCCATACGGCCTCAACCTGTATGTGGCGAGTGGCGTCACGGGTATTCCCTATGTCCGGCTTCTGAAATACATAGTGCCATACCTCGCGGGCCTGATGATTGCCTGGTTCCTGATCATCCTGTTCCCCCAGATCAGCGAAGTCCTGAAAGTAAGGCACTGATCCGTGCTCCCCTCCGCAGGCAACGTCCGTGAGTGAACTCCAGGCGCTCGCGCTCTTCCTGCCGATGAGCCTGTTTTCGGGTTTCGTTCGTGGGCTTACCGGCTTTGGGGGACCGCTGATCCTCATCCCGGCGATGGCGTTCTTCATCTCTCCGGTCTCCGCCACCGCAACCGCGGTGGTGGTGGATATGTGGAGCAACGTGACCTTGCTGCGGCAGGCCATCCGCAACGCATCCCGCAATACTGTCATCCTGCTGGCATTGAGTTCCGGGCTGGCCATCCCGATGGGTGGGTGGGTGCTGCTGACCGCCGACCCGGAGATGGTCAAACGGATCCTTTATATCGCCGTCGGCATCGCGGCGCTCATCCTGCTCACCGGCTGGCGTTTCCCCCGGCCGATGAAGCCCGTCGAACTGCTGGGAGGCGGCGCATTGGCCGGACTGGTCATGGGCTCCACGGGCCTGGGCATCATCATCGTGCCCGTGCTCTTCTCCATGCCGGAGGCCGCCGCCACGAGCCGCGCGAACCTCGTCGTCTGGGTATTCCTGATGAGCGTGCTTCTGGGGAGCGTGCTGGCCCTCGGCGGCGGCTTCGGCACGACCGAGCTGATACGCGGCCTCGCGCTGGCGCCGGCCTATCTCCTGGGAACCTGGCTCGGACAGAAGGCGTTCGGCCGCATCGACGAAAAGGCCTTCCGCACCATCATCCTCGTCTTCCTGCTGATTTTCTCGGGCGTGGGCCTTGTCTTCGGGTGACACACCCCGGGGTCCGCACCCGATGGGGGGTTGGGCCTAGCGCATGATCCGGAAAAGTGGATACCGCTTTTCCGACAGGATCATGCTCAAGCTATCGATCTGGCGCATGATCTTACCGGCCAAGCGATTCCACCTGGCCGGATGATGCGCTAGCGCAGCGTGCGCATGCGAGGCAGCCCGGCGGCCGTGCGCGCGCCGAACATCCGTCCGACCACATGCAGA
>JBFWSL010000100.1:0-11575 GCA_050248375.1 Hyphomicrobiales bacterium | reverse complement strand
AACGAACCAGGGCGACCAGCGCCCGGCCAGCCGCGTGCGGCAGGTCCGCTGCACCACATAAAAGGACGTAGCCAGAAGCGCGTTGCCGCCGAAGGCAAAGATCACCGCGGAGGTGTGAACGGGACGAAGGCGCCCGAAGCTGGTCCAGGGCAGATCGAGATTGAGGACGGGGAACGCAAGCTGCCAGGCGATGATGTCGCCTACCAGGAATCCGACAACGCCCCAGAATACGGTGGCGATAGTGGCGGCCCGCACGACCCCGTCGGCATATCCGGCGTCGATTGGCCGGCTACCGAGGTTGTTGGCCCCGGCGCGGGACAGGAGCGCCACGCACGCAACCGCGCATGCAGCAAGAAAAATCCAGCCATGGGCCTGCATGGCAGGATCCTTGCCGGCGACAGCCAGAATCAAGCCCACTCCGATGCCAAGCGCTGAGGACGCTATTGCCAGCGCATCCGAAAAAGCCGACCATTCCTGACGTTGTCCGGTCACCGTGCACCCCGCTCTCCAGGATTCCGGGGTGAGACGCCGAGAATGGCCTGTCCGGCCATATAGCGCCCCCCCGCCGGCTTTGCCGCCGGCAGGTCATACATGCAGGCTTGGGCCGCCCGACACCTTGATTTGGGTCAACAGCTTGCCAAACGCGTTAATGTCCAGGCCAATGCAATGATTATCCGTCTCTTTTTGACAGCAGATTGCAGGGAAGGCTGCGCTGCGGTAGGAGAATCGACAGGAGTCATCTTGAGACATGTCCACTCACGGAATCCCCGAACGCTGCGACGCATGTGCCATACGGCACCGCGCCATTTGCGCTGCGCTTTCCCGTGACGAACTGGAAAGCATGAACCGTATCGCCCGGCAGCGGCTGGTGCCAGCCGGGCAGGTTATCTCTTCAGACTCCGAACCCGGGACGGCCTTCGCGAACATCGTGTCCGGCGTCGTCAAATTGACAAAGACGCTCGCAGACGGACGCCAGCAGATCGTAGGGCTGCAGTTTTCTCCTGATTTCCTGGGCCGCACCTTCTCGGAGACCAATCCCTATTCCGTCGAGGCGGCGACGGATGTAGAACTGTGCTCCTTCCCGAAAAAGGAGTTCGAAGGCGTTTTGAAGCGCTATCCAGGCCTGGAGCATCGGCTGTTCTCCGATACCCTGAACGAACTCGACGCCGCCCGCGAATGGATGCTGCTGCTCGGCCGCAAGACGGCGCAGGAGAAGGTGGCCACGTTCCTGCTGCTGCTAGCGAGCAGGGCCGGCAATCTCGGCTGCAGCCATAGCGAGAAGATGCAGTTCGCGCGATTCAAGCTGCCGTTGACGCGCGCCGACATGGCGGATTATCTCGGGCTGACGCTGGAGACCGTCAGCAGGCAGATAACGAAGCTGAAAACATCCCATCTGATCACGCTGGCGGAAAACCGCGAGGTCGTCGTGCCCGACATCGGCGCCCTGCAGGAAATCGCCGGGGACTAGCCGTTCTGTTTCTTCCCGCCGGTGCAGCCGCACCCGGCGTGGGCTCTCGCGGCATGACTGGATTCCAGCGGTTTCTCGAGCGCTGATTGCGCGAGGATCTGCCAGTCCGATTCTCTCAGCCGGCGAATGGCAAGCGGAAGCACCACTGCGCTTTCCCACGCCAGATGACGCCTGCGGCATTCGAAATATCCGTGCAGCATGAAGCCCAGCATCTCGGGATTCCTGACGTGCCGGCTCCCGGCAGCGGCATCGAGTTCATCAGCGATATCATGCGCAAGGACTTCGTCGGCAGCATGCTCCGCCGCAACCTGACAGCGCAAGGCCTTGACGTTGTCCTCCGCCTGCGCGCGCGTAATCAGCATTGGAAGCAGCAGGCCTTCCTCAAGAGCGATATGACGCCTCAGGCTCTTGCGCAAAATAGCGACCGCTTCGGAAGCAGCCGCAGAATCGATTGCGGGAAGCGTATCGGCGAGCACTTCCAGCCGATCGCAAAAGCTGCGTTCGACCGCATGTTCGCATTCGATTTGCTTCAACAGCGCGAACGGGCCAGAAGGCCCTTCTGTCGTCATCATCGCATAGAACACCCGTTCAGCCCTACCTTGCGAGTCTCCCGGCATTCGTCGCGGGTCGCCTTGATATACATCAACCCAGCGAGGACGCCTTTCTGCGAGGCGTTGGCAAACAGGAGCGGAACCAGAGTGAGAACGCGAATGACGACCTCACTGCTCCTGCGGTTGAAACCGCAATATTATGAGGGTTGCCAACAGCGCATTGGACCGCAGACGGTGGCAAGTCTGAACTGGCTGGGGTTGGGGTATGCTCGTCCAATACGCAATTAAGCCCGGACGACATGAGCAAAGCCCTTGTCCGAGCTAGCCATTAGCGGTGTCAACGACAGGCAAGGCTGTCACAGGTCCGCCGCGTAGTGCCTCAGCTTGTCCTCGTCAAGATCGACCCCCAGGCCGGGTCCTTCCGGAACGCGCACGGTGCCGTCCTCGAGCCGCATGGGCTCGGTGACAATATCGTCGGCGAGCACATCGGTCGGGCCGTTGGAAAATTCCCCGACCGCAGGGGTCCATGGCACGGAAGCTGCCAAATGGGCCATCGCCGTGGCGGCGACCGAGGTGGTGGGATGATTTCCCGCCAAGGGGGCCAGGCCCGCGGCGTGGGCAATGGTCCACAGGCGGTTGCAGTAGTAGAGACCGCCATTCTTGCCGATCTTGGTCTGCACCATGCTTGCAGCCCGCCTCTGGATAATATCCACCAGCGAGGCCTCCGACGACAGGCTCTCGTCGGCCGAAATCGGAATAGACGTCGCGCGGGCGAGAGCGGCCATGCCCTCAATATCCCCCAACCCAACAGGCTGCTCCACCATCTCCAGGCCAAATTGTTCAAGTCTCGCGAGCAGCGGCAAGGCTTCATCGAAGCGCAGCGTGCCATTGGCATCGCCCCTTAGTGCCACCCGGTCGCCAAAGACTTCGCGCATGCCGGCGAAATTGGCCATGTCCTCCGCGATGCCGCCTCCGATCTTGAGGCGCATATGCCGGTACCCCCGCTCGAAGGCATCCTCGGCTACGGGCCTGATCTTCCCGAACTCCCCGGAAACCAGAATGGCCAATCCGACCCTGATGCGATCGCGGCAACGTCCGCCCAGGAGTTCGCATACAGATATGCCCTGCAACCTCGCGGCGAGGTCATGCAGCGCGTCGCTCACGGCAGCCTGCGGATAGAAACTGCCGTAAAGCGCCTGCCCCAGGTCGTGCATGATCGCGGCGATGTCGAAGGGCGAGCGGCCGACGATCTTGGGGGCGAACAGATCCCTGATCACCCTGACCAGGTTGGGCAGATATTCGGCGCTGCCCTGTCTGCGCCAGGCCTGGGTCTCCCCGATGCCGATAACGCCATCGCTGGAGCGGAGACGGACAATGGCGACGTCGACCGAACTCTTCGCGGCACCGCTGTTCTTCGCGGAAAGCCGATCGGAGAACGGAATCCGCAGCGGGATGACCTCGATGGCCTCGATCTTGGATTTCATTGCGTCGCCCCCTTCGCTTTCCGCTGGCCCACGATCCAGTCCCGATACGCCGTCACGGCTCTCTCTATGCCAAATTGCGGTGTCCAGCCGAGGTCACGACCGGCCGCGGTGATATCGAGAGCCTCGCGCCGGTAGCCGAGCGTATCGACGCCGTCATCCATGGTTATCCTTGCGCCCGGGATGATGCGCTGAACGATATCGGCGACGACCTGCATGGTCACGAAATCAGGACCGGCGACATTGTACGCCCACTGCCCGATCTCCGGCGCGTGAACCGCGGCCTCGAGGGCCGTCACCGCGTCCTCCACATAAAGATAGGCGCGGCCATAACCTCCACCCCATTCCAGGTGGGTCGGCTTGCCGTCCAGCGCGTTTTCCAGCATCAGGCGAACAGCGCAGCGCGTCCGGCGCCGGGGGCCGAAGCCATTCGAGATGCGCATCGAGACCGCATCAAGTCCGTGTTGTGTCCGGTACGCCCTGAGGATCAGGTCGCTTGCCCCCTTTGTGGACCCGTAAACGTCAGTAGCCCGCAACGGCGCATCGTCGGGAACGGGTGCGGGCGGAGTATTGCCGAAAGCGTAAGCCGACCCGCAATGAACGAAGCGTTCGACACCGGTTTGCCGGGCCATTTCGAGCAGGTTGATCGTGCCCAGCACATTGGTTGTGCAGATCAGGTAGGGATTGTCGCGCGCCAGCATTGGCCCCGAAATGCCGCCAGTGTGGACGACTGTATCGAACCCGTACCGTTCGAACAGACGCTCTACAAACGCCTTGTCGACAAAACTGCCGATTTCGATGTCGCAACCGGTCAACTGATCTTCCGGCTCCGCCAGATCGAGCGCGACGACCCTGACCCCTTTCCGCGCGAGCGCGGCTGCAATCGGCCAGCCGATGAAGCCGCCCGCTCCGGTGACGAGCGCCGTCCTGGGATTTCTCATCCGCCCCGCCTTCCTGCTCAGTGGACCACGAAGCCGCCATCGACCACGAGGTTGTGGCCCTGGATGAAGCACGCTTCGTCCGAGGCCAAGAAGGCGACAGCGGATGCCACGTCCTCGGGCTGACCGACACGGCCCAGCGGGATATAGCTCAAGCGCTGGCGCAGGAATTCCGGATCGTCCTCGGCGCGCTTGAGAAATGCCTCGCTGGCTATGGGGCCGGGACTTACGGCATTGACGAGGATGTTATGCTGCGACAGCTCGACAGCCATTGCCTTCGCGAGATACGCGAGCCCGGCCTTGGTTGTCCCGTAAAGTCCCCTGTGAGGGCTGGCGACCAGACCATGCTGGCTCGATATGTGGATAATGCGCCCTCCCCCGTTTCGCTTCATTGAAGGAATGACCGCCTGGCTGGCGAAGAACGGCGCGCGCAGATTTACCGCGAAGGCGCTGTCGAAGTCGGCGTGCGTGAACTCTCCGAACAAACCCGGATTGCGGATTCCAGCGTTATTCACGAGAATATCTACTCGTCCGAAGGCCTCCAGCGCGCCGGCGATCATCTCCTCGGCCGCCTCGTCGCGGGAGAGGTCGTAGACACCGGCAAGTGCCTTCGCCCCATGCGCCGCTGCTGCGGCACAGTCGTCTCTCGACTGTTCCAATTCTTTACCCGCGACTTCGGCCGTTATGAACACCGACACTCCTTCGCTCACGAGACGGAGCGCGATGGACTTCCCGATTCCGCGGGAGGCGCCCGATACGACGGCGAACTTGCCATTCAGACCCTGCATTCGTGTTCCCTTGTTCCCTCGCGTTGAAACGGGATGGGCCGGCCGCATCTGATCCGGGGGGGCAGGCGGCAGGCGACAATGTCAGGAAAAGATTTCGCCGCTCATCATCGCGCCCCATCCATCGATCTTCGGATCGACGCCAACCATGCGGCAGCCTTCCCAGAAGGTGACGGCTATGGAATCTATGATCGGCTTGCCGAGTTCGGCCTCCATCTCCTCCACCAGAGGAGTCGCCGCCACATTGGTGCAGACGACGGCGATGCACTGGGCTTCAGGGGAATCGGCGTCGCGCAAAAGCTGCCGCAGGGTCTCGTACGAGTTCCTGCCGACCTTCGTGTTATCGCTCTGGGACAAATGCGCCTCGGAAACAACAGACACGCCATGCTCCGCATAGACCTTGCCGATCTGATCGGTAATGTCGGCCGTGTAGGGTACGGCGAGGCCAATCTGCGTGAACCCGGCCGCATCAAAGGCGGCATGGAATGCAAGGGTCGATGTAGAAGCGGCAATTCCGGTTTTGGCCGTGATCTGGCGGCAGATTTCACGGTCATGGTCGAGACCTAGCCAGCTTCCCGAAGTACCGTTCCAAACAATTGCGTCGGGATTGCAGTCGGCAAGCATGGAAGCTGCCGACACCATGGGAGCATGCTCGAACTGACTGCTGTCGGAACTGCGCTGCGTGAGCTGCCTGACCGTGATCCGCGCGAAATGATGTGAAACCTTTTCGGTGAGCGTCCTGTTCATCACGGAGGTGACAGGCTCCAGAATTGTGTTCGACGACGGCGTGATGTGGCCGACCTTTTTCAATCCGGGCAGCATGTCCAGCCCGAGCGCCTCTCGTCCCATTCGTCTTTTCCCCTTGATGGACCAGCGCGTTCGGGAAAGCTCTCACGCCCAACTGGTCAGAACAGTATAGTAACGAGCATCAGTTGCCCGATCAAGGTCCATCCGACACCCGGAGAGCAGCCTTCATTGTGCCTGTTTTAGCCGTTTTTTCATGGCTGCTCCGGGTATTGTCCCGCCCAGCCGGCAGGCTTGACATGGGGGATTCAGGGCGGTAACCCTAGCGGTCCTCCTTAGAGGTCGGACCAGTTAGGCAATGGGTGCCGGTGGATGGACGCAGTTTCCCAACACGTCGTGCTCTTCACCACCGGCGGCACGATCGCCTCGGGCTACGACGCCGACAACGACGACGTTCGGGTCAATACCCCCGGGGATAAACTGGCGGAGATGGTTCGGCCGGCGCTCGGCGATTCACAGATCAGGGTCGTGAACTTTTCCGAGATAGGCAGCTTTGCGCTCGATCTCGATACCGCCTTCCGGCTGGTTAAGAAAATTCAGACCACTCTCGGGCAGCCCGATACCTGCGGCGTGGTGGTTACGCACGGCACCGATACGCTGGAGGAAACGGCATTCCTCGCCGATCTGATAGTGGATTCGGAAAAGCCGGTGGTATTTACCGGTTCGCAGCGCGCCAACGACGAGCACAACAGCGACGCCTTGTCGAACCTGACCGCAGCACTCAAGGTCGCAATGTCCAAACAGGCCCGCGGCATGGGCACCCTTGTCGTCTTCGATGACACGATCCATGCGGCACGGGACGTGACCAAGATCCACACGATGCGCGTCGGCGCCTTCCGGTCGGGCGAAAACGGCCAGTTGGGCGAAATCGACGACGGCCGGCCGATTTTCTATCGGCGTCCCGCGCGGCGCATTACGTTCGAGTGCGAAAGCCTCGAGCAGAAAGTCGACCTGATCAAGCTTGCGCTGGGTGCTGACGCACGCTTCATCGACTGCGCCCTGGACTCAGGTGCCCAAGCCCTCGTGCTCGAAGCCTTCGGGCGGGGCAACGCCACGCCTGCGGTCCTGGAGGGGGTCAAGCGCGCCAGCGCAAGGAATGTGCCCGTGGTCATCACGTCGCGTTGCCCCGAGGGGCGGGTAGCCCCCATTTACGGCCACAGCGGCGGCGCCAGCCTAAGAAGAGCCAATTCGATATTTGCCGGTAACCTGAGTGCGATAAAGGCTCGTATCCTTCTGGCGGTCCTGCTCGGAAAACCCGGCCTGAAGGAGCCGCTTGACGAGGCAATCGCGGCGATTTCCCTGTGAACGCTTTGCCTGCCCCATGGCTATTTGGCAGTATTGCAGTTATTAACCCGTTGACCATGCCCTGCTTGACGTTTTCCTTGCCGGGCCCTCACTTCTGATCAATCGGCATATCGGATTCGCTTCGGTCGTAATGGTGACAAGAGCATCAGAAGCAAAGCAGATCGAAAGCGATCTGGTAGAGGACGGGCGCCTTCCTGCGCCCAAGAAGGCTATTCGCGCCATCCAGGACATGATCCGCGAGGAACTTTCCCCAGGAGAGTGCCTGCCGGCCCAGCGTGTGCTGGCGGAACGGCTCAAGGTCAGTCGCGCTTCCCTGCGAGAAGCCCTGTCCACGCTCGAGGCGCTCGGGTTCGTAAGAACCGAGCAGGGTCGGGGGACATTCGTCACTGACGGCGCCGTCGAAGGCGCGGAGATCACCGAATGGCGTTTCTCCGACCGCTACAAGCTGGAGGAAGTCTACCAGTTCCGGCAGATGGTGGAGCCCACGGTGGCCCGCCTGGCGGCCATGAACATCACCGACGAGGAAATCGCACACCTCACCGAGATACACGAACGCTTCAAAGCTGCGATCCAGGCGCTCGACCTGATCTCCAGCACAGAGCATGACGTGGACTTCCATCGCTCCATCATGGCGATCTCGCGCAACCGTGTGTTCGTCGATCTCTACGACAAGTTTCGCAAGGTGTTTGAGGAGACCCAGATGCTTCCCTTCTCCCAGCACAACCGGCGCTGGGAAGTGGCGACCGAACACGGCAAGATTCTGGAAGCCCTGCAACGGCGGGATCCCGACGGGGCCGCCTATTACATGTCCATGCACATGGTCCGGGCGACGGACCGCATCGGCGTCAAGCTGAAGATGCTGGATTGACTAGCGCCCGAAGCGCTTCAGGAAAGTCACCAAAGACTGCTTCACGTCGCCAAGGTCCATGTCCCGGGCGATGAAGACGAGGGTCGAAACCCTGTCGTCCCCCGGCCATGCCGACAGATGCGTCGGAGGATGGACGAGGTTCTGAACCCCGTGGACCACGACAGGCATGTCCATCCCACGGACGTTGAGTATTCCCTTCGTTCTCATGATCTTGTCGCCATGCCGGTGCAGCAGCAACGACAGCCAGACGCCGAACGCGTTCCAGTCGACAGGCTCGTCAAGACGGATGGTCATCGTTTGCGCTCGTGATGCATGGTCATGCCCATGCGGCTTGCCATCGGGCCCATGCGGTTGTGAAGCCGTCGGGGATGCCTGGCTTGCCAAAGCCGCATTATGGTTTTCCTCGCCAGAGAGTGATCCCAGCCAGTGTTCGACTTCGCGTCCGCGCGTCCGGGGATCGTAGACGTCCGTCGAGAACAGGGCTCCGATGTCCAGTTCGGGCGACGGCTGAATGCAGACAGGCGCCGTGGCGTTGATTCCAGCAACCATTCTCCGGGCTTCCGACAATTGCGCCGCGGAGGCGATATCCTTCTTGGTGATGACGATGCGATCGGCCAGGGCAACCTGCCTGACCGCTTCGCCGGTGTCGTGAAACCGCCGCGCGGCATTGACCGCATCGACAGTCGCGACAAGCGCGCCGGGACGGAAGTGGTACCGGATATTCGGTTCATGCATGAGGGTCGCGAGTACGGGCAACGGATCGGAAAGCCCCGAGGTCTCGATGACTACACGCGTGAATGGCGGTATCTCCCCTGCCCCCTGACGATCATTCAAGCTTCTCAGCGCGCGAGCGACATCGCCGCGGATCGAGCAGCACACACAGCCGCCACGCAACAGGACGACATTCTCGTCAAGACGCTCCAGCAGCAGATGATCAAGCCCCACCTCTCCAAATTCGTTGATGAGGACGGCTGCTCCGCTGAGAACTTCGTCGTTCAGCGCCTGCTTGAGCAGAGTCGTTTTTCCGCTGCCAAGGAATCCCGTGAGAATGTTAACGGGGACAGGTCCGTTCTGGAGAGCCGCCGTCATTCTCTAGCGATGGCAGCCAGATAGCCTGGCGAGAGTGGATCGACGGCGCCGCCAAGGGAGTCCACGACAATCCAGAATTGGCATATGGTGGACACCATGGCTGACCTGCCGGTGCGGTTCGAGACCAGCACTCCGCCTGCACCGCAGTCCCGGACACGCAGGCCAGCTGGCTCCAGTACCTGGCTCAGGAGCGCGGCACGCAGGGCACGCACCCTGCGCAGGTTGATATCCGCCGAGGCAACCCCATCGCTCCAGTGTCCCGAGTCGAGAACGCCACAAAGTCCGCACATCGCACCGCGCTCCCGGCCACATCTCTACCTGGCGGTGGGCGGCTGACGCTTCGCGAAGTCGTCGGCGATCTCCTCGAAGGTCATGAACCGCACGCCGGCATGTCCCTTAATGTATTCGTGCAGCCGCTCCAGCATCAACAGAACCTGCGGTCGGCCTGAGACGTCGGGATGGATGGTCATGGTGAAAACGGCGTAGTCGCATTCGCGATACACCCAGTCAAACTGGTCACGCCAGATCTCTTCGAGCTGACGCGGGTTGACAAAGCCGTGGCTGTTGGGAGCCGCTTTCATGAACATCATCGGCGGCAGGTCGTCCAGATACCAGCTCGCCGGAATCTCGATCAGGCGGGTGGTCTTCCCGCGCACCAGAGGCTTCATCCACTCACCGGCGGACTTCGTGTAGTCGATCTTCGTCCAGCTATCGCCGGTGCGAACATAGTAAGGCGTGAAGTCGTTGTGCATCAGGCTGTGGTCGTACTTGATGCCGCGTTCCAGGAGCAGCTCCGCGGTATATGGACTGAACTCCCACCATGGAGCGACATAGCCGCGGGGCGACTTGCCCGAAACCTTCTCGATCAGCTCCACGCAACGATCAAGAACGGCCGTCTCCTGTTCCCGCGTCATCGCGATAGGATTCTCGTGGGAATAGCCATGCACGCCGATTTCATGGCCCGCATCGACGATCTGCTTTATCTGGTCCGGAAACGTCTCGATAGAATGGCCGGGTGCGAACCAGGTTGCCATCACGTCCCGGCGGCGGAGAAAGTCGAGGAGGCGCGGAATGCCAATCTCGCCGGCAAAGAGGCCCCGGGATATGTCGAGCGGCGAATCCTCTCCACCGTAAGATCCTAGCCAGCCAGCGACAGCATCTATATCGATGCCATAAGCACAGATGATTTCCTTCGCCATGGTGCCCTCTTCTGCCTACACCGCTTGATCCGGCCACCAGGCAAACTGGTCTGACCTATTTTCACTGTACGAAGCGGGGCCCTGCGCTGTCAACGCAGGCGCACATGCACCGGCACCACGCCCCCGGGCGAAGCCAATTCCGCAGTCTAAGGATAGATGCCGCCGCGCTGACCGGCATTTCCGCGAGCAGCGGCGTCCGATCGATCCCCGGCATGCGGGTAATTGACTTTAGCGCGTGGTCGGACCAGTTTTCCCCGCGAACCCAAGACAAGGATTCCCCCATGACCATCATACTGCAGGAAACTCAGCGCGCCGTATTCTACGCGCCCTTCTACGCGGCGCTCGCACTTGATACCTTTTCCGAGGATGGCCTGAAGGTCGATTTCCGGTCCTCCGCGCGGCCTGAGGACGCCGCGACAGTGCTCTTCACGGGAGCGGCGGACGTAAGCTGGGGCGGGCCCATGCGGGTCATGCTCACCCGGGACCAAGACAGCACCTCGGACCTGGTGTGCTTCTGCGAGGTTGTGACGCGCGACCCCTTCCTGCTTGTTGGACGCGAGCAGCGCCCCGACTTCACGCTGATGGATCTGAAAGGCCTGCGCCTGGGCGTGGTCGCGGAAGTGCCGACCCCCTGGATGTGCCTGCAGCAGGATATCCGGGACGCTGGCGTGGATCCCCTCTCGCTACACCATGAGTCCTCCCGGCGCATGCCTGAAAACTGCGCCGCCCTGCGCCCAGGCGAACTCGATGTCGTGCAGCTCTTCGAGCCCTTCGTCAGCCAGATGCTGGAGGACGGGGCCGGTCATATCTGGCATACGGCGGCGCGGCGGGGCCCTACCTCCTACACCTGCCTCTACACCCGCAAGAGCATTCTCGAGCGGCGGCGGCCGGACTTCGTGAAGATGGTCCGTGGCATCCATGCGGCGCAAACATGGATACACGCGAATGAGGCGGCTACAATCGCGCGCGCCATCTCCCGCTACTTTCCGGACCTGTCCGAGACTCTCCTGACCGCATCCATCAAGCGCAACAAAACGCTTGGCATATGGGGTCAGACCCCTTGGTTGCCCGCGTACGGCTACAACCG
>JBFWSL010000099.1:0-11592 GCA_050248375.1 Hyphomicrobiales bacterium | reverse complement strand
AACAGGCGTTGCGCCTTATGCGGCGGCGCGGGCCCGACGCCAACGGCATATTCAGGCAGCGTGCCGGCGAAGCGGCCCTCGCGCTGTTGCACAGCCGCTTGTCGATCATCGATCTCGATCCCCGCTCGAACCAGCCCTTCGTGCGGGACGGTCTGGCGCTCGCTTTCAACGGCGAAATCTACAACTACCTGGAGATCGCGGAGCAGTTGCGGGCGCGGGGCCGCACACTCACCACCGGGTCCGACACGGAGGTGTTGCTGGAAGCCTACCGGTGCTGGGGGCTCGACTGTCTCGACCGCCTGGAAGGCATGTGGGCCTTCGCCCTGTTCGACAGCCACGGCGGAAAGCTTATCCTGTGCCGGGACCGCTTCGGCGAGAAGCCGCTGTTCCTGCTCAGGAGGCAGGGCACGCTGTATTTCGCCTCCGAGCCGAAGGCGCTCGCGGCGCTCACGGGCGCGCCGTTGACGGTCAACCCCCGCCATGTGCGGCGCTACCTGGTGCATGGCTTCCGGTCCCTCTTCAAGACCGAGGAGACCTTTTTCGAGGGGGTGCGGGAAATCGGCCCGGGCTGCGTCGCGGTTGTGGATGCCACGGGCGGGATCGAGGAAAAGCCGTATTGGGAGCCGCGGCTGAACGTGGTGGAAACGGACCCGGGCGCGGCCGCCGAGGGGGTGCGCGAGCGTCTCCGGCGGTCGGTGGAACTACGGCTGCGCGCCGACGTTCCGCTCGCCTTCTGCCTGAGCGGCGGGGTGGACTCAACCGCGCTCGCCTGCATCGCCGCGCGCGAGCTTGGCGCCGATGTCCACGCCTTTTCGGTCATCGACTCGGACGAGCGATATGACGAGTCCGCGAATATCCGCGAGACGGTGGAATTTCTCCGCTGCGGGCATTTTGCCGTCCATACCTCGAGCGACGGCTTCTTCGAGCGTTTGGAAAGGCTGGTGGCGTATCACGACGCGCCGGTCCCCACCGTATCCTACTACATGCACAGCTTTCTCTCGGAGGCGATCGCCGAACGGGGCTTCAAGGTGGCTGTCTCGGGAACCGGTGCGGATGAGATTTTCACCGGATACTACGATCATTACTCCTTCTGGCTGGCGGATCACGCGGGAGACGAGGATTTCCCGAACGCGCTGGCGCAATGGCGGGAGAGCTATGGCCGCTGGGTCAACAATCCGCTGCTGCAGGATCCGCTCACCTTTCATCGCGACCCCGGCTTCCGCGGCCACCTCTACCAGAACCGCGAGCTGTTCAACGGCTTCGTGCTGGAGCCGGTCAGCGAGGAGTTCGAAGAGGAGCGCTATTGCGGCAATCTGCTGCGGAACCGGATGTTCAACGAACTGCGGCATGAGGTTGTGCCGGTCATCCTGCGCGCGGACGACATGAACTCGATGCGGGTCTCGCTCGAGAACCGTTCGCCCTACCTGGACCGGGGTCTGGTGGAGTATGCCGCCAGCCTGCCAAACGACGTGCTGATCCGGGACGGCCTCGCCAAGTGGCCGTTGCGGGAGGCCATCCACGGCATCGCTCCCGAAGCGGTCCGGCTGGACAGCCGCAAGCGCGGCTTCAACGCGAGCATCGACTCCCTGGTGGACCGCAAGGACACCGAAACGCGCGAGCGGCTGCTGTCTCCGGGGCCGATCTTCGACATCGTCGACCGCAGGGCGGTGCAGGCCTTTCTGGACGAGGACATGACCGACAACAGCTTCTCGAAATTCCTGTTCGCTTTCGTGTCGGCCAAGCTGTTTCTGGAGGCGCAGCAGGCAGGCGGCATGGCCGACGCGGACACTGTCGTCAAGGTGCGGGAGTACTCCCAGTGAATCCGTCAGTGAATCCGTATCCGAAGGTCAGCGTCTACATCGTCAACCACAACTACGGGCGGTATGTGGAGCAGGCGATCCAGAGCGTGCTCAATCAGACCATGCAGGACTTCGAGCTGCTGATCATCGACAACGGCTCGGAGGACGGATCGCGGGACATCATCGCCAGATACGCGCAGCACGAGAAGGTGCTGACCCTGTTCCAGGAGAATATCGGGCTGAACCGCACGAATAACGTGGCCATCGGGCAGACCACCGGACGCTACGTCATGCGCCTCGATGCGGATGACTACCTGCACGAGAGTGCGCTGGCCATGCTGTCGGAGGCACTGGACCGCCGGGCGGAAGTCGGGCTGGTGTTCCCGGACTATTATCTCGTGGATCCCGACGGGCGTGTCCTCGACATGGTGCAGAGGCACAATTTCGATGAAGTCACGCTGCTGGATCAGCCGGCGCATGGCGCCTGTACGATGATCCGGCGGGAATGCCTGGAGGCGCTCGACGGCTACGATGAGTCCTACCATTGCCAGGATGGCTGGGACCTGTGGGTCCGCTTCATCCGGCGTTACGGGGTGGCCAATGTCGACCTGCCGCTGTTCTGTTACCGCCAGCATGGCGAGAGCCTGACGCGGAACGAGGAAAGGATCCTTTCCACGCGTTCGCGCATCCTGCAGAAGGCGGCGCAGGAGAAAGCCGATCGGCTGAAGAGCGTGGCCGTCATTCCCATCCGGGGGCCGTCCATCGATCCCAGGTCGATCGCGCTGAGGCCGCTCGCCGGCAGGCCGGTGCTTGAATGGACGATCGACGAGGCCCTGAATTCGCAGCGAATTTCCAAGGTTCTCGTGACCAGTTCGGATCGGGACGTCGAGGCTCACGTGAAGGCCGTCTACGGCCAGAAAGTCTATTTCTTCCGCCGCGACTGGGAACTGGCGCTTCCGGCGAAGCCCCTCGATCAAACGCTGACGGCGCTTTTCGATTCCCTGCCCGAGGCCTGGCGAACGTTCGATGCGGTAACCCTGCTTTTCATCGAGTCGCCGTTCCGCCAGGCAAGAGACATCGACGCGGCAATCGACGCGCTTGACGTGTTTGATTGCAACCGGGTGATCTCGGTGCGCCGCCTTGCCTCCCAGCTCTACTGTCACGAGGGCAACGGTCTGGTTCCCGTCCGCCAGTCCGAGCTGTTGCGCAGGGAAAGCCACGAGCTGTTCCGGTCCGCCGGGGAGATCATGGTTCTGCGCAGGGGCCATCATGTGCGCGACACGGACAGCGACCGGCATGTGGGGCATATCGAGGTCGATGAGCGCTCCGCGCATCGTATTTTTTCGGAATGGAGCTGGATGATCGCGGAGATGCACGCCGAAACCATCGAGGCATCACGGCCGGGCGCGCGCGACGCCGTTGTCGCGAAGGTCCAGAGGTCATGACCGGTCCGTTCCACTCGATGCGGAACGCGGCCTATTTTATCGCGGAGATAGGCGGCAACCACGAAGGCGACTTCGAGTACGCGAAGCGTCTTTGTGACGAGGCCATCGCTTCAGGCGCCGACGCGATCAAGTTCCAGCTTTACCGGGGCGATCATCTCGTCAGCCAGGTTTCCAGCCCCGATCGCAACGCTCACTTCCGGAAGTTCGAGCTCGAGCGGAAACAGCATATCGAACTGGCGGAACGGGTGCGGGCGGCCGGGCGCGAATACATGGCCTCGGTCTGGGACGAGGAGATGCTGGGGTGGATAGATCCCCATATCCGCATCCACAAGGTCGGTTCCGGCGACCTGACCTGCTATCCGATGCTGCGGGCGCTGGCCAAGACCGGCAAGCCGATCATCCTGTCCACCGGCCTGTCGGCGCTGGACGAAGTGCGCGCCGCGGTCAATTTCATAGTCGGGGAGGACCGGGCTTATGCCGCGGAGGGCAAGCTCGCCCTGCTGCAGTGCACCTCCGCCTATCCCACTCCCGACGATGCCGCCAATCTGCGCGTCATCGGAACCCTGCGGGACGCCTTCGGGCTTCCCGTGGGATACTCGGACCACACCATCGGCGATGGCGCGATCGAACTGGCTTTCGCAATGGGCGCGCGCCTGTTCGAAAAGCACTTCACGGATTCGCGCGAGGGCAAGACCTTTCGCGACCATAGCATCTCGCTCACCCGCGACGAGGTCCGTGAGCTTCTGGCCCGCCTGCGCCGGGCGGAGCAACTGCTGGGCTCCCCCGAGAAGACGCTGACCGGCGCCGAGCGCGACGCCGACCATCAGGTTTCCTTCCGGCGAAGCCTGCATGCGCGGCGGCGGATCGCGGCGGACGAGGTGCTGAGCGAGGAGAATGTCGCGGTGCTCCGCCCCTGCGTTGGTATCCCGGCGGAGAAATTCTACGAAACCATTGGCCGGCGCGCAGCGAGGAGCCTCGCGCCCTTCGAGCCGATTGGCGAGAGTGATGTAAAGCCGCTGCCGCAATAGCGGACGGCACCTGGATGCGATGGCAACCGGACTGGTGATATTTGCCCGGATGGGTTCACGGCGCTTTCCCGGCAAAGCATTGGCGCCGCTGGCGGGACGGCCGCTTCTGGGCCGGGTGCTGGACCGTGCAAGATGCGTGGGCGGCGCTCACCGGATCGTCGTGGCGACGTCGGAGGAATGCACCGATGACCCGATTTCTGATTTCGCGCGCGCAGAAGGGGCGGATGTCTTCCGCGGAGCGCTCGAGGACGTGGCGGGCCGCGCGCTTGCCTGTTGCGACAGCTACGGCTTCGAGCGGTTCGCCCGCATCTGCGCCGACAGGCCATTCCTCCCCTGGGAGCTGATCGACGAACTGATGGAACTTCAGAAGGCCGGTGATTTCGACCTGGCGACCAATGCGCAGGTCAAGAGCTATCCGTCGGGAACCATGACCGAAGTCGTCAAGACGGAAGCGTTGCGGCGTGCTATCGCACAAGGCGCCGACGCGGCCGACAGGGAGCATGTGACGCGCCGCTTCTATGCGCGGCCGGCAGGGTTTCACACCGTCAACAAGCATTCGGGCCACGAGGACTGGGCGTCGATTTCCCTGTCGATCGACAACCCCCACGATCTGCCCCGGGCGGAGTGGATATTGCGCGGTCTGGGTGCGCGCCCGGAGACCGCGACGCTGGAAACGGTGCTACGGCGGGTGCGCGACTACAATCACGAATTCGAGGGTGGCGATTGCAGATGAAGGTACTTGGACTGGGTCTGGGCTATCTGGCGACGGCGGCTGTCTCCGTGGATGGAGATATCGTCGCTGCCGTTTCCGAGGAACGATTCAGCAAGAAGAAGAATGAGGAAGGCTATCCGCGCATGTCCGTCGAGTTCTGCCTGCGTCAGGCGGGACTGGACGGAAGCGATCTCGATTACGTGGTCATCGCGGGCAAGTCGGTAAATCCCGTTCCCTGGCTGACAAAGAACTACTCGTCCTTCTCGATTGCCGACCACATGCGGGCCCAGCGGGAGTACTGGTACCCCCGTCTCATCGAGGGCAAGGCCGTGTCCTGGCTGGACTTGTTCAGAGACAAGGTCGACCTCAGCCAGTTCCCCGGAAACTGGGAGGAAATTCTCGGTGACGAGCACGATCATCATGCCCAGCCGCTGTGGGAGCGGTTGAAGCCGCGGCTGTTCGGCGCCATTGCCGATCATGTGGGCATCCCGGAAGACAGGATCATTCTGGTCGATCACCACAGTTGCCATGCCGCCTACGCCTATTGGGGCGGCCCGCATCGCGACGGGCGGTCCCTGGTCGTCACCGCCGATGCATGGGGCGATGACCTCAGCGCCACGCTGAGCGTGGCGGAAGATGGCGCAATCCGGCGGTTCAAGGCGATCCCGCACAACGAGTTCAAGCTTGGCCGCATGTACCGCTACATTACCCTGCTGCTCGGCATGAAGCCGGCCGAACACGAGTACAAGGTCATGGGGCTGGCGCCATATGCCAAGCCCGCAGTTTACGCGGAGCCCTACAAGGCGTTCAGGGAAACGATGTATGTGGACGGTCTGGACTTCAAATGGAAGGTCGATCCCAAGGACCTCTACTTCCATTTTCGCGACCGGCTCGAGGGGTGCCGTTTCGACGGCATAGCCGGAGGGCTGCAGCTTTATTGCGAGGAGATACTGGCGGAGTGGATTGGCAACGCCATCAAGGAGACCGGCACGGGCCAGGTGGCCTTCTCCGGCGGCGTGTCGATGAACATCAAGGCCAACATGATCCTGCATGGCCTGGATGCCGTCTGCGATCTGTATGTCTGTCCGAGCGGGGGAGATGAGTCCATTCCCATCGGCGCTTGCTATCTGGTGGAGACGGAGCGTGCGGGATCGCCGGACGAAAGGCGAGGAAGCGGCATCAGGCCGTTTCAACCGCTGCTCGGGCCCGAATACAGCCCGCAAGAGGTGCGGGCGTGGGTAACCGAGAAGAAACTGTCAGAGAGATATAGCGTTACGGAGGGGGTCAGCAATGCCGAGGTGGCGGAATTGCTGTCCCGCGGCATCGTCATCGGCCGGATGGTCGGGCGGATGGAGTTCGGCGCCAGATCGCTCGGCAACCGCGCGATCCTGGCCGACCCGCGCAGCCCCGCGATCGTTGAAAAGATCAATCACATGATCAAGCAGAGGGATTTCTGGATGCCCTTCGCGCCAACGATTCTGGAGGAAGCCGCGGCCGACTACATGGTCAATCCAAAAGGGATCAGCTCGCCATTCATGACCATCGGCTTCGAATCGACCGAACTTGCCCGCGAGCATCTGCCGGCCGCGCTGCACTCCGCGGACAAGACGATGCGGCCACAGGTGGTCAGGCGGAGCGACAATCCGAAATATCACGATCTCATATCCCGGTTCCGCCAGATCACGGGCGTCGGGGGGCTGCTGAACACGTCGTTCAACCTGCATGGTCTGCCCATTGTGCTGGGTCCCGACGATGCACTGCATGTGTTCGAGAATTCCGATATCGATGCCATCCTCCTGGAGGATGTGCTTGTCGCGAAGCAGGCTGAACACGGACCATCGGGAAGAAAGCAATGATCTCCAACAGGAGCAAGCTGGCCTGTCTGGGTGGCGAGCCGCATGTGGCGTCCGCGCTGAAACCCTACCGCTCGGTAGGCGAGGGCGAGATCGCGGCGGTCAACGAGGTTATGCGTTCGGGCTGCCTGTCGGGCTTCTTTGGAAGCTGGGAGAGCGGTTTCTACGGCGGGCCGAAAATCCGGGAATTCGAGGCGGCGTGGGGCGAAAGATACGGATCGAAGCACACGGTTTCCATCAACTCGAACACGTCCGGCCTGCACGCCTCGGTTGGCGCCGTGGGCGTGGGCCCCGGAGATGAAGTCATCGTGGCGGCCACCAGCATGTCCGCCACCGCAATGGCTCCGCTTGTGTATGGCGGCATTCCGGTTTTCGCGGATCTCGACCCGGATACATTCTGCATTGATGTGAAATCCGTCGAGGCCAACCTGACGAAAAGGACCAGATGCGTCATCGCGGTGAACCTGTTCGGCCATCCAGCGCCATTGCATGAGTTGCGGGAGCTATGCGACCGCAAGGGTATCCATCTTATCGAGGACAACGCGCAGGGCATCGTTTCAACGGAGCGCGGCAAGCCATGCGGCACGATCGGCCACATCGGTGTCTTCAGCCTCAACTATCACAAGCACATCCACACCGGAGAGGGAGGAATGTGCACGACGGACAGCGATGAACTGGCCCAGCGGCTCAGGCTGATAAGAAACCACGCCGAAGCGGTGGTCGGGCCCGCCGGCGTCACCGACCTGACCAACATGGTTGGCTTCAACCTCAGGATGACGGAGCTTTCCGCAGCCGTCGGTCTGGTGCAGCTCGGGGACATCGAGAGGCATGCGAATGCGCGGCTGCTCATCGGAGAGGGGCTTACGGAAAGTCTCGCGGGGTTGCCGGGAATAACCCCGCCGAAGGTTCGCGAGGATTGCACGCATTCCTACTATCTCTGGGCCGCCCGCTACGACAGCGCGACGGTCGGCGTATCGCGGGAAACATTCGTTCGCGCGCTGTGCGCGGAAGGAGCTCCCTGGTACGCGGGCTACGTACCGCCGATGTATCTGCTTCCCCTGTTCCGGAACCGCGTCGCGATCGGGAGGGACGGGTTTCCATTCACCCTCACGGACCGGCAATACAATCCGGGCCTGTGTCCCGTCGCCGAGCGCCTCTACAGGAATGAGTTGATCTGGTTCGAATGTTGCGCCCATGACATCGGACACGGCCTTCTGGACGAGATCGTCGGCGCCTTTCACAAGGTATATGAGGGGCGTGAGGAACTCGCCGCCATGGAGCGCGCCGCTCCCGCGCAAGCGCTGGGGTGATCGCGGACAGCCAGAGCCGCGGCTGAAGCAATGATCTCCATCGTCGATTACGGGCTCAGCAATCTTGCCTGTGTCGCGTCGGCCTGTGCGTATCTGGGCTACGAAGCGCGTATCGTAGAGACTGGCGACGGGCTTGAAGGGTCGGAGCGGATCATCCTGCCAGGGGTCGGCGCATTCGGGGATGCGATGCGAAATCTGGGAGAGCGGGGGCTGATCCCGGCTCTCAACAAAAGCGTCGTCGAGGACCGGGTTCCGTTTCTGGGCATCTGCCTGGGAGCGCAGTTGATCTGCCGCGACAGCGACGAATTCGGCATGCACGAGGGACTTGGCTGGCTGGATGTGCCCGTGAGGCGCGTCGATACGCTGGGGGAAAAGCTGCGCGTGCCGCACACGGGATGGGACAACATAGAGATCTTGCGGGAGTCTCCCTTGCTCGACGGGATTCCGCCCGACAGCCTGTTCTATTTCACCCATTCTCACGCGGCCTATCCCGCGGGCGAAGATTCCGTGGTGGCCACCTGTGCGTATGGAAGACCCCTGGCCGCGGTGCTGCAGGAAAGGAATATTTTCGCCACTCAGTTCCATCCGGAGAAGAGTCAGAAAATCGGCCTTGAGCTGCTTTCGAATTTCCTGAAGCTGCCCCGCGATGCTGTGTAAGCGCCTGATCACCGTCCTGACGTTCAGCGACGGCGTCCTGTTCCGGACGAAGAAGTTCCGGCCGGACTACAGGTACACGCTGAAGTTCGTGGACTCCTGGTCGGTGGACGAGATCGTCGTCCTCGACGTCACTCGCGATCCCGCAGACGACAGGCGGGTCTTCAAGACGGTGGTCGGGGAGTTCGCCCGGCGCTGTTTCGTGCCTCTGGCCGCGGGCGGAGGCATACGGACCCTTGAGGATGTCCATGCCTATCTGGATATTGGCGCCGACAAGGTCGTGCTCAATACCGGGGCGCTGCGCGATGAAACCCTGATCACGAAGGCGGCCAATGCCTTCGGCACCCAATGCGTGGTCATATCGATCGATTGCGCCCAGACCCGGGACGGATACGAGGTCCGGTCGGATTTCGGCGGCCGCCCGACCGGCCGGTCACCGCTCGACTGGGCCCGCCGGGCGGAGGATCTTGGCGCCGGCGAGATCATGCTCAACAGCATAGAGCGGGATGGTTCGCTCCTTGGCTACGAGCTCGATCTGTGCAGGCAGATCGCCGAGGCGGTGAATATCCCCGTTCTCATTTGCGGCGGCGCGGGAAACTGGAAGCACTTCGAGGATGGATTCAAGATTGGCAAGGCAGATGCAGTGTGCACGACGAACATCTACCACTTCACCGAAACGAGCATCCAGAGCGCCAAGTCGTATCTGGCGGCCGCGGGCGTGCGGGTGAGGCCCTGAGATGCAGGACACGCCGATCCACAATGCGCGGTTTCTGGTTTGCAAGCGCTGTCTCATGCCGAGCACGCGCCCGCGGATCGTCTTCGACGATGAGGGCATCTGCAATGCGTGCCGCAATGCCGAGCGGAAGCAGCAGATAGACTGGGATCAGCGGCGCAGGGAGTTTCTCGATCTGGTCGAGAAGCACAGGCCCCGCTCGGGTCCCTATGACTGTATCGTGCCTTGGAGCGGCGGCAAGGACTCCAGCATGATCGCCTTGCGTCTCAAGGAGGAATTCGGCCTCAACCCGTTACTGGTCACGTTCTCGCCGATGATCCCCTCGGAAGTGGGTCTCCACAATCGCGAAATGGTTCTCCGTGAAGGGTTCGATCATTTAATGGTGCGGCCCAATCAGCGGGTGGCACGGCACCTGGCCCGCCGTTTTTTCCTGGAGCGGGGCAATCCGAAAGTGTGCTGGGATGCGGGTATCAACGCCGTTCCCGTCAGCGTGGCGGTGAACTACGGTATTCCCCTGCTGTTTTACGCCGAGCATGGCGAAAGCGAATATGGCGGACATGTTCTCAGCGAGGAGCATTTGAAGATTCGCGATATCGCCGAGGTCCTGGAAAACCAGATAGGCGACGATCCCGCCAACTGGGTGGACGATGTGGTGACACCGCGTGACCTGGCGCCCTATGTCTATCCGGACATGGAGCGCGTTCAGCACACGGGAGTGACCGCTCTCTATTTCGCCTACTTCTTTAAATGGGATGTGTTTGAAAACTACGAGTATGTTCGTAAGCGCGTCGATTTCCGCCTGGCGCCCGGCGGCCGGACCGACGGCACGTTCACCGGCTATGACAGCCTCGATGACAAGATCGACAATCTCTACTATCACATGCAGTACATCAAGTTTGGCTTCGGGCGCGGCGTGCGCGATGCCTCGCGGCTCATCCAGTTCAAGCGGGCGACGCGTGACGAGGCGCTGAAACTGGCGCTCACCCATGACGATGAATTTCCGCAGACCTATCTGGAGGACGTGCTGGACTATCTGGACATGGACCGGGACGAACTCGTGAGGGTCATCGATATGCACCGCAATCCCGAGATATGGACGAAGAGCGGCAATCGCTGGATGCGTTCGTTCGATATCGCCTGACCGGCCCAACCGCACTTCTTCCGCTTGCACAAATTCCAACGGGTTTCCAATGGAACATACCGAACACGACTGCGATATCTGTGGCAGCGCCAACGCGGCGGAAATCGAGTGCCTGCGAAAGTACACGGGCGGAGAGCCGCTGCACGTCTGCCGGGATTGCGGATGTGTCTACCTGCGCCGGAGGCGTTCGCACAAGGTCATCGCGGATGCCTGGTCGGACAAGCTGTTCCAGACAGGCGATGTATCAGGCTCGTCCAGCGTCTACACGGCGGTCCGTCCGGCAATCAAGGCGCGCCTGGTCCACGTGCTGGAAACGATCGACCAGGAGGTCGGCCTGGCGGGCTCCAGGATTTGCGATATCGGCGCGGGGGAAGGCGTCTTCCTCGACTACATACAGAGGCTCGGCAAGAAGGCGGAGCTGTTCGGAATCGAGCCTTCGGCGGCGAATTGCCGGCTGATGGATGAACGCGGGATCGCCAATTTCCACGGCACGATCGAGGACTATCTCGCATCCGAAAGAGTGGAGGCCGGCGCATTTGACGTGGTGACTATCATGTGGACGCTGGAAAACTGCGAAGATTGCAAGGCGATGGTCCGGGCCGCCTGGTCGCTGCTGAAGCCGGGCGGGCATATAATGGTGGCAACGGGCAGCCGGATTCTTGCGCCTTTCAAGAAGCCCCTGAATTTCTATATCGCGCCCGGAGACCAGGATACCCACTCGCTGCGCTTCAGTCCGAACTCGCTGTCCAATCTCTTTCGGGCATGCGGATTCGAGCCGACCTACATCAACAGGTATATCGACAACGATATCCTGTGCATGATCGGACAGAAAAAGGACGCGCCGTTGCAGACGCCGCTGGCCAGGGACGACTGGCGAGAGATCATTGCGTTCTTCGAGCGGTGGGACAAGGAAACCT
>JBFWSL010000098.1:0-11638 GCA_050248375.1 Hyphomicrobiales bacterium | reverse complement strand
GCGAGACGGCGGTGCCGAGATCGCCGGAGTAGGCCGAGCGGGCGTCCGGGTCGGGCCAGATGCCGATAAGCACCAGCCGCGCGCCGATGATGCAGAAGGCGCACAGGAAGGCGGCGGCGACCAGCGCCTGCCTCACTCCCAATTCGCGCATTCTTGCGCTGCCAGGCACAACCAGCGCCGGCACCGCGTCCCCTGACAGGTTGGCCAAGGCCACCCCCCTGAACGGAAGAAACTAGCGGACCAGCGAAACGGGACGTCGCGCGGCGGGCGCGTCGTCCTTCCCCAGAGGCTTCGCCGCCTCGGCCGCGGGCAACATGCGCCGCAGGGAAGCGAGATGATCCGACGACACGATCTGCTGGCTCTTGACGGGCTCCAGACCAAGATGCTTGCGGGCCAGCCGCTCGACCCGCTCGGGCCGGTTCAGGTGGCTCCACTCCGCGCGCAGGATGGCGACCGAGTCGCGCTCCTCCTGGATGGCGCGTCGCAGTTCCGCCACGCGCACGTCCAGGTCCCGCGTGTCGTATTTGATCTGGTAGATCCCGTATGCGAGCCCGAGCAGCCCGCTGAGCAGGAAGGCACTGAGAAAACGCATTACTTGTCCCCTAGTCCACGACCCCGTTTTAGTCTCGCCCGGAGCCGGCCCCCAGCCGCGGCACTCCAAGCGCCTCCGGATCCGGCGGAAATGCCGGCGCCGAAGTCCGTTCTCCGGTCCGCAGCCGCGCCGAACGCGCCCGCGGATTACGGCGCACTTCCGCCTCCCCAGGCGGCCGTGGCCTTCGATCCGGCATCCTGAACGAAGGGTCTGGCCCCTCCGCCGGCGCCCCCGGCATATGCCGGGAGGGTTTCGCCGTTTTTCCGGAACGGATCGCGAAGAACCTCTTCACGATACGGTCTTCCAACGAATGAAAGGTTACCAAGGCGAGCCGTCCGCCAACTTTCAGGAGTCTTTCCGCGGCCCATAATCCGCGGGCCAGTTCCTCCAGTTCGCCGTTAACGTAGAGGCGCAGCGCCTGGAATGTCCGCGTGGCGGGATGCTTCGGGTCGTCATGCCGCCGCCCCAGCACCCGGGAAACCAGTTCCGCCAGTTCCAGCGTGCGGGTGAAAGGACGGGCTTCCCGTTCCGCCACAATGGCCCGGGCGATCGCCCGCGAGCGCCGCTCCTCGCCAAGAATATAAAGGATATCAGCGAGTTCCGCTTCGCCCAGAGAATTGACCACGTCCGCGGCGCTCGGGCCCTCGCGGCCCATGCGCATGTCCAGCGGCCCGTCCGCCTGGAAGGAGAAGCCGCGCTCCGCCTCGTCGAGCTGCATGGAGGAAACGCCGAGATCGAGCGCGATGCCGTCCACGGCCTCGATGCCCTGGGCCCGGGCGATGGCCTCCATCTCCGAATAAAGCCCCCGCACCAGCTTCAGCCGGTGCCCGAATGTCTCGTTAAGGAATTGTCCCGCGGCGATGGCGTCGGGATCGCGGTCGATGCCGATGACCGTGCAGTCCGCCGCCCCGAGGATCGCGCCGGCATAGCCGCCCGCGCCGAAAGTGCCGTCGATATAGATGCCGCCGTCGTGCGGGGCGAGCGCCTCGACCACTTCGGCGACAAGCACGGGAATGTGGCGGGCCGGTCCGCCAGCGGCACTCGTGCCTGAAGTGCCACCGCCCGCCATCATTCCCGTGCTCCCTCTGCGTCACCGCTGGATTTGCGGTTCCCCGCGCCGAGTAGCTTCTTGAGCTCGCTTAGCTTCTTGCGGCCCTCCTCGAATTGCGCCTCGAAGCGGCCCGGTTCCCAGATCTGGAACTTGTCGCCGAGGCCCACGAAAGTGACGTGCGTGGTGATGCCGGCGTGCTCGCGCAGCCGCTCCGGCAGGCTGATGCGCCCGTCCTGATCCACGCCGAGAACCTCGCTGGCGCCGAACAGGGCCATGGCGAGGTGATCGCGCTCGTCCGAATACGGCGCGATCTGGTCGAGAAGGTTCTGGATGGTGTCCACCAGCTTCTGGCCGCCGGCGTCGAGCGCGGCGTCGTCCAGGCTGGGATAGCAGTAGATGCCGCCAAGCCCGTCCTTGGCGAGAACCGTGCGGAACGGCGCCGGCACCGATACCCGCCCCTTGGCGTCGATCTTGTTCCTGAATGTGGAGACAAACTGGTCCATCTCCCCCTCACGGCGGGTAATCGACGCTGCACCAGTTCCGCCGCGCGGCGCTGCAATCTGAATGATCCGGTATGGAGAAAGGACGCTGGGGAGAGACGGCGCCGGCTTCCGTGGCCTCTGCGAAGTCGGCGACTGGTCTCCCCCCGATCACCCTTATCCGAACGGGCAATCATGGGATAGCATGGGATAATATGGGCGTCAATGGATGTTAATGGATTTTTCATGAACTCAAGTGGGATCGCCACCCTTCCCTTGCGTCTGTACCGGCCCCGCGAGGCCACGTTCCGGCGCGTCCGGTGCGCTTGCAATCAAGGGTCACCCGTGAAACTGTCGGCCATCCTGAGGCCGGAATCTCCGGCCATGGATTGAGGCCCCGCCGAGAGGCGAACCGATCCGACCGGGTGAAAATGTTCGCTAAACGACTGCCTGCGCTCGCCAGCCTGATGGCCCTCGGGCTCCTGCTCGCGTCCTGCGCGGCGGTCAGCCAGATGGACGACGGCCGCGTGCGCTTCATGGAAGTCGGCCCCGCCGGCGCACAGGTGAAGATCGCCTACCAGGAGCGCGGCCGCGGCAAGCCCGTCCTGCTGATTCACGGCTTCGGCGCCAGCGCCTACACCTGGCGCCATGTGGAGCCCGCGCTGGAAGACCGCTACCGCGTCATCTCCATCGACCTGAAGGGCTTCGGCCGCTCCGACAAGCCGCTCGACGAGCGCTATTCGGTGTTCGACCAGGCCGAGCTCGTCTCCGAATTCATCGACAAGCTGGGCCTGAAGGATCTCACCATCGTCGGCCATTCGCTCGGCGGCGGCGTGGCCCTGGTCCTCGCCATCGACACCGACACGAAGCGCCGCTCGCGCATCACGCGCCTGGCCCTGGTGGACAGCATCGCCTATCCGCAGAACATCCCCATCGCCTTCGACCTGCTGACCACGCCGGTCGTCGGTTCGCTGGGCAACCGGCTGATCCCGTCAAGCCTGAAGACCCGCGCCGCGCTGCGGCTCGCCTATCACGACAACTCGAAATACACCGAGGAAGACGTGGAGGCCTACTCGGCTCCGCTGCGCGATCCCGGCACCCGGCACGCCATGGAACAGACCGCGCGGCAGATCATGCCGGAAAACCTGCCCGAGATCGCGAGGAAGTACACGACCATCCAGGTTCCGGTGCTGGTGCTGTGGTGCAGGCACGACAAGGTGGTGCCGCTGGCCATCGGCTGGCGCCTGCACCGCGAACTGCCGAACTCGAAGTTCAAGGTCATTTCCGAATGCGGACACCTGCCGCAGGAGGAGATGCCCGAGGAGACCGTCGCCACGCTGAAGGCCTTCCTCGCCGGCGGCTAGTGGGGCCTCATGCCGGCTCGACCATCTGCGGACGCGCAGCACTCCAGATTTCCGACAGCGCCGACGCAAGCGTCTCGAAACGTCCGGGACGGGGAACGGACTTGCGCCAGATGAGGCCGATGGTGCGCGCCGGCTCCTTGCCCGCGAAATGGGTGAGCCGCACATTCATGCCTTCGTGGAATTCCACCGGCACCGCCATCTCGGGGACAAGCGTGCTGCCGTAGCCCCCCGCCACCATCTGCATGATAGTGGCGAGGCTGGTCGCGCCGAAGCGGTTCATCAGGCCCGACGCATCCGGGCCGCACACGTCGAGCGCCTGATCGCGCAGGCAGTGTCCTTCCTCCAGCAGGATCAGCGATCCCGGCTGCAGGTCCACCAGCCGCGCCGGATCGGGTATCTCCCGGTTGGACGGCACCGCCAGCAGGAAACGGTCGTTCAGGATGGGCGCGGACCGGAACCGCTCGTCGGCCACGGGAAGCGCCAGCACCGCGGCGTCGAGAACGCCCCGGCCCACCTCCTCCAGCAAACGCTCCGTTCGCGCTTCCTGCAGATGCACCTCCAGCGACGGATAGCGCCGCTGCAGTTCGCTGAGCACGCGGGGCAGGAAATACGGCGCGACCGTCGGGATCACCCCGAGCGTCAGACGGCGGCCGAGCGGCCCCTGCCCCTTGGCGCCGACCGCCTCTATGTCCTGCACGTCGAGCAGCACCCGGGCGGCGCAGCGGACGACTTCCCGGCCTTCATCGGTAAGCTGCACCGAGGCGCGCCTGCGTTCAACCAGCTCCACGCCGAGCGTGTCCTCCAGCTCCTTGATCTGCATGCTGAGCGCCGGCTGCGAGACCGCGCAGGCCCGCGCCGCCTTGCCGAAGTGGAGCGTTTCCGCCAGCGCCTGGAGATAGCGCAACTGTCGAAGGGTGATGGCCAAGTGCCGGATTCCGCCGTGCAATTTTTCAATCAGAAAAACTAATCGAACTGATTTGAAAATGCAATTAGACCTTATCGTTATCCGGTGCAACAACCTCCTTCGGCCTTCGGAAAGGCGCATGCAGGCAGGCCCGCATGCGCCGCCGGCTTCGGCGGCACCGGAGAAGCCCTGATTTCCAGTCTGTCCGCGAGCGCGCGATCACACCGACGCCGAAGAACGGCCGGACTGCGCACCCCAAGGGAGAGAAAGCACATGGACGCAAAAGTAGACGGCAAGGGCCCGGGCGGCTGCCCATTTGGCCATAGCCGGGGTTTCGCCAACCGCGACTGGTGGCCCAACCAGCTCGATATCCAGGTCCTGCACCGCAACTCGGACCTGTCCAGCCCGCTGGGCAAGGACTTCGACTACGCCGCCGAATTCAAGAAGCTCGACATCAAGGCCGTGGTCAAGGACCTCGAGGCCCTGATGACCGACTCGCAGGAGTGGTGGCCGGCCGACTTCGGCCATTATGGCGGCCTGTTCATCCGCATGGCCTGGCACAGCGCGGGCACCTACCGCATCACCGACGGCCGCGGTGGCGCCGGTGCCGGACAGCAGCGTTTCGCGCCGCTGAATTCCTGGCCGGACAACGCCAATCTCGACAAGGCCCGCCGTCTGCTCTGGCCGATCAAGCAGAAATACGGCAACAGGATCTCCTGGGCCGACCTGATGGTCCTGACCGGCAACGTCGCCCTGGAGAGCATGGGCTTCAAGACCTTCGGCTTCGCCGGCGGCCGCGCCGACGTGTGGGAGCCCGAGGAACTCTACTGGGGCCCCGAAGGCACCTGGCTCGGCGACGAGCGCTATTCCGGCGAGCGTCAGCTCAGCGAGCCGCTCGGCGCCGTGCAGATGGGCCTCATCTATGTGAACCCGGAAGGGCCCAACGGCAATCCCGACCCGGTCGCCGCGGCGAAGGACATCCGCGAGACCTTCTTCCGCATGGCCATGAACGACGAGGAGACCGTGGCGCTGATCGCCGGCGGCCACTCCTTCGGCAAGACCCACGGCGCGGGCGATCCCTCGCTTGTCGGCCCGGAGCCCGAGGCGGCCGCGATCGAGGACCAGGGCCTCGGCTGGAGAAGCAGGCACGGCACCGGCATCGCCGGCGACGCCATAACCGGCGGTCCCGAAGTCACCTGGACCCAGACGCCGACCCAGTGGAGCAACCTGTTCTTCAAGAACCTGTTCGAGAACGAGTGGGAATTGACGCAGAGCCCGGCCGGCGCCAAGCAGTGGGTCGCGAAGAACGCCAAGGCCGACGTGCCGGACGCCTTCGACAAGTCGAAGATGCATCGGCCGACCATGCTCACCACGGACCTTTCGCTGCGCTTCGACCCGGCATACGAGAAGATCTCGCGCCGCTTCTACGAGAACCCGGACCAGTTCGCCGACGCCTTCGCCCGCGCCTGGTTCAAGCTGACCCACCGCGACATGGGTCCGCGCGCGCGTTATCTCGGCGCGATGGTGCCGCAGGAAGAGCTGATCTGGCAGGACCCCGTTCCGGCCGTCGATCACAAGCTGATCGATGACAAGGACATCGCCGGCCTGAAGGCGAAGGTTCTCGCCTCCGGCCTCTCCGTCTCCGAGCTGGTCTCCACCGCATGGGCCTCGGCCTCGACGTTCCGCGGTTCGGACAAGCGCGGCGGCGCCAATGGCGCACGCATCCGGCTGGCTCCCCAGAAGGATTGGGAGGTCAACCAGCCCGAGCAGCTCGCCAGGGTGCTCGGCACACTCGAAGCGATCGGGAAGGAGTTCAACGCATCGGCTTCCGGCGGCAAGAAGGTCTCGCTGGCGGACCTGATCGTGCTCGCCGGCGCCGCCGCGGTCGAGAAGGCCGCGAAGGACGCCGGCGTCGAGGCGAAGGTTCCCTTCACCCCGGGCCGCATGGACGCTTCGCAGGAGCAGACGGACGTCGAGTCCTTCGCGCCGCTGGAGCCGCGCATGGACGGCTTCCGCAACTACGTCAACGACAGCAAGCTGAAGTTCATGTCACCCGAGGAGGCGCTGGTGGACAAGGCGCAGCTTCTCGGGCTGACCGGTCCGGAGATGACCGTTCTGGTGGGCGGCCTGCGCGTGCTCGGCGCCAACGCCGGCGGCTCGAAGGACGGCGTCTTCACCAAGACGCCGGGCAAGCTCACCAACGATTTCTTCGTCAACCTGCTCGGCATGGACACGGTGTGGCACGAAACCGGCGACAACGCCTATGAGGGCCGCGACCGCAAGTCGGACAAGCTCGAATGGACTGCCACGCGCGTCGATCTGATCTTCGGCTCGCACTCCCACCTCCGCGCCTTCGCCGAGATCTACGCTCAGGCCGACTCGCAGGAGAAGTTCGTGAAGGACTTCGTGGCGGCCTGGAACAAGGTGATGAACGCCGACCGCTTCGATCTCGCCTGATCGCGGCCAGGCTGCACATACAGGCATTCCCCCGCGTCTCTGCCCAATTGGCGCGGGGGATGAGGCGGTCCGACCTCCTCACGGACCGCCAACAGGACGGCCGGCGGCATGCACACCGCCGGCCGTTCTCAATTGCGCTTGCAGCCAACCGCCCGGAAAATGCGTGGGACACAAACAGGCGATGCACTATCCAACCAGTCTGAACCCCGCCATCGCAAAATGATGATCGAAGGCATAGGCGAGCCGGATGCGGGCGCGCTTCATGATCGCGAAACTCGTCGCGTCCACGGCCGACAATTTGTACAGATCGGCGCGGCGAAAATACCCCCAAGACTGTTCCAGATCGCGGAGCTCGCAGGAAAGAATACCGACGCGTTCCCCTTCGCAGACCGATTCCTTCCAGATCAGGGCAACGTCCCTGCTGGCGTTGCGGTCGAGGAACGTGAAAGTCTCGATGACCACGGGGACGGACGTATGGAGCCTGGCGCCGGCTCCCTGAAGCATGTCCCACTGTTCACGAGCCCGCCCGTGCAGAGGATCCCGGGTCAGGGCCAGCGCGATCCACGCCCCGCTGTCGACGAAGACCGCCTCGCCCTGACGCATCAGGGCTCGTCGTGCACGCTGTCATGATCGAGGGACGAACGCTTCGGCGTCCCGTCCCAGATGGCGACGGGACCGGTCGTCTCGGGCCGCAGGACAGTTTGCCGTATGGCCTCGCGCACGAGTTCCGCCACGCTGCGCCCGGACCGCTTCGCGGCCTCGCGCAGCGCGTCAAGCTCTTCCTTGCGCAGATAGACCTGTGTCTTTTCCATGTATGTCAGAATATATGTTAAACTGACACATAGCAATCGCCCCCGCGAAACTGGACGGCCGGCCCGCGGTTTCCCGCAAGCCGGCCGGTATCGAGATGCCAGTTCGCCTGTAAGCCGGGTTCTGTCCTCCCGCACATTCCGGAGAACGGGCGGGATGGATGGCCATTCCTCTGGGACGCGCATCGCTGCGCGCCTCAAGCAACCAACCCGGGCGGCTGGTCTGGAAACGCTACTGGCGGTGAAACCGCCGCGCCGCCCCTATTCGGTTTTGCTCCCGGTGGGGTTTGCCGTGCCGCGCCTGTTGCCAGCCGCGCGGTGCGCTCTTACCGCACCCTTTCACCCTTGCCACCCTTCGCCGGAGGCTACGGGTGGCGGTTTGCTTTCTGTGGCACTTTCCCTGGGGTCGCCCCCGCCGGACGTTATCCGGCACCGTGCTTCCATGGAGCCCGGACTTTCCTCTCCGTCCTGAATACGCATGGGACTGACGGAGCGGCCATCCGGCCAACTGGCCTCCTGAATAAGGGCCCGGACGGGCTTTCCGTCAAGCCGCCGCGAAAAAAATCCCGGAAATCGGGCGTGCGGCCGAATGACCTGATCCCCCGAGGTGGACAGAAGCCGCACGAATGGCCATCATGGCGTCATGGTCATCAACGCCCGGCATCAGCTCTTTCTGCGCCAGACAGGCAAGCTGCTCGCAAGCAGCTAGCCCCGGGCTCGCTTGCCATTCAGGCGCCCGGGTCCGGGGCGCCGCCAACCCATGAAATCCATGCAAGCGAACCGCGCCTTCGCGCGGCCGGAGAAGGACCATGTCCATATACTGCCCCCGCTGCGGCATGCAGCTTCACGACTTCCGCTATACCGCCTGCCCCACCTGCGCCGCCCCCCTGGGCGAAGCCGGACCTATGGCCCATGGCGACGAATCCGTTCACCTCACCACTCGCGACCATGCGGTGTTGCAGTCGCTGTCGGAGCGCTATGCCGGCCTCGACTGCGTGGCCGAGGCCATCCGCCGCAAGCTCGACACCGCGCATGTGCTGCTGCCCGAGGACATCGGCGCTCATCGCGTCACCATCGGCAGCCGCCTCTATGTCACCGTCGATGGGCAGAGGCCCGTTGAATGCGTTCTGGCGCTGTCGAGCAGCGGCTATCCGCTCGGCCTCGCCCTCGACCTCGGCACCCCGCGCGGCATCGCCCTGCTCGGCCGCGCCGCCGGCGACCGACTGCCCGTCAGGCTGCCCGAAGACGCGGTCGAATACGTCACCATCGAGAAAGTCGCCTATCAGCCCGAGGCCGCGCGCCGCCTGGAGGCGAGGTGGATGGGTCAGCTTGTCGGCTTCCCGCGCTGGCATACTCCGCCGCCGGTTCCCCGAAGTCCCGATGACGATCCTGGCCCGAGGACGGCCTGAAATGACGGCGAACACATCCGGGAGAACGGACATGACCCGACAGGCGAATCCTGCACCGCCGGCCCTTCCGCCGCTGGTGCTCTCGAAGGAGGACTATCACCGCCTCTCCTCGCTCGCCACCGCCGCGCAGCGTCACCTGCCTGACGCAGCCGCGCGCCTGAGCGACGAGATCGAGCGGGCCGAGCTGCGCGCCAGCGTGCCTTCGGACGTGGTGACCATGAACGCGCTGGTGCGCTTCCGCGACGAGACCACCGGCATCGAGCGCGAGATCCGTCTCGTCTACCCGCCCGATGCCGACATCGCCTCCGGGCGCGTCTCCATCCTGACGCCCATCGGCACCGCGCTCATCGGCCTGGCCGAAGGCGGCAGCATCGACTGGACCACGCCCGAGCGCGGCACACGGCGCTTCACGGTCCTTGCCGTGACCAGGAAGAGGCTGGACGCAAGCTGATCCCGGCATCCCCGCGCGCGCCGGATAAGGAAAGGCTGCGCCGGCCGCCGCATGGGCGGCCGGGCAGCCTCTCCCCTCGGGACGCCGGCCTCGCGTCCGGTTCAGTTCTCGGTGACGATAGCGCGCCGGGAATTGGTGTATTCGTCGCCGGAGATGCGCAGCGCGGCGGCAGGCTCCGCCGGCCGGCTGAGGAAGGCGTCGAGTTGCTTCAGCAGCGAAATATGCGAACGCTGGAGCTGGATCTCCAGGCTTCTCGACTTGATCTCGCTCTCGGCCTTCGCCACCAGCTTCTGGATACGGTGCCGCGCGTCTTCGCTGTCGTCGGCCATCGCGCTGATCTGCTCCGCGAATCCGGCAAGCGTGCGCAGGCGGTCGAGTTCGTTTGTCGCCATGTTCATCCCCGTTCACTCGTTACATGCCCGGGCCCCGGCGACAGTGAATGCCATGATCGCGGCGAAACTAAGGGCCCGTCGCGTCATCGCTCCGGCGAACGGTGCAAGGCTCCATGGCAACATGTTCAGCCCACCGGCGTGGCGATCTTGTCCAGAAGCTTGTCGAGCGTCGCCACCGTTGAGAGATCGGCGATGCCATCGATGCGGTCGGGCCGGAAATGTCTCTGGAAGGCGGCGACAGTGACATAGGTCCGGTCGTCATACTCGCCCGTCGCCTCGACCTCATAGCCATAGGCGCGAAGCTTCTCCTGCAACGCCTTCACCGCGCCGCCGCCGCTGCCGGGCCCAAGGCCTTCGCCGGAACCGGGCGGCCCGGGCGGCACCCACAGGCCGGCGCCCGCTTCCGCCAGGCGCTTCCAGTCGAACTTCTCGCCGGGGTCGATCTTGCGTTCCGGCGCCACGTCGGAATGCGCCAGCACGCGCCGGGCCGGAATGTCATGACGGCCGAGTATGTCGAGGCACAACGCCTCGACCGCCTGCATCTGCGCTTCGGGAAAGGGCGGATACTCGAAGTCGTGGCCGGGATTGTGAATCTCGATACCGATGGAGGAGGAGTTGATGTCCGTTTCGCCCGCCCAGCAGGACGCGCCCGCATGCCAGGCACGCTTGTCCTCGGCCACCATCTGCGTGATGACCCCGGCCTCGTCCACCAGATAGTGGCAGGAGACGCTGGACTGCGGGTTCACCAGCCAGTCGAGCGCGGCGTCCGCGGACTCCATGCCGGTGTAATGCAGCAGCAGTATGTCGGGACGCCGTCCGTCACGGCGGTCGCCGAAATTTGGCGACCGGATGAAGCTTCGCGCCAGCGGGCTGTCGGGCTTGTCGGTCATGTCGGCCTCGGCACGATTGCGCCGGCGTCAGGAAATGCCACGCTCCTTGGCGATCTGATCGTAGGCCTCGTTGATGGTGGCTATCTTCTCGTTCGCCATGGTGACGAATTCCTTCGGCACGCCGCGCGCCACCAGCTTGTCGGGATGATTCTCCGCCACCAGCTTGCGGTAGTGCGACTTCAGCGCGTCGTTGCTGATATCCGGCGTCACACCGAGCACGTCATACGGGTTCCGCTTGGCCGAGCGCACGTGCCGCGCCTTGATGTACTGGAACTCGGTGTCGGTGAAGCCGAACTTGCGCGCCACGTTGTTCAGGTATTCCTCTTCCTTGGGGTGCATCATCTCGTCCGCGCCCGCGATGTGGAAGAGGCCGTCGAGGATATCCTCGAGCAGCTTGCGGTTCTTCTTGAACATGGTGGCGAGTTGCTCGGCATAGGCCTCGTATCCGGCCACGTCCTGCTTCGCCAGGTTGAAGACCCGGGCGACATTCTTCATTTCGCCTTCGGGCACCTTGAACACGTCCTTGAAGGCGTTGACCTCGTCCTTGGTGACGACGCCGTCCGCCTTGGCCATCTTCGCGCCGAGCGCGATGACGCCAACCGTGAACGCAACCTGATTCTCGCCCCCTTCGCCCTCGCCCGCCTTGTCGCGGTCGATGACGAAGTGACCGGCTACTCCGCCGAGCAGGGCGCCAATAGGACCGCCAACCGCCAGTCCCGCCGCAGCGCCCGCCAATTTCCCCCAGATCGACATGCCCGCAGAATACGCATTTTTCCGGGAAACGCATGAGAGAATTGCGCTTTCGATGCCGCTGCGGCAACTTGTGCGGCATTCCCGCCA
>JBFWSL010000097.1:0-11666 GCA_050248375.1 Hyphomicrobiales bacterium | reverse complement strand
GGACGTCGGCGCCCTGACGCCACCGCTGTGGGGGTTCGAGGAACGCGAGAAGCTCATGGTGTTCTATGAGCGCGCTTCCGGTTCGCGCATGCACGCGGCCTATGTGCGTCCCGGCGGCGTGCATCAGGATCTGCCCCCCGCCCTTATCGATGATATTGGCGAGTTCTGCGACCCGTTCCTGAAGATCTGCGACGACATCGAAACGCTGTTGACCGATAACCGCATCTTCAAGCAGCGCAATGTCGACATTGGCGTTGTGGACCTGGACGATGCCTTCGCCTGGGGCTTCTCCGGGGTCATGGTGCGCGGCTCCGGCGCCGCGTGGGACCTGCGCAAATCGCAACCCTACGAGTGCTACCGGGAGTTCGACTTCGACATTCCCGTTGGCAAGAACGGCGACTGCTACGACCGCTATCTGATCCGCATGGAGGAGATGCGCCAGTCGATCCGCATCATGAAGCAGTGCGTCGATCGCCTGAAACAGGAGCAGGGCCCGGTTTCGGTCACCAACAACAAGATCGTGCCCCCCAAACGCGGACAGATGAAGCGCTCGATGGAGGCGCTCATCCACCACTTCAAGCTCTACACCGAAGGCTACCACGTGCCCGCCGGCGAGGTGTACGCCGCGGTCGAAGCGCCCAAGGGCGAGTTCGGCGTCTATCTCGTGTCCGACGGCTCCAACAAGCCCTACCGCTGCAAGATCCGCGCGCCCGGATTCGCTCATCTGCAGGCAATGGATTTTCTTTGCCGCGGACATATGCTCGCCGACGTTTCCGCCGTGCTCGGCTCCCTCGACATTGTCTTCGGGGAGGTGGACCGATGAGCGTGCGCCGTCTCGATCCCGTGCAGCCGAAGACATTCGCCTTCTCGCCCGAGAACATGAAATGGGCGAAGGCGACAATCGCCAAATACCCGAAGGGCAAGCAGGCTTCGGCAGTGATTCCGCTGTTATGGCGAGCCCAGGAGCAGGAAGGCTGGGTGACCGAGCCAGCGATCCGGGCTATCGCCGACATGCTCGACATGGCGGATATCCGTGTGCTGGAGGTCGCCACCTTCTACACCATGTTCAACCTCTCCCCGGTGGGGAAGTATTACATCCAGCTCTGCGGCACCACGCCGTGCTGGCTGCGCGGCGCCGACGACCTGAAGGCCGTCTGCCGCAAGGTGATCGGCGAGCAGGGCCATGTCACCAGGGACGGCCTTCTCTCCTGGATCGAGGTTGAATGCCTTGGCGCCTGCGTGAACGCGCCAATGGTCCAGATCAACAAGGACTACTACGAGGATCTGACGGCCGAGAGTTTTGAAAAGCTGCTCGCCGATCTGAAGGCCGGCAGGGAAGTGACGCCCGGGCCGCAGAATGGCAGGCAGTTCTCCGCGCCGCTCGGTGGCCCCACCACGCTTGTAAATGGCGACACCGGCAGCAAGAAGTCCGGCAGCGCTGTGCGGAAAAAGAAGAACGGGAAAGGCAACGGCTGATGCTGTCGGACAAGGATCGCATCTTCCGCAATCTCTACGGCCTCGAGGACTGGGGCCTGAAGGGCGCGCGCGCGCGCGGCGCCTGGGACGGCACCAGGCAGATCCTCGAACGGGGCCGTGACGGCATCATCGAGGAAATCAAGCAATCGGGGCTGCGCGGCCGCGGCGGCGCCGGTTTTCCCACCGGCCTGAAGTGGTCCTTCATGCCCAAGGAGTCCGACGGCCGGCCGCATTATCTGGTGGTCAACGCCGATGAATCCGAACCCGGCACCTGCAAGGACCGGGAAATCATGCGCCACGACCCGCACCTGCTGGTCGAGGGCTGCCTGATCGCCGGCTTCTCGATGGGCGCACATGCCGCTTTTATCTATGTAAGGGGCGAGTTCATCCGCGAACGCGAACGCCTGCAGGCCGCTATCGACCAGGCCTACGAAGCGAAGCTGATCGGCAAGAACAACATCCATGGCTGGGATTTCGACATTGTCGTGCACCATGGCGCCGGCGCCTATATCTGCGGCGAGGAGACCGCTCTGCTCGAAAGCCTCGAGGGCAAAAAGGGCCAGCCGCGCCTGAAGCCGCCGTTCCCCGCCAATGTCGGCCTCTATGGTGCTCCCACGACCGTCAACAACGTCGAGAGCATCGCCGTCGCGCCGGACATTCTGCGCCGTGGCGCCTCTTGGTTCGCGGGCCTGGGCCGTCCCAACAATACCGGCACCAAGCTGTTCTGCATTTCCGGCCACGTGAACAATCCGTGCAACGTGGAAGAGGAAATGGGAATTCCGCTGCGCGAGCTGATCGACCGTCATGCCGGCGGCGTCAGGGGCGGCTGGGACAACCTGCTGGCGGTTATCCCCGGCGGCTCTTCCGTTCCCTGCCTTCCAGCCGATACCTGCCAGAACCTGTTCATGGACTTCGACACCTTGCGCGAGCTGAAGTCCGGCCTCGGCACCGCGGCCGTGATTGTCATGGACAAGTCCACCGACATCATCCGCGCCATCGCGCGCCTGTCCTATTTCTACAAGCACGAGAGCTGTGGCCAGTGCACGCCCTGCCGCGAAGGCACGGGATGGATGTGGCGGGTGCTCGAGCGCATGGCACGCGGCGAGGCGGACAAGCGCGAGATCGACATGCTTCTCAACGTCACCTACCAGGTCGAGGGTCACACCATCTGCGCCCTTGGCGATGCCGCCGCGTGGCCGGTGCAGGGGCTTATCCGGCACTTCCGCCATGTGATCGAGGAACGCATCGACAGCTATCGCGCCAGCCACGGCCCGGCGCGCGCCGTCGCGGCGGAATAAGGCAGGAACAGGCCATGCCCAAGCTCATCATCGACGGCAGGGAGATCGAGGTCGAGAACGGCATCACGCTGATCCAGGCGTGCGAGCAGGCCGGCGTCGAGATCCCGCGCTTCTGCTACCACGAGCGCCTGTCCATAGCCGGCAATTGCCGCATGTGCCTGGTCGAGGTCGTTGGCATGCCCAAGCCCATGGCGTCCTGCGCGCTCGGCGTTAACGACCTGCGGCCCGGCCGCAACGGCGAGCCGCCGGAGATCAAGACCACGTCGGAACTGGTCCGCAAGGCCCGCAATGGCGTGATGGAATTCCTGCTCATCAATCATCCGCTCGACTGCCCGATCTGCGACCAGGGAGGCGAATGCGACCTGCAGGACCAGGCCATGGCCTACGGCATCGATGCCAACCGCTATGCCGAGAACAAGCGCGCCGTGGAGGACAAATACATCGGGCCGCTGATCAAGACGATCATGACCCGCTGTATTCATTGCACCCGCTGTGTCCGCTACATGACCGAGGTCGCCGGCGTCGAGGAACTGGGCGCCACTGGCCGTGGCGAGGACATGGAGATCACCACGTATCTCGAGGCCGGCATCACGTCGGAGATGTCGGGCAACGTCATTGACCTATGTCCCGTCGGCGCGCTGACCTCTCGCCCCTACACCTTCTCCGCGCGTCCCTGGGAGCTGCGTAAGTTCGAGTCCATCGACGTCATGGACGCCGTCGGCTCCGCCATACGCGTCGATGCCCGCGGCCGCGAAGTCATGCGCATCATGCCGCGCAACAACGATCCCGTGAACGAGGAGTGGATTTCCGACAAGTCACGTTTCATCTGGGACGGCCTGCGCACCCAGCGCCTCGACCAGCCCTATGTGCGCCAGCGCGGCAAGCTGGTGCCCGCCACATGGGATGAGGCCTTCGCCGCCATCTCGAAGAAACTCAAGGGCGCCGATGGCAAGCGCGTCGCCGCGATTGCCGGCGATCTCGCGGCGGCCGAGGAAATTCATGCGCTCAAGACGCTCATGGAGAGCCTTGGATCGCCGAACATGGATTGCCGTCAGGACGGCGCGAAGCTGACCAATGCTCACGGCAGGGGCGGCTATATCTTCAACTCGACCATCGAGGGCATCGACCAGGCCGATGCCATCCTGCTCATCGGCACCAATCCGCGCTGGGAAGCGCCTGTGCTCAATGCACGCATCCGCAAGCGCTACCGTACCGGCGGCGTCACCATCGGCGTCATCGGCCAGCAGCTCGACCTGACATATCCTTATGATTACCTGGGCGCGGGCCCCGAGACCCTCCAGGATCTGGCCGGGGGCAAACACGATTTCCACAAGGCCCTGAAGAAATCCACGCGGCCCATGATTATCGTGGGGCAGGGGGCCCTTGCCCGGCCTGACGGCGAGGCTGTGCTCGCGCTGGCCGCCAGGCTTGCCGGCGGCATCGGCGCCATTGCCGGGGACTGGAACGGGTTCAATATCCTGCATACGGCCGCCTCCCGGGTCGCCGCCCTCGACCTCGGCTTCCTGCCCGGCAGGGGTGGTCTCGACACCGCCGGTATCGTCAAGGCGGCTGGCAGCGGCAAACTCGACATCGTCTGGTTGCTGGGCGCCGACGAGATCGAGATGGAAGCCCTCGGCAAGGCCTTCGTCATCTACCAGGGTTCCCATGGCGACAATGGCGCGCACCGTGCCGACGTCATTCTTCCCGGCGCCGCCTATACGGAGAAAAGCGGCACCTATGTGAATACCGAGGGACGCGCGCAGATGACCGCCCGGGCCGTTTTCCCCCTTGGCGATGCGAGGGAGGACTGGGCCATCATCCGTGCGCTTTCGGGCCATCTGGGCATGCCGCTGCCCTTCGACAGCCTCGAGGCATTGCGCGCGGCCATGTACAAGACCGCGCCCCAGCTCGCCGCCCTTGATGTGGTAACTCCAGGCGATGCCGGCGCCATCAAGGCACTGGCTGGCGCATCCGACAAGGTAGCCGCCAAAGCCTTTGCGAGCCCCATCACGGATTTCTACCTGACCAATCCGATTGCACGAGCCTCCGCGACCATGGGTCAGATGAGCGCGCTCATCGCGATGGGCAAGAAAGCGACCGGGACCCATGGCTGACGTCTTCAACGATTACGTCTGGCCGGTCGCCGTCATCGGCGTGCAAAGCGTCGTGTTGCTGGTGGTCTTGCTGGTCATCATCGCCTTCCTGCTTTATGGCGACCGCAAGGTCTGGGCCGCCGTCCAGATGCGCCGCGGCCCCAATGTCGTGGGCCCCTTCGGCCTGCTGCAATCCTTTGCGGACCTGCTGAAATTCGTCCTCAAGGAGCCGGTCATACCGGCCGGGGCCAACAAGGGCGTCTTCCTGCTCGCGCCGTTCGTGTCTTCGGTGCTGGCCCTGATCGCCTGGGTTGTCATTCCGGTGGACGAAGGCTGGGCCATCGCCAACCTGAACGTCGGCATCCTGTTCGTCTTCGCCGTCGCCTCGCTGGAAGTCTACGGCGTCATCATGGGCGGCTGGGCATCCAATTCGAAATATCCCTTCCTGGGCGCCTTGCGTTCGGCCGCACAGATGGTCTCCTACGAGGTCTCGATCGGCTTCGTCATCATCACCGTGCTGCTCTGCGTCGGGTCGTTGAATCTTACGGACATCGTCCTCGCGCAGAAGGGCGAGTGGGGCATGTTCAGTTGGTTCTGGCTGCCGCTCTTCCCCATGTTCGTGATCTTTTTCATCTCCGCGCTGGCCGAGACCAACCGGCCGCCCTTCGACCTCCCGGAAGCGGAGTCCGAGCTCGTCGCGGGCTTCATGGTCGAGTACTCATCCACGCCCTACCTGCTGTTCATGCTTGGCGAATACGTCGCCATCGTCTTGATGTGCGCCCTGACCACGATCCTGTTCCTGGGCGGCTGGCTGCCGCCTTTCGACGTGGCGCCTTTCAACTGGCTGCCCGGCGTGTTCTGGTTTGTCTTCAAGGTCTGCCTGGTGTTCTTCATGTTTGCCATGGTCAAGGCCATCGTCCCGCGCTACCGCTACGACCAGCTCATGCGGCTCGGCTGGAAGGTCTTCCTGCCCTTGTCGCTGGCCGCGGTGGTCGTAGTCGCGGGCATTCTGCAGTACACGGGATGGGCGCCGTGAGGGAGAAAGGAGCAAGGCCATGACCGGAGTGATGCAGGCCGCCAAGTCCCTGCTGCTGCTCGAGTTCGTTTCCGCCTTCTGGCTGGCGATGAAGTATTTCTTCGCGCCCAAGGCGACCCTGAACTACCCCTTCGAGAAGGGCCCCATCAGCCCGCGCTTCCGCGGCGAGCATGCCCTGCGCCGTTATCCCAACGGCGAAGAGCGCTGCATCGCCTGCAAGCTGTGCGAGGCGATCTGCCCGGCCCAGGCCATCACCATCGAGGCGGGACCGAGGCGCAACGACGGCACGCGCCGCACAAGCCGCTACGACATCGACATGGTGAAGTGCATCTATTGCGGCTTCTGCCAGGAGGCTTGCCCGGTGGACGCAATCGTCGAAGGGCCGAACTTCGAGTTCGCCACCGAGACGCGCGAGGAGCTCTACTACGACAAGGAGCGCCTGCTCGCCAATGGCGACCGCTGGGAACGCGAGATCGCCGCCAACCTCGCGCTCGACGCGCCATACCGGTGACGGAAGCGGGGGCAGGGGGACTCTGAACGCATGGCCATGGAAGCGATCTTCTTCTATCTCTTCGCCGCGGTTATCGTCGCGTCGGCCTTCATGGTCATCGCCGCGAAGAACCCGGTGCATGCCGTCCTGTTTCTCATCCTCGCCTTCGTCAACTCGTCCGGCATCTTCATCCTTCTGGGCGCCGAGTTCCTGGCGATGATCCTTATCGTTGTCTATGTCGGCGCGGTTGCCGTGCTGTTCCTGTTCGTGGTCATGATGCTCGACGTGGATTTCGCCGAGCTGCGGGCGGGCTTCGCCAGGTACCTGCCCGTCGGCGCCACGGTGGGCATCATCCTGCTCATCGAGCTGGTTCTCGTCCTCGGCACCTGGGCGACCAGCGGCGGCATCGCCACCACTCCGGCCGCCCCCGCGCCGTCCGGCGACGGCCTGACGAACACCGAGGCGCTCGGCCGCATCCTCTACACGAAATACGTGTTCTTCTTCGAAGCGGCCGGCCTCATCCTGCTCGTGGCGATGATCGGAGCCATCGTCCTGACCCTCAGCCACAAGGCGAACGTGAAGCGGCAGAATATTCCTGCTCAGATCGCGCGGCGGCGCGAGGACTCCGTCGAGATCAAGCAGGTCGAGTCGGGCAAGGGCATCTGACGGCGGAAAATCTCATGGAAGTCGGACTGTCACACTACCTTACTCTCGCGGCGATCCTGTTCACGCTCGGCGTGTTCGGCATCTTCCTGAACCGCAAGAACGTCATCGTCATCCTGATGTCGATTGAGCTGATGCTGCTCGCCGTGAACATCAATCTCGTGGCCTTTTCCGCGCATCTGAACGACCTCGTCGGCCAGGTCTTCGCGCTGCTGATCCTCACCGTCGCGGCGGCGGAGGCAGCCATCGGCCTCGCCATCGTCGTCGTATACTTCCGCAATCGCGGCTCCATCGCGGTCGCCGACATCAACACGATGAAAGGCTGACCCGGCGATGTATCAGGCCATCGTTTTCCTGCCTCTGCTAGGCGCCCTCATCGCAGGCCTGTTCGGCCGCCTGATAGGCGCGCGCGCGAGCGAAGTCGTCACCAGCACATTTCTGGTCATATCCGCCGTGCTCTCCTGGATCGCGCTGTTCCAGGTCGGCTTCAACGGGGAGACGGCCCGCATCGAGATCCTGTCGTGGATCGCGTCGGGCGAACTTGAAGTCTCGTGGGCGCTGCGCATCGACACCCTGACCGCCGTCATGCTGGTGGTCGTCAACAGCGTGTCGTCGCTCGTGCATGTCTATTCCATCGGCTATATGCACGACGACCCGCACCGGCCGCGCTTCTTCGCCTACTTGTCCCTGTTCACATTCGCCATGCTGATGCTGGTGACGTCGGACAACCTGCTCCAGATGTTCTTCGGCTGGGAAGGGGTGGGCCTTGCGTCCTACCTGCTCATCGGCTTCTGGTTCCAGAAGCCCGAGGCCAACGCCGCCGCCATCAAGGCTTTCGTTGTCAACCGCGTAGGCGACTTCGGTTTCGCTCTCGGCATCTTCGGCGTGTTCTATATCTTCGGCAGCATCGACCTCGATGCGATCTTCGCCGCCGCACCGGACCAGGTGGGCAAGACCTTCACCTTCCTGAACTGGCAGGTGGACGTTCTCGCCACCCTCTGTCTGCTGCTGTTCATGGGCGCCATGGGCAAGTCGGCCCAGTTCCTGCTGCACACCTGGCTGCCGGACGCCATGGAAGGCCCGACGCCCGTTTCCGCGCTGATCCATGCCGCGACCATGGTCACCGCCGGCGTCTTCCTGGTCGCGCGCCTGTCGCCGTTGTTCGAGCTGTCACCCTTCGCGCTCGGCGTGGTCACCGTGGTGGGCGCCACGACGGCCTTTTTCGCGGCCACGATCGGCCTGGTTCAGAACGACATCAAGCGCGTCATCGCCTATTCGACCTGTTCCCAGCTCGGCTACATGTTCGTGGCGCTCGGGGTAGGGGCCTACGGCGCGGGAATTTTCCATCTCTTCACCCACGCCTTCTTCAAGGCCCTGCTGTTCCTTGGAGCCGGCTCCGTCATCCATGCCATGTCCAACGAGCAGGACCTTCGCAAGATGGGCGGCATCTACAAGATGGTGCCGTACACCTGGATCCTCATGATCATCGGCACGCTGGCGCTTACCGGCTTCCCGCTTACCGCCGGATTCTTTTCCAAGGATGCCATCATCGAGTCGGCCTATGCGGCTCACAGCGGCGTCGGCACCTATGCCTTCTGGGCGACCGTCATCGCCGCCATGCTCACGTCCTTCTACTCCTGGCGGCTGATCTTCCTCGCCTTCCACGGCCGCACGCGGGCCGACCCGGAGGTCATCAACCACGCCCACGAGTCTCCGCCGGTCATCCTGGTGCCGCTGATCCTGCTTGGCCTGGGATCGCTGGCCGCCGGCGCGGTCTTCGCCCCTTACTTCATCGGTGAGCACTATGCCGGTTTCTGGCGCCAGGCGCTGTTCACCCTGCCGAGCAACGAGATCCTCGAGCACATCCATCATGTGCCGCTCTGGGTGAAGGCCGCTCCATTCGTGATGATGCTGGCGGGCTTCGGTCTCGCGGTGATGTTCTATCTCGCCATCCCGCAGATCCCGGTCAACCTCGCAGAAGCGTTTCGCGGGCTCTACCTGTTCCTGCTGAACAAGTGGTACTTCGACGAGCTGTACGACTTCCTGTTCGTCCGGCCCGCCCGGGCGCTCGGCCATTTCCTCTGGAAGAAGGGCGACGGGGCGGTGATCGACGGCCTCGGCCCCGACGGCGTCGCCGCGCGCGTGCTTGACGCCACCCGTGGCATCGTCCGCCTGCAGACCGGCTATGTCTATCATTACGCCTTCGCCATGCTCATCGGGGTCGCGCTGCTTGTCACCTGGTTCATCTTCAGCGCGGGAGGGCCCTTGCGATGAGTCTCGGCTGGCCCATTCTTTCGGCGGTTACCTTTCTGCCGCTGCTCGGCGCGCTGTTCATTTTCGCCATCCGCGGCAATGACGAAGTGGCGATCCGCAACGCCCGCTACGTGGCCCTGTGGACCACCACCTTCACCTTCCTGCTCTCGCTGGTGATCTGGATCGAGTTCGATCCCACCACCGCCGAATTCCAGTTCGTCGAGAAAAGCGAATGGCTTGGCGGCGCCATCATCTACCAGATGGGCGTGGACGGCATCTCCATGCTGTTCATCATCCTGACCACCTTCCTGATGCCGCTGTGCATTCTGGCGAGCTGGGACGCCATCACCGAACGCGTCAAGGAATACATGATTGCCTTCCTGGTGCTTGAAACGCTGATGATCGGCGTCTTCAGCGCGCTGGACCTGATGATCTTCTACCTGTTCTTCGAGGGCGGCCTGATCCCGATGTTCCTGATCATCGGCGTATGGGGCGGCAAGCGGCGCGTCTATGCCAGTTTCAAGTTCTTTCTCTACACGCTGCTCGGCTCCGTGCTGATGCTGCTGGCCATCATGGCCATGTACTGGGAGGCCGGCACCACCGACATCGCCGCTCTGCTCTCCTACAGGTTTCCCTCCGCGATGCAGCCCTGGCTCTGGCTCGCCTTCTTCGCCTCCTTCGCGGTCAAGCTGCCCATGTGGCCGGTGCATACCTGGCTGCCGGACGCTCACGTGGAGGCACCAACCGCCGGATCCGTCATCCTCGCGGGCATTCTGCTGAAGATGGGCGGTTACGGTTTCCTGCGCTTCTCCATCCCGATGTTCCCGCTGGCCTCGGAGATGTTCGCCCCGCTGGTGTTCGCGCTTTCGGTCACGGCGATCATCTACACCTCGCTCGTGGCGCTGGCCCAGGAAGACATCAAGAAGCTGATCGCCTATTCCTCGGTCGCGCATATGGGCTTCGTCACCATCGGCATCTTCAGCTTCAATATCCAGGGAATCGAAGGCGGTATCTTCCAGATGCTCTCCCATGGCATCGTCTCCGCCGCGCTGTTCCTCTGTGTTGGCGTCGTCTACGACCGCATGCACACCCGCGAGATCGCGGCATATGGCGGCCTCGTGAACCGGATGCCGCTATATGCCTTCTGCTTCATGGTCTTCACCATGGCCAATGTCGGCCTGCCCGGCACCAGCGGCTTCGTAGGGGAGTTCCTGACCTTGCTCGCCGTCTTCAAGGTCAACACCTGGGTGGCGTTCTTCGCGACCACGGGCGTTATCCTTTCCGCCGCCTACGCGCTGTGGCTCTACCGCCGCATTATCTTCGGCGTGCTGGAAAAACCGGCGCTGCGGGCAATCGCCGACCTGAACGCGCGGGAGGTGGCCATCCTCGCCCCACTGGTGATCCTGACCATCCTGTTCGGTGTCTACCCCGCGCCGCTTCTTGACGTCATGGCCGTTTCGGCCAAGAAGCTCGCGACCGATTACCAGGCCGCCCTTGCCGCCGCCGACCAGGCGCGGCTGGCGCTGATGCGATAGGGACGAAGCAAATGCTCAAGGCGCTGATCGCATCCATGGGACCCTTCGGACCGCTGCTGCCGGAAATCGTGCTGGCCGTCGGCGCCATGGCCATCCTGATGTATGGCGCCTTTCGCGGCGAAAAATCCGGCGAAATGTCCAACTGGTACGCCATCCTTCTGATGGTCATCGCCGCCATGCTCGTCCTGAGGGAAGGGGGCGAGAGGGTCGTCACTTTCGAAGGCGCTTTCGTCGTCGACGGCTTCGCGCGCATCATGAAGCTCCTGTCGCTCGCCGGCGCCGCGGTCGTCCTTTACATGTCGGCCGGCTACATGCGCGACGCCAAGCTCATGAAATTCGAGTTCCCCGTGCTGGCGCTGCTTGCCACCGTCGGCATGATGATGATGATCTCCGCCAACGATCTCATCACGCTTTATCTTGGCCTCGAGCTTCAGAGCCTCTCGCTTTACGTCATCGCCGCCTTCCGCCGCGACTCCGTGCGCTCCAGCGAGGCGGGTCTCAAATATTTCGTTCTCGGAGCGCTGTCCTCGGGCATGCTGCTCTACGGCAGTTCGCTGATCTACGGGTTCACCGGCACGACGACATTCTCCGGCATCGCCTTCGCCCTGAAGGACGGCGGCTCGAGCCTCGGCCTCATCTTCGGCCTCGTCTTTTTCATGGCGGGCCTGGCGTTCAAGATATCCGCGGTTCCCTTCCATATGTGGACACCCGACGTCTATGAAGGGGCGCCGACACCTGTCACGGCGTTCTTCGCCGCCGCGCCGAAAGTTGCCGCCATGGCGCTTTTCGTCCGGGCCATGATGTCGCCATTCCCGGCCATCT
>JBFWSL010000096.1:0-11688 GCA_050248375.1 Hyphomicrobiales bacterium | reverse complement strand
CCTCGAAGGAGAGCGGGATGACGGTTATGCCGGCCATGCCGGTGAAATGCAGGAGCACGATGGCGAGGGTGAGCGTGGCGGCGCCGCCATATTTGCACCAGCGCGTGGCAGGGCGCATGGCCCGGCTGAGCGAAAGCGCGCCAAACGCCGCGGCGAACAGCAGTGAGGCCGCGATGTAGCCCGGCTCCCACAGGATCATGCCGTTCATCCTGTAGGCTTCCATGCCGACATAGTGCATGGCCGCCGCCGACAGACCGACGCCGGCGCCGCCGACCTCGGGCGCGGCGGGGAAGCGCAGGAAGCTTGTCGAGAAGCAGATGCTCATGCCGATGATGGCCACCATGAGCGAGAGCATGGTGAGCATCGGCTCGTATTCGGGTCTGAGGATGGTTTCGTAGCCGATGAGGGCGACGAAATGCGTGCACCACACCGCCGTCCCGCCCGCGACCGCGGCCAGGAAAATCCAGCCGGTTCGCTGCAGGCCGCGGGTGATGTCGGCGCGCAGATACAGGCGGATGGCGACCAGAGATCCGGCGGTGCAGATCAGCAGTGCGAGGATCACCAGCCACGGGTTGTGGTCGTTGGTGATGCAGTTGAGTATTTTCAGCATGCGCCCAGGTCCGTTCGGGCCCAGTATCGCCGCATCGGGTGAAGAAAAGGCTGAAAGGCAGGGTTAACGGGGGGTTGCCGCAAGAGCGCTCCGCGCCGGCGGCGCTTGTCGCTGGACCCCGGCTTGAAGCCGGGGTTTCGTACCTTCTCCCGTCTCACGGCCCGGCGAAACCCCGGGCTTGGCCCGGGGTCCAGTCCAGACCGGGGTGGACCCCGGTTTGAAGCCGGGGTTTCGGACAGTCTCCTGTTCTGCGGACCGCAGCCCGGATGGGGCCTCCGGCGTCCGCCGGGGTTTCGCAACCTCTCGTCCTCGAGGGGCAGAAGTGGACCTGAGCGGGGAGCGCGCCCGCGCGGCCCATTGCCCGCCAGCCGCCGCCTGGCGATGACGTTGGCCTGGATTTCAGTCCCGCCCTCGGAGATGCAAAGGATGCGCGCGACGCCTCAACGCGAGTCGAGGGCGTATATGCGGCGTGGATTCTCAAGCGCCATCTTGTTCGCGATATCTCCGGGCAGCAGTTCCAGCCAGCGCGATGAAGCCTGAACACGCTCCTTCATTTTGCACCCGGGGCAGGGGGCCGAATAGAACTGGTCGCTGCCTATGACGAACCTGTCCGGAAAGTCCCTGATGAGCTGGACCCAGTCGGGTTTGATGCCTCCCGATCCCTTCAGGGGCAGGTTCTCGACGAAGAGGAACTGCCTGAGGACGTTGAGGCTCATATACAGATTCGGGTTGCGCGTGAGCAGGCCGCGTATGATCTGCGGCGTGCGGTTCCCGGTGCTGTCCATCGAGTGCGCCAGCACGATACGCGTCTTGCGGTTATGCGAGAGCAGCCGCTCCAGAGCCGCGAGGTTGGCGCTTACCTTCTGCGGGTTGTGTTTGCTCGCGTGGCGCAGCTTTTCCGGCACGGCCATCTCCGCCGGGACGATCTCCATGTGCAGGTCGATCGGTACGTCGTGACTCGCGGCGATGTCGGCGAGCAGCAGGAAGAGGGGATGATCGGGCGGGCTTTCCATGAAGGCGTGCTGGGCGAAGAACGAGAAGTGCAGGGCGGTCATTTCGCCGAAGCCGACGACGCCCGCCCGGATCAGCCGGTCGGCCTCGGCGGAGAACGCCTGACGCAGTTCCTCGGTCACCTTGTCCTGGGGGCGTCTGCTGGATCATGGCGTTCAGCGTCGCTCCGCCGCCCAGAACGGCCAGCCGTCCGGGAAAGCGCGCAACCTGGGCGAACAACTGATCGTCGTCGTAGCGCCCTGTCACCTTGGATGGCGGCATCATGACAATCGTCAGGCGCACGTTGTTGGCATCCATGTGCCGGACAGCCTGCGCCGCGGCCCCCGCGTAATCCAGCTTCCGCCTGGCCTCTACGGTTCCGGCGGGGTCCCCATGAATGTGAGCATGCACGTCGATGAATGGCGGCGCGGTGGTGGCGCGGCTCTGAGCTTCCGGGTTCTTGCGCTTGCCCGGTCCGCCGCCGGGCGGCTTTCCCTGCCGGACATCGGCCACGCGGAGTTCACCGGAAAGGGTGTCGGCAGCCGACGCGCCTGGACGGGCTGGCAGCAACAGGAGTGCAGCGAGCAGCAGTGCCGGTGCGATGTTCAGCAAGGTATACCCCTCCGCAATGATCGGATGGATGTGATGCAATCACAACGCGATCCCGCGGCCAAGCGGCCTTCGGCCGGCTTCCAGGGGCAGGCAGGCCTCAGCGAGGGGGAAAAGGCTTCAGGACTCCAGCAGCCGCCTGGCGATGACGTTGGCCTGGATTTCGGCCGCGCCCTCGAAGATGGAGAGGATGCGCGCGTCGCACAGCACGCGCGAGACCGGGTATTCCAGCGCGAAGCCGTTGCCGCCGTGGATCTGCAGCGCGTTGTCGGCGGCGGCCCAAGCGACGCGGGCGCCGAGCAGCTTGGCCATGCCGGCCTCCAGGTCGCAGCGGTGGCCGGCGTCCTTCTCGCGCGCCGCATAATAGGTGAGCTGGCGGGCGATCATCACCTCGACCGCCATCATGCAGATCTTGTCGGATACGCGCGGGAAGGCGAAGAGCGGCTTGCCGAACTGCACGCGCTCCTGGGCGTAGCGCAGGGCCAGCTCCAGCGCCGACTGGGCGACACCGATGGCGCGGGCGGCGGTCTGGATGCGGGCGGCCTCGAAGGTGGCCATGAGCTGCTTGAAGCCCTCGCCTTCGGCTCCGCCGAGCAGGTTGCCGGCGGAGACCTCGAAGCCGTCGAAGGAGATGTCGAACTCCTTCATGCCGCGATAGCCGAGCACCTCGATCTCGCCCCCGGTCATGCCCGCGGCGGGGAAGGGATCGGCGTCGGTGCCGCGCGGCTTCTCGGCGAGGAACATGGACAGGCCGCGATAGCCGGAGTCGGGCGCGCCGGTGCGGGCGAGCAGGGTCATCAGGTCGGCGCGCACGGGATGGGTGATCCAGGTCTTCTGGCCGGTGATCCTGTAGACCTCGCCGTCCTTCACGGCGCGGGTCTTGAGCGAGGCGAGGTCGGAGCCGGTATTGGGTTCGGTGAAGACCGCCGTCGGGATCACTTCACCGCTGGCGAGGCGGGCGAGCCACTTCTCCTTCTGCTGGTCCGTGCCGGCGAGCAGGATCAGCTCGGCGGCGATTTCCGAGCGCGTGCCGAGCGAGCCGACGCCGATATAGCCGCGCGACAGCTCCTCGGAGACGACGCACATGCTCTCCTTGCCGAGGCCGAGACCGCCATATTCCTCCGGCACCGTGAGGCCGAAGACGCCGAGCTCCGCCATCTTGGAGATGATCTCCATGGGGATGTAGTCGTTGGCGAGGTGCCACTCATGGGCGTGGGGCACCACTTCCTCGTCGGCGAAGCGGCGCATCTCCTCGCGCATGGCCTCGTAGGTCTCGTCCAGGCCGGTGTCGCCGAAGGTGGAGGAGCCCTCGCGGCCGGCGATGAGCTGGGCGAGGCGGGCCCGCGACGCGGCGGTGTTGCCTTCCTCGATGAGCCGGCGGACGGGACCGTCGAGGAACGCCTGCATGTCGCCGGCGTCGAGGCCCATCTCGTGAGGCAGGACGGTCTCGCCCTGGCTCATGGGGATGCCGCCGGCGATCTGGGCGAGGTAGCTGGCGAAGCCGGTCTGCACGATGAGGGCCTCGAGCTCGCCGAGGCGGCCTTCCTGGCGCATGCGGGCGGCATAGGCATCGAGCTGGCGCAGGCTTTCCACATAGGTCGCCAGCCAGGCGAGGCCGTGGGCCATGTGCTGCTCGTGTTCCATGGCGCGGGTGGAGACCCTGCCGCCCTCCGACAGGACGGCGGCGGCGGCGGCGCGGGCCTTGTCCAGCAGCGCTCCGGCGGCGGCCGTGGCGGCGGCGGAGGACTCGGCCAGGCCGTCCAGCAAGGTGATCTCGGGGGTGGCGGTTTCCTTGGCCGCGAGCGCCATGCACAGTCTCCATGCGTGTTTGTTGCAGCGCAGCGTAGAGGATTTGTGCGCATGCGCAAATGTGTCTTTTGTCAAAGGCGCGGGACGACGGCGAAGCCCGCTTGGCTGGGCGGCGTTAACCCCCCGTTAACCCTTTCGGGATGCAAATCGGGTATCACTCTCGCAACAGTCGCGACGGTGATTCGCTCATGCGCGGCAGCCGGCCCGTGGCGGGACCGGCAGCAGGTGCCCGGCGAATCGGCGCGCGCCGCTCGGGGGTCCGGCAACGGCCGGACCGGAGGCACCCGGATCAGATGACGGCGGCACAACTCACCAGCCTGCTTGGCGCGGCCCCGCCGCAACCAGCCCTGCGCGGCGCGATGCTGAAGGCCGTGCTCACGCTCGGCCTGCTGGGGCTGCTGGTCTATCATCTGGACGCCGCCAGCATCTACGAGCGGCTCTACGGCATCGAGCGTTACCCGCTGCTGCTGGCAGCCGGCGCGCTGGCACTGCAATATGTGATTGCCTGCGCGCGGTGGTTCTACATTCTGCGGCGGCTCGGAATGCCGGTGGACGGGCGCCGGGCGGCGCATATCTTCGGCGTCGGCGCGCTGGCCAACATGCTGCTGGTGGTCTCGATCGCGGGACTGTCGGTGCGCGCGGTAATGCTGGTCCGTGACGGGTCCGATCTCTCGCGCACGGCGGCCGCGCTGGCGGCGGAACGCATCGCGGCGATGGCGGGGCTGATGCTGTGCTTCGCGGCGGCGGCGGTGCCGGGCTACTGGGTGCTCAAGCCTTTCGTCGCGACGCTGAACGCGGGGGCCGTCCTGCCGTGGGTCTTCGGGCTGGCGGCCCTCTCGGCGGTGGCGGCGTGGCTGCTGATGCGGCTTGCTTTCGTGCGGCGCTTCGCGCGCGACCTGCGCCACGCCTTTGCGACGAAGGCGGATGCCGCGCTGATGATGCTGTCCAGCGTCACCATCGTCTATCTGGGTTTCGCCGCCGTGGCCGCGCTGGCGTCGGGCATGGGCATCGGCATCGATCATGCGGCGCTGCTGAGCGTGCTTCCCATCGTTGCTTTCCTGTCGGCGCTGCCGGTCAGCTTCGGCGGGTGGGGCGTGCGCGAAGGCGCCATGGTCGGCGGTCTCACGCTGTTCCATGTTCCGGCCGACGCGGCCTTCGCCCTGTCGATCTCCTACGGCCTCGTGGGCATGGCGGTCGTCGCCCTGCTGGGAGGCATGTCGGCGCTGATGCCTGGCAGAGAAGCTACAGCGGTCCGGAGTCCGTTGTTCGCCGCAGCACCTCGTCGCGATTGACCAGCACGATCTGCTGCTCCTGCGGGGGCCGCGCCTCGGGCGGCGTATCGAGGCCCAGCCGCTTCAGCGCGTAGAACAGAAGCGCCTCGCGCACCTTGATGACCGCGCTGTCCCCCTCTATCGCATAGTCGCGGCGGATGGCGGTCGCCTGGGCAGGCGTCAGCGCGGGATGCGGGGCTATGCGGAGTTCGATCCAGTCCGTCCAGGCGCGATCGTCGCCGGGGTCCTTCTCCCGCGTCCCCGCCCGCGCGGGCTCCGACATGCGCGCCAGCACGAAGTCGCGGAAGCTCGCCGTCTCGCGGTCCCAGGCCCGCGCATGCCAGCGGTAGCCGTCATACACCAGGGCGTGAGGTTCGATCAGCCGCCGCACCGGTTCGGCGCGGCTCATGGACTGATAGCCGATCTCGATGGCGGCGGCGCCGAAAATGGCGCGGCAGACGGCGCGCAGCACCGTCGCGTCCACGGATCTCTCCGGCACCGGCGTCTGGTCGAACGGCGGCACCGCGCCGAGCATCGTCGCGCCCGCATCCAGCACACCCAGTCCCGCCAGGCGGAATTCGCCCAGGAGACGGGACGTGTCCGGCGGGCCAAGCAAAGGCATGAAATTGTCGCCAGCCTTGTAGCGTTTGGCCGACTTGTCATAGAGAACATCTTTGGGTCGGAAGGCCAGATACCGATTGATGTCCGCCGAGGCCTGGCCTATCGACACGCCGAACCGGTCGATGATGTTCGCGCGGTTTATGGAACCAAGCCAGAACAGCCGCTCTTCTATGAAGCGCAGGCGCTGGTCGACGCTCCAACGCCTATCGCGGGAGTCCGTCATTGACTCTTTCCGCCTGTTAATCTAGTTTCTGTATGCATTCAGTTTTGATACCCATATTTGAACATCATCCGTATTCTTTCTGGATGGATTAGCTAATGCGATTCGGGTCTGGACGGGAAATCAACTCGGAGGCGGGCGCCCTGTGCGGCTCGCTGGGCTCCGGGCGCTCGTCCGGGCGGCGCCGGATCCGTCCCGGGGCCGGCGGCTTGGCGGGACGGAGGGCGCCATGACCCGGAAGGACGGCCTGCAGGAGGAATCCGAGAAGGTACGGCGGGCTGCTTCCGGCACGGGCCTTTCCATGCTGAGGGTGGCCGGGACGATCGTGCTCATTGCCGCCCTGTTCTATTTCTTCGACGCCCGGGCGATCCTGCAGCGGCTGGCGGCCATCGATATCCTGGATGCGTGCCTGGCCCTGCTGGTGCTCTGCATCCAGTACCTCGCCGGCGCGGCGCGTTGGCACTACATCCTGCTGCGTCATGACATCCGCCTGCCGCTGCTGAACAGTCTCGCCATCTTCGGCTCGGCGAGCTTCGCCCAGTCGATCATGTCGCATACCGTCGTTCCGCTGTCGGTGAAGGGCGTGATGCTCAAGGGGCAGGGCGCAGGCACGTCGCGCATGCTCGGCGTACTGCTGGTGGAGCGGCTGGCGGCGGCGAGCGGGCTGGCGGTGTGCTTTCTCGTCAGCATTACGCTGGCCTTCGCGCAGTTCCGCGAGATGGTCGTGGGTGTCAGTGTCACGACGATGGTTGTGATCGCGGCGGTGGCGCTGCTCATGGCCGCCGGCGGCCTGCTGACGCTGCGCGTGTCGCGGGTGCGGAACTTCGCCCGCGAAATCCGCGGTTCGTTCTTCGCCCTCCCGGTCGTTGCCTCGCTTGTGCTGATGAGCACGGCCATCGTCTATATGGGCTTCTACAGCGTGGCGCTGCTGGCCTGGGGCATGCACCTGAATGTGGGGGCCCTGGACCTGCTGATCGTCCTGCCGCTGGTCGCTTTCGCGGCGGCGCTGCCGGTCAGTCTCGGCGGGTGGGGCGTGCGCGAGGGGATGATGGTGGCAACGCTGTCGCTGTTCGGCGTGCCCGCGGAGGCGGCGCTCGCGCTGTCGATCACTTACGGACTGCTGGGCACGGCAAGTTCGATGCTTCTGGGCGCGGTCTGCGCGCTGCTGTTCCAGCGCCGCGAGCGCAGAGATCACAAGTAGTCAAATCCGTTCCGGCGGCCCTTGAAATCGGTCCGCAACCGCTCCTTATGAGCGGAGCCGCGATATATACGCAATCCAGACGCAGGAGTTCGTCCGACGTGTTCGATCCACAGCAGTTGCTCGATCAGTTTCTTGGAAACAACCAGCAGCAGGAACAGGGCCAGCGATCGACGCGGGGGCGTGACCTCGCGACCGGGGCCGTGGCCGGCGGCGTGATCGGACTGCTGCTTGGCGGCAAGAGCGGGCGCAAGCTCGCCAAGAAAGGATTGCAGGTGGGCGCCATGGCCGCGCTCGGCGGCCTCGCCTACAAAGCCTACAGCGACTACAAGGCCGGCAAGCCGCCGCTCGGCATCGACCTGTCCGGCGCAGGTAGCACCCGGACCATCGAGGCGGAAGCGCGGAAAGCGGAAGGTACGCCGTTCCTGCCCGCCCCCGATGCGGAGCGGGCGGACCTCGCGTCGGGCATTCTGCGGGCCATGATCGCCGCCGCCAAGGCGGACGGCCACATCAACGCGGACGAGCAGAAGCGGATATTCGAAGCGCTCGGCAGGATGGACCTGGACGCGGACGCCAAGGCCTTCGTCATGGACGAGCTGATGACGCCTCTCAATATCGACATGGTGGTCTCCGCGGCGAAGACGCCCGAGCAGGCGGCGGAGATCTACGCCGCATCGCTGATGGCGATAGATGCGTCAGGCGCGGCCGAACGCGGCTATCTCGCGCAGCTCGCCGCCCGGCTCAGGCTCGAGCCGGGACTGGTGGAGCATCTGCACGCGGCGGTGGAGCCGGCCAGGGCGGAAACGTAACGCGGACCGGCCTCAGGCGGCGCGCGTGGCGCCGCCGCCCGCCTCGATCACGTCCTCGACGGTGCGCAGCCCGGCGCAGGGCGAGTTGACCAGCACGGCCATGTTGCCCGGCCGGTGCTGGTTCTTCCACATGCGCGTGTGCGCCTTGGGGATGTCGCTCCAGGGAAACACTTCCGACATGCAGGGATCGATGCGGCGCTCGATGACCAGCCTGTTGGCCTGGGTCGCCTGCTGCAGGTGGGCGAAGTGGGAGCCCTGCACGCGCTTCTGGTGCATCCACAGATAGCGGGCGTCGAGGGTGAGCTTGTAGCCGGTGGTGCCAGCGCAGATGACGACCATGCCGCCGCGCTTGACCACGAAGGTGGAGACCGGAAAGGTGGCCGCGCCGGGATGCTCGAAGACGAAGTCGACGTTGTTGCCCTTGCCGGTGATCTGCCAGATGGCGGCGCCGAACTTGCGCACCTCCTTGAACCAGTCGCCATATTCCTTCGAGCCCACCTCGGGCAGCTCGCCCCAGCAGTTGAACTCCTTGCGGTTGATGACGCCCTTGGCGCCGAGCGACAGCACGAAGTCGCGCTTGTCGTCCTCGGAGATGACGCCTATGGCGTTGGCGCCGGCGGTGGCGATGAGCTGAACGGCCATGGAACCCAGGCCCCCGCTCGCGCCCCATACCAGCACGTTGTGGCCGGGGCGCAGGATGTGCGGACGGTGGCCGAACAGCATGCGGTAGGCCGTGGCCAGGGTCAGCGTGTAGCAGGCGCTTTCTTCCCAGGTCAGGTGCTGCGGCCGTGGCATGAGCTGGCGGTCCTGCACACGGGCATACTGGGCGAAGGAACCGTCCGGCGTCTCGTAGCCCCAGATGCGCTGGGAGGTGGAGAACATCGGGTCGCCGCCGTTGCACTCCTCGTCGTCGCCGTCGTCCTGGTTGCAGTGGATGACGACCTCGTCGCCCACCTTCCAGCGGGTGACCTTGGAGCCCACCGCCCAGACGATGCCGGACGCGTCGGAGCCGGCGATGTGGTACGGGTTCTTGTGCCCGTCGAGAGGGGAGATCGGCTTGCCGAGCGCGGCCCAGATGCCATTGTAGTTGACGCCGGCCGCCATCACGAGCACCAGAACATCATGGCTGTCGAGTTTCCAGGTGGGCACGACCTCGAGTTGCATGGCCTCTTCCGGCGGGCCGTGGCGATCCTGGCGGATCACCCAGGCGTGCATGTTCTTCGGTACGTGGCCCAGCGGCGGAATCTCGCCGAGGTCGTACAGGTCCTTGATGTTCCCGGGGGTGGCGGAGACGTCTTTCAGGGCGGGCTGGCTCATCCGGTCGCTCTCTCGGGCCGCCGGCGGATGCCGCCCGGCTGCCTCATTTGTGATATTGCCGAACAATAGTTGTGCAAAAGATGCGGCGACGCAATAAAACTTTTGCAGTGCAGCAATAGCTGTCAACCGAAAGGGAGGATGTGATGGCCAGGAGCGGCGCGCAGACCGGACATTGCCTGTGCGGCAAGGTAACCTTCACCGTCGAGAAGCCCGTGCACGAGGCCGGCGCCTGTCATTGCGGCATGTGCCTGCGCTGGGGCGGCGGTCCGCTGTTCGCGCTGCACAACAAGGGCGGGATCGCCTTCGAGGGAGAGGAGCATATCGTGCGCTACCGCTCCTCGGAGTGGGCGGAGCGCGGCTTCTGCGGCACCTGCGGCACGCATCTGTTCTATTATCTGTTGCCGGCCGACGAGTATGTGGTTTCCGCCGGAGCGCTGGACGACACGGCCGGCATCACGCTCACCAGCCAGATCTTCATCGACGAGAAGCCGGACTGGTACGCCTTCGCCAACAAGACGGTGGAGATGACCGGCGAGGAAGTCTTCGCGCAATACGCTCCGGACGGATTCGGGAAGACCTGACCGGCCCGTTCCGGGGAACCTTCCCGGCCTTCTCAGGTTCAGGCAATGCCGGGGGCGGCGACCGATCGCCCCTCCCGCGCGATCCACCTCCTTCGGTCCACCAGACCTGTCGCGCCAGGCTCGTCCCGCGCGATGCAAACGAGGAGGTTACACATGATCAGACTGAGAACGGGTCTCTTGTGCGCTGCCGCGGCGCTGGCGATCGGCGCGCCCGCCGCGCTTGCCCAGTCCAGCGGCGGCATCAGCCCGGGCGGCGCCGGCGCGGCGCCGGGCGCGGAAGGCGCGGTGAAGCAGGGCGGTGAAGCGCCTGGCGGGCAGCAGGGAATCGGGCAGGGCGCGCCGGGTACGGAAGGCCCCACCGGCGGAGGCGCCGGCACCGGCAGCGTCACCCGACCCCCGGGCAGCGCGGACAGCCAGCCGCGCGGCCGCGCGGGCAGCGACGCGCAGCAGAAGGGCAGCGTGCAATCCGGCGCTGATGCGCAGGGGCGCACACAGTCGGGCGCCGAAGGCCTTGGCGCACAGCAGCGTGGCGACCAGCCGGGCGGCGCGGATGGCGAGGCGCAGTTGTCATCGCAGCAAAAGACCGAGGCGCGCACTTATTTCCAGAAGAACAGGGTGTCCGTCGACGCGGTGCCGAAGACCAGAATCTCGGTCTCGCTCGGCGTGGCCGTTCCGGGCCATGTCCACTTGCACCCGCTGCCCGCGGCCGTGTTCGTGTCCTATCCGGTCCGGCGAGAGTACGTCTACTTCGTATGGGGCAGCGACATCGTCATCGTCGACGCCGATACCCGCATGGTGGTGGAGATCCTCTACGGCGCCGCCTAGCAACCGAGGCGGCAATGCCGAAGGCGGCCGGCGCGAGTGTATCGCCGGCCGCCTTGCGGCGAGGGCCAGCGATATCCGGGTCAGCCGGTGCGCACGCGCGCGATGAAGCTGTCCACCTGCCTGTTGAGGGCCTCGGCCTGGGTGCTGAGATCGCTTGCGGCGGTCTGCACCTCGTGGCTCATGCGGCCGGTCTCGTCGGCGGCCTGGCGCACGGATTCCATGCCCGCGTTGACCTGGGTGGTGCCGTCGGCCGCGAGCTGAACGCCGCGGGCGATCTCCTGGGTCGAGTGGCTCTGCTCCTCCACGGCCGCGGCTATGGAGGAGGCGGTGGAGCGCATCTCCTTCAGCCGCTCGCCAATCTGCTGCACGGCGGAAGTGGCCGTCTTGGCGCAGCCCTGCATCTCGGCGATCTGCGCGCCGATCTGCTCGGTGGCCCTGGCGGTCTGGGAGGCGAGGCTCTTGACCTCGTTGGCGACCACGGCGAAACCCTTGCCGGCCTCGCCCGCGCGCGCCGCCTCGATGGTGGCGTTGAGCGCCAGCAGGTTGGTCTGCTCGGCGATATCCTGGATCAGGCTGGTGACCTCGCCAACCTTCTCCACCACGTCGACCAGCTCGGCCACGCTGGAGGTGGTGCGCTCCGCCTCGTCGGCGGCGCCGTTGACCAGCGAGGAATTGCTGGTGATCTGCGAGCCGATCTCGGTGATGGATGAACTGAGCTGCTCGGCGGCGGTGGCGACGCTGTTCACGTTGCTGCTGGCCTCGGTGGTGGTATGGGACACCGAATTGACCTGGGCGCTGGTCTCCTCGGCGATGGCCGACTGGCCGCCG
>JBFWSL010000095.1:0-11729 GCA_050248375.1 Hyphomicrobiales bacterium | reverse complement strand
CACCGACACCACACCAGACAGCTTCGGCAAGCCAGGCACGCGCCTAGCGCAGAATACGCCTCGTGGACGGGGCGGCGCGAGAATCCGCGCCGGTGTGCGAACGCTCGATGCGACACCCGCCCAAGCGGTCAGATATGTGACGGCGAACGCGCGAGCCCAGGCACAAATAGCAAGGGTGCGGGAGGTTGACCCGGCGTGGCGTCCGCGCCCCAGCGCCTTTGAAACCGCCGAAGGGGCGATCCGCGCAAGAGAGGCCGAGGCAGGAGAGGCAGCGCAACGGCTCACGGAGCTGGCGCGCAGACCGGCCAGGGAACTGATTGACGCCTATCGTGGCGCGAATAATGCGCGCGATCTGTTCGGGCGGGAGGTATGGCCGCGCGACCGGGACACCGTCGCGGTCTCATCCCTCAACAACACCCCGATCTTTGGCGTCAATTCTTCGGCGCCAACCTATACGGCACGGGACCGCTCAACCGCTGGGCGGGCGGTTGACGAAATGGTCGCAAGATATCCGAACATTATGAATACAAGGAATCTGGGCGGAGCACCAAATAACGCGATGTTCCACGCCGAGGCCACAGCGCTGCTGAGGGCCGCTAGGGCGAATGGAGGCTCTCTCTCGGGCCGTCGGCTCGAAATTTATGTAGAACGTGAGATGTGTGGCAGTTGTAAAGAGGTCCTTCCGTTACTCTCCCGGGAACTGGGCAATCCAACCATAACCTTCATAAGCCCGAGCGGAGCAAGGCGGACAATTCGCAACGGCGAATGGATGGAACAGAGGCGTCAATGAGACGGCGAATCTATTTCGATAAGTTCGATCAGGTTGGATGGCCGGATTTGCGTGAACTTGAGCCGTTCTTCCTCGCTCCAAAAGGCAAGGAGTGGTCCTACCTGGGTGGCAACGATAACTGGAGTATTGCCTTGGAAGGTATTGACGGCACTGAGCATCTGGATCGCGCCGATGAGCGGCGCGTCGATATTCGAATGTACATGTGGGGCCATCCGGAACTGGGCGTCATGCTCATGTACCAAAAGTGTGGCGGACCCTATAATCAATTTTACAGTTCAAAAGGCGATCTTGGCAAACTCAAGAAATGGGTGAGGACGCTGCAAGGCGACCAGATGCCTGTCGGACTGTTCATCCCCTTCAAGGAAGCCTGGAAGGCGGTGAAGGAGTTCATCGAGACCGACGGAGCCCTGCCCAAGTCCGTCCAGTGGATCGAGAACGGCACCCTGCCCGAGGGGACGTTCCCGCCGCCGTGATGTAGGCGCGCTCAGGCATAGGACAGACACTGTGTTTCAGGCTTCCGCCAGATCGAGCCGCTTCTCGATGCGCCCCACCCGCTCGTCGATCCGGTCGAGGCGGCTCGAAACGCTGGCATACTGGTTCTCCAGAATGCCCAGCCGGGTCTTCACCTCGCGCATGTCCTCATGCAGATCGTCAACCGCCTGGCGGATGTGGCGCAGGTGCTCGATGACGGTATTCTCGGTAGACGGCATGGGCTGTTCGACCTGCTGCACGCGATGAAGATCGACGTTACTGGCCGCAATACTATCCCAAGTTCCCCGGTCTTCGCCACCTGCCGAACCGCTTGTGCTCGATGCCGTTCCGCGCCGCCATCCTGACGCGGAACGCCTCCGCCCCTCATACTGGAAGAGACCCCTGCTTGCGCAGGGGTTTCGCCTCATTTCCGCTTGAGCGGCTCGAAACCCCGGCGAAGGCCGGGGTCCAAGCCCTTACTGCCTCGGGCTACGGGACAGGCCGTGTCCCGGGCGCGGTGCGGCAGGAAATGCCGCTCCGCAGAACCGGGGCCGCTTTCCCGCCGGACCCCGGACGGGCGGCGGCTTCCTCTACCGTCATTCCCGGCGGGCAGCGGCCCGGGCGATCGGTCGGCCCGCGACGGTGATCCGCTGCACGGCTGGGGACCCAGCCTTCAGCAGCCTCGCGCGTGGCACGCTTCTTTCTGGATTCCGGCTGGAGCCTGTCCCCGCGAAGGCGGGGACCGGATTGACCGAGCCACGTAGCCACGTAGCCCGGGTGGAGCGCAGCGAAACCCGGGGTCAGCCACTCCATTATTTCTCCCGGATTGCGCTTCGCTCCATCCGGGCTACCGGCCATCAACCGGAGCCTGTCTCCACCAAGGCGTACCGGCGCCGGCGCTACCTGCTGAACCGCTTGTACTTGATCCGCTTGGGGATGATGGAGTCGTCGCCCAGCCGCCGCTTCTTGTCTTCCTCGTAGTCGGCGAAGTTGCCCTCGAACCATTCCACATGGCTGTCGCCCTCGAAGGCGAGCATGTGGGTGGCGATGCGGTCGAGGAAGAAGCGGTCATGGCTGATGATGACGGCGCAGCCGGGAAAATCCTCCAGTGCCGCCTCCAGCGCCGACAGGGTCTCCACGTCCAGGTCGTTGGTCGGTTCGTCGAGCAGCAGCAGGTTGGCGCCCGACTTCAGCATCTTGGCCAGGTGCACGCGGTTGCGCTCGCCGCCCGAGAGCTGGCCCACCTTCTTCTGCTGGTCCGGCCCCTTGAAGTTGAACCAGCTCACATAGCCGCGCGAGGCGACCTCGCGCTTGCCGAGCAGGATCTGGTCGTTGCCGCCGGAGATTTCCTCCCACACGGTCTTCTTGTCGTCGAGGCTGTCGCGGCTCTGGTCCACATAGCCCATCTGCACCGTCTCGCCGATGCGGATGTCGCCGCCGTCGGGTGTCTCCTGGCCGGTGATCATGCGGAACAGCGTCGTCTTGCCCGCGCCGTTCGGACCGATGACCCCGACGATGCCGCCCGGCGGCAGCTTGAACGACAGGTCGTCGATCAGCAGCTTGTCGCCGAAGCCCTTCTTCAGGCCTTCCGCCTCGATCACCACGCCGCCGAGCCGCTGGCCGGCCGGAATCTGAATCTGCGCGCGCCCCGTCTGCTCCCTGGCCGACCTGGCCACCAGGTCCTCATAGGCGGTGATGCGCGCCTTGGACTTGGCCTGCCGCGCGCGCGGGGACGCCTGGATCCATTCCAGCTCGCGCGCCAGCGTCTTCTGGCGGGATTCCTCCTCGCGCTTCTCCTGCTCCAGCCGCTTCGCCTTCTGCTGCAGCCAGGAGGAATAGTTGCCCTCGTAGGGAATGCCCGCGCCCCGGTCCAGCTCCAGCGTCCACTGGGTGATGTTGTCGAGGAAATAGCGGTCGTGGGTGACCATGATCACGCAGCCGGCATATTGCTGCAGGTGGCCTTCCAGCCAGGCGGTGGTCTCCGCGTCCAGGTGGTTGGTCGGCTCGTCGAGCAGCAGGATGTCGGGCTTCGACAGCAGCAGCTTGCACAGCGCCACCCGGCGCCGCTCGCCGCCCGAGAGTTTCGACACGTCCGCGTCGCCGGGAGGGCAGCGCAGCGCGTCCATGGCCATCTCCACCTGGCTGTCCAGGTCCCACAGGTTCTGGCCGTCGATCTCGTCCTGCAGCCTGGCCATCTCGTCCGCCGTCTCGTCGGAATAGTTGACCGCGAGCTCGTTGTAGCGGTCGAGCATGGCCTTCTTCTCCGCCACGCCCTCCATGACGTTGCCGGTCACGTCCTTGCCGATGTCGAGCAGCGGCTCCTGCGGCAGATAGCCGACGGTGATGCCGTCCGCCGCCCAGGCTTCGCCGGTGAACTCGGTGTCGATGCCGGCCATGAGGCGCATGAGCGTGGACTTGCCCGCCCCGTTGACGCCGACGACGCCGATCTTGGCGCCGGGCAGGAAGGCGAGGGTCACGTCCTTCAGCACCTGCTTGCCGCCCGGATAGGACTTGTTCAGGCGCTGCATCACATAGACATATTGGGGATTGGCCATTGGGCTCTCGGCTATTCGTTCGGCTGTTTGGAGAATTCGGACCCGCTTCTACCGCATGATCCCGAAAAGTGGAAACCGGTTTTCGAATTCAGATCATGCGCGACAACACCTATTGCAGAATCGCGCGAACACCTGCACGCTCAGGTCATCGTCAACAACCGAAAGGAGGTGATCCAGTGTCTCATTGTCATGGTCCGCGGCCCGTGGGGTCTGGAGCCTGGATGCTTACTTCTTCGAGGTTCCTGAGCGCCTAGACCGATTTTAGCGGTCCCCACCGGGGATCGCGGACAGACGATGTGGGGCCGTTCCCGTTGCGGGGGCGGCCCCTGTCACATTTGCCCGTGATTTTCTTCTCCGGCCTCTCCGGCCTCCCTCACCGCCGGAGTCTTTCCGGCCAGCAGGCCCGGCAGCCGCTTCTTCAGCTCCGCCGCGAGCTGGTCGAGCGGATTGGCCCTCAGCGGCGAGATTTCCGACAGCGCCGCGCTGAACCGCTCCACCGTCAACCCGCCGATGGGCAGGAACCGGCACCAGTTGTTGCGGGTGAGGAAATCCCGGTACTCCGCCTCCTCCGGCTTGAAGTCGTGCTTGTGTGGCGAGAAGCCCACCACCGGCAGCCGCGACCAGACCGCTTCCGAGATCATGGTGGAGGAGTCCTCGCTGCACAGGATCACGTCGGCCTTGCCGAAGATGCGCTCCAGCGTCCCCGGCCCGGCCCAGCGGTAGTCCACGAAGTCGGCGACCACCTGCTTGTCCTTCGCCAGCTCGAACACCGTCTCCGCGATCTTCGGGTCCGTGCGCCGCGAGGTGGAGATCAGCCAGCGCGTCCCCCACTCCGCCGAGACCCGGCGCGCGAAGTCGAAAACCTGCCCCCACTCCTCCGGCCGGTAGCCGAAGAAGCCGGAGTCCCCGCCCACCAGCAGCCCCGCCAGCTTGGGCGGATAGGACGGCCCGTAGACCGGCACGTGCCTCGGCCGGCCGAGATCGTCCGGATCGAGCCCGCAGGGCTTCAGCCCGGTCAGGTGGCGCGGCAGATGCGCGTGCCGCTCGTAGGAGCTGACCACCAGGGAGAAACGGTCCGGCCGCACGCCCCGGATCGAGCCGCAGAAGATGTTGGCAGCCCCCAGCTTCCTCGCCGCCGCGATATTGGCGGCCAGGGTCTCGCCACCCGCCGACACCACCAGATCCGTCTCCGGCAGCGAGGCCACGTCCACGCCATAGCCCAGCCTGAGGATGGTGCCGGAGGCAAGCCCCCGGTTGGCGAGGGAACGCAGGTACCGCCCGGGCATTATCCATCTGCGGGAAAGGGTCAGCCGCGCGCCTTCCACCTCGGTGAGTCGCGCGATCGCCGCGATCACGCCCTCCGCGAGATGGTAGTGACCTGGCCGGTCGTCGGAAAGATGGAGGATTTTTAAGGGGCGCATGGAGTCCGATGGTCAAAAAAAAGCAACAAAGCCGGTGCGAATTGCCACGGGAAGTGATAGGAAGCGCGCCAATTTGGCCATGGGACATCCTTGAATCAACGTCAAAGTGGCGCATTTATGAGGCATGAAGCCGCGCGGCGCGAGCCGCCGGAGAGGCAACGGAAGGAAGCACTGGATATGGGCATCGCGAAGCCCCGTGCAAAGAAGGACCGCGATCTGATCCTGCGCGCCATGGTCTCCATGGCCGTGGCGGACGGAAAATTCTGCGAAGGCGAGACGGAGACCGTGAGGCACGCCTATCTCGACGTGGCCGGCAAGCCGATCACCGAGAAGGACGTCGCCAGCGCCGCGAAGGCGTGCCAGCAGGAGAGCGGATCGCTCGTGGACGAACTCTGCGCCTGCCAGACCAGACTGGACCGCGACACCAAGGAGACCCTGCTGAAGGCCTGCTACAAGGTGCTGCTGGCGGACGGACGGATCGCCGGCCGCGAACGCAAGCGCCTGCACGACTACGCCAACGCACTGAAGATTCCCGAGATACACCTCACGGCAATCCTGGAAGAGGTCTGACACACGGCCTCAGAGCATGATCCGGAAAAGTGGATACCGCTTTTCCGACAGGATCATGCTCGAGCTATCGATCTGGCGCATGATCTTATCGGCCAAGCGATTCCATTTGGCCGGATGATGCGCTAGCCGCCGCGCCGCACGTCCTGCCGGGCGACATAGTCGCCGGCGAGGCCCCGGAACCCCTGCCTCATCTTGTCGATGTTCTTCATCGCCGAAACGCGTTTCTTCTCGGCCCGCTCGCCGTGGCCTGTCGCACGGCTGGCGCCGTAATCGGCGTATCCGACGAGGCCCTTCAGCCCGAAGCGCAGTCCGCCCAGCGCCACCAGCAGGCCGGCGAGGATATTCCTCTCCTTGCGCGCCCGGACCACGCGGTTGCGGTGCATCACGGCCGAGACACGCGCCTTGTTCTCCAGTTCCTCGAGCCAGTCCTGCTCCGACTGGGGATCGTGGATGACCGGCCACGCGCTGAACACGATGACCGCCCCGCCCTCGCGCGCCGCGGCGAAGAAGGCCTGGTCCTCGCCGCCGGTCTTGTTGAAGCGCTCGTCGAAGCGCAGCCTTAGCCCCTCCTCCGCGATGAGCCAGCGCCTGAAGCTCACATTGCCCGTCCCCTGCGTCACGCAGATCTGGCCATGGGAGAAACGGCGTCCATGCTCGTGGCGGCTGCCCTTGCGGGCGATGGCGCCGCCGATGACGTCGGTGCCGAATTCCGCATGCGACCGGAGGTGGCCCTCCAGCCAGCCCGGATCGAGCTCCATGTCGTCGTCCGCGAAGGCGAACAGCTCAGCCGGCGTCTCCAGCGCCAGCCGGATCGCCAGGTTGCGCGCGTTGGCGTAGCCGGCCTGCGGCTCGTGTCCATAGGACGACTTGAAGCGCAGCTTTTTCAGGAGCGCGCCGATATAGGCGTCGAAATGGCTTTCGGGATTGTTGTCCGACACCACCAGATGCAGCTTCACCCCGCGCGGGACCTTGAGCGCGGCAACGGACTGGATGAAGCGCGGAAGCAGGTCCTCCCGCCGGTAGGTGCACACCATCAGCGTGACGTTTCCCGGCCGGAACGCAGGCTTGTCTGACGGATCGCCCATCGCCCCCTTCCCCGGCGCTACGCGGCGTCGCGCATGAACAGCCCGTCGAGCTGTAGCTGGCGGTCGAGCTGCTTGCTGAAGGTTTTGTCGGTCAGGAGATAGGGACGGAAACCCTTGCCGTGCAGGTAGTTCAGGATATCCAGGTAGAGCGTTTCGCCCTCGTAAAGCGGCAGCAGCGACATCTCGGTCTGTACGCCATGCAGCTTGTCCATGACCCCTTCAGCGCCGCGCAGCGCCGCCATGTCGTGGCCCTGCGTGTCGATCTTCAGCACAGTCCGCCTGGCGCCGGCTATCTCATCCGCGAACATCCCGTCGATGCGCCGCATGGGCACCGTCTCGCGCTGGGCTTCCTCCGCCTTCGGCAGCGTGGCGAGCAAGGCTTGGGTCGGCGCCGACAGGCTGCTCAGGTCGGTCGCCAGGCTGACGGCGATTTCCACGCTGCCTTCGCTCTCGCCTGCCGCGCACCGCCCGGCCACGTCCCACAGCGGATCGTCCTTCGCCGCGGCAGTCAGCTTGTCGTGGCAGCTCTTCACCGGCTCCACCGAAATGATGCGGCCGCCATAGCCGCCTTCCCTGAGGCCGCGCCCGGTCTGGCCCACATTGGCGCCCACATCCAGGAACAGATCGACGCCATGCCTGTTCAGTACGCTGCACAGGTTCTGGTGGCGCTGGCGGTGCTTGTCCTTCTTCCGCCGGGTAAAGAGTTTTCCAAGTCCCATTGCCCCGATCCGGATCAGAGGTGAAATATGGATGACGGCTTCGCGCTGCAGTTAGGCACTGCGGCCCGGGGAAATGCAAGACGCGGAAATGCGGGCCGGACTGCGCTAGATTGGGCCGGGATCACAAGGAGGAAGCCGAGATGGGCGAAAATATACCAATCCTGCTGGTGCCGGGCCTTGCCTGTTCCGCCCGGCTGTTCACTGCCCAGGCGGCGGCGCTGTGGCCGCGCGGACCCGTCACCGTCGCCAGTCATCTGGAAGGCACCAGCGTTGCCGAGACCGCCCGGCGCATCCTGGATAGCGCCCCGCCCCGTTTCGCCATAGCCGGCCTGTCGCTGGGCGGCTATCTCACCTTCGAGATCTGGCGTCAGGCGCCCGAGCGCGTGCTGCGCCTCGCCCTGCTCGACACCTCGGCCCGGCCCGACGCGCCCGAGGCCGGCAAGGTACGGCAGGAACGCATCGCACTGACCGAAAGCGGCAAGTTCCGCAAGGTCATGGAGGACCAGTTCGCCATCGCGGTCCATGCGGACAACCAGGAAGCCATCAGGGAAGACTTCTTCGCCATGGCGGACGAGACCGGCCCCCGGGCTTACGTGATCCACCAGCGCGCCATCATGGCGCGGCCGGACTCCCGGCCAACACTCGAGACCATCACCTGCCCTGCCCTCGTCATCGTCGGCGAGGACGACAAGCTCACCCCGCCGGAGCACGCCAGGGAAATGGCGGACGGCATCCAGGGCGCGAAGCTGGTCTCCATCCCCCGTTGCGGACACATGGCCACCATGGAGAAACCCGCCGAGGTGAACGCCGCCCTTCTCGCCTGGCTCGACGCCTGATGGTCATGGCCCGATTGCCTGCCCCCGCGGGCGGGGCTAGGCTCGTTGCGGGGGAAAGAGTGAGGGGGGAGTACGATGAAGACACGCGCCGCCATCCTGCATGAGATCGGCAGGCCGGCCCCATACGCCAGGAGCCAGCCGCTCACCATCGAGGAGATCGACCTCGATCCGCCCGGCGAAGGCGAGGTGCTGGTCCGCATGGGAGCGGCGGGCCTGTGCCATTCCGACCTTTCCGTCATCAATGGCGATCGCCCGCGTCCCGTACCCATGGCGCTTGGCCACGAGGCCGCCGGCATCGTCGAGGAATGCGGACCCGGCGGGAAGGACCTCAGGCCGGGCGCCCACGTGGTCATGGCCTTCGTGCCGAGCTGCGGCCATTGCGAACCCTGCATGGGCGGCCGCCCCGCGCTGTGCGAGCCCGGTGCGGCGGCGAATACCGCGGGCACTCTGATTTCCGGCGCGCGCCGCATGCATCTGGACGGCAGGGACGTGAATCATCATGTCGGCGTCTCGGCATTCGCGGAGCATGCCGTCCTGTCCCGCAATTCGCTCGTGAAGATCGACGAGAGCCTGCCCCTCGACCAGGCCGCGCTGTTCGGCTGCGCCGTCATGACCGGCGTCGGTGCCGTGGTGAACACCGGCCAGGTGTCGCCCGGCAGCACGGTCGCGGTCGTCGGCCTTGGCGGCGTGGGTCTCAACGCCCTGCTCGGCGCGAAGGTCTCCGGCGCCCGCGAGATCATCGCCATCGACCTGCAGGAATCGAAGCTGCAACTGGCCAGACAGCTCGGAGCGACCCAGGCCTTCGACGCCGGCGACGCCAAATGCGTGGAGGCCGTGCGCGAGGCAACCAAAGGCGGCGTCGATTTCGCCTTCGAGATGGCCGGCTCCGTCAAGGCCATGGACCTCGCCTACCGGGTCACCCGGCGCGGCGGCACCACCGTCACCGCCGGGCTTTCCCACCCCCAGCACGATTTTTCGTTGAAGCATGTGACGCTGGTCGCCGAGGAGCGCTGCATCAAGGGCAGCTATGTGGGCTCCTGCGTGCCCATGCGCGACATCCCGCGCTACATCGCGCTCTACCAGCAGGGCCTGCTGCCCGTGGACCGCCTGATGAGCGGGACCATCAGGCTCGACGACATCAACCGCGGCTTCGACGAACTGGCCGAGGGCAGCGTCATCCGCCAGATGATCGCCTTCAACTAGGCATGCCGCCGGACAGGGACAGTGCCGGAAGCGAGGACCGCTACGACTACATCGTCGTCGGCGCGGGATCGGCCGGCTGCCTGCTCGCCAACCGTCTGAGCGAGGACCCGGCCAACAGCGTTCTGCTTATCGAGGCGGGCGGCAAGGCGACCTACCCCTGGATCCATGTCCCCATCGGCTATCTCTACACCCAGAACAACCCGCGCACCGACTGGTGCTACAGGACGCAAGCCGAGCCCGGCCTGAACGGCCGCGCGCTGAACTATCCGCGCGGCAAGGTGCTTGGCGGCTGCTCCGCCATCAACGGCATGATCTACATGCGCGGCCAGGCCCGCGACTACGACAGTTGGCGGCAGATGGGCAATCGCGGCTGGTCCTGGGACGAGGTGCTGCCCTATTTCACCCGGCACGAGGACTTCGCCCATGGCGCCGACGACATGCATGGCGCGGGCGGCCCCTGGCGGGTGGAGGAGCAGCGGCTCAAATGGGACATCCTGGAGTCCTTCCGCGATGCCTGCGAACAGGTGGGCATCCCGAAAATCCGCGACTTCAACCGCGGCAACAACGAGGGCTCCTCCTACTTCCAGGTGAACCAGAAACGCGGCATCCGCTGGACCACCGCCAAGGCCTTCCTGCGCCCCGCCATGAAGCGCCCCAACCTGCGCGTCGTCATCCGCGCCCAGGTCGAAGGGCTCGAATTCGACGGCAGGCGCTGCACCGGAATCCGATTCCGTCACAACGGGTTGGCGAAGCGCGCGGACGCGAACCGTGAGGTGATCCTCTCGGCCGGCGCCATCGGCTCGCCCCAGATATTGCAGCTCTCCGGCATCGGCCCGGCGGACCTGCTCGGGTCCCGCGGCATCGACGTGCGCCACGAGCTGAAGGGCGTCGGCGGCAACCTGCAGGACCATCTCCAGATCCGCACCGTGTTCAAGGTGACCGGCGCCAGGACCATGAACCAGCTCGCCAACTCGCTGATCGGCAAGGCGCGCATGGGGATGGAATATCTGCTGTTCCAGTCGGGGCCGCTGTCCATGGCCCCGTCCCAGCTCGGCGTTTTCGCCAGAAGCGACGAGACCCGCGAGACGCCGAACCTGGAGTATCACGTACAGCCGCTGTCGCTCGACAGGTTCGGCGACCCGCTGCACCCCTTCCCGGCCATCACCGCCTCGGTGTGCAACCTGCGGCCCGAAAGCCGCGGCACCGTCCACATCACCGGCCCCGACCCGAACGCCCATCCGGCCATCAGCCCGAACTACCTCTCCGCGCCCGGCGACCGGCTGGTCGCCGCCGACGCTATCCGCCTCACCCGCCGCATCCTCGCAGCCCGCGCCATGGCGAAATACAGTCCGGAGGAATACCTGCCCGGCGCCCATATCGCGTCGGACGAGGACCTGGCACGCGAGGCCGGCAATATCGCCACCACCATCTTCCACCCGGTCGGCACCTGCAAGATGGGGAGCGACCCGCTCGCCGTGGTCGACGACCGCCTGCGGCTGCATGGCGTGGAAGGCCTGCGGGTCATCGACGCCTCCGTCATGCCCACCATCACCTCGGGCAACACCAACGCGCCGACCATGATGATCGCCGAGAAGGGCGCCGCCATGATCCTGGAGGACGCGAAACTTCCCGCCTGACAGCGGCCGGAGGACACGGCTCCTGGTTAACGCGCCGGCTGCCCTGGGCGCAATCTCCGCCAGGCCGGAAGAAATGGCCGAAGTCCTTGCAATTCCTCGGTAATCTTAACGTCTAAAATGCTAACCAATTCACCGGGCGTGAATTGCGCCCGGGCATGCGTACTGACAGAAATCCATGAGGGGTTTCCAGGAAGTCAGGCGCGGCACATGAGCAATACGGCATACATTCCCCTTATTCTTTTCACCGTCCTCACCAATGCGGCGGCGCAGATCATGCTGAAGGCCGGCATGACGCGGGTCGGCGCCTTCGCCTTCGAGAGCGGCGAGGTCGCCAGCGCCGCCGTGCGCACCATGTTCAATCCGCTGGTGATGCTCGGCATGTGCACTTTCGTGGTGTCCATGGCGTCGCAGCTCATCGTGCTCTCCCGCGTGGACCTGAGCT
>JBFWSL010000094.1:0-11743 GCA_050248375.1 Hyphomicrobiales bacterium | reverse complement strand
GCAACGGTAGCAGCAGCGCCTGCATGCGCAGCAGCAGGGCGTGTACAAGGCCGATGGTGTCGACGAAGTGGAGATAGAGCCACTCGCCGAAACCGACGTCGGGATCGTCCAGCCTGTCGTGGTTGCTGGTGTAGGCGTTGGCGATGCACCGGCTGCCGGGAGGTATGTCGGCGAAGCCCCCCTCGAACATCGGTTCCAGGAAGACGGTGATGGTCCCGGGCCGTCCGGCCTGCAAGGTGTCGAGAAGCGTGTCGCTGGCCCGGATCTGGCCGGCGGCGATATAGCCCTGGACCTGGGTCACCACGGCGGGAATGATGGTCAGCGGCTTGGCGATACAGGTGACCTCCGCCGTCATGCCGGGCTTCATCACCTGCGCCTCGATCTGCTCGAAGCCCGCGATCAGCGCCTGGCGGCCCGCCTCGGTGGGGATCAGCACGCCCGCGGGCCGCATCAACGGGTTTACGATGTCGCCCTTGCGCAGCGTGAACTGCTCGATATAGCCATCGAAGCCCGCATAGACGACTGTCTTGTTGAGTTCGACCTGTGCCTGTGCGAAGGCAGCCTCGGCGCTGGCCTTCTGCGCCGGCAGCAGCGAGTTGATCTGCGTCTCCACCGACTGCTTGTTCGCGTAGGCGGCCGACATCGAGCCCTGGCGGCTCTCCACCAGCCTCTGCAGCCGCTCGATCTCGCGCACCGCGACCGTGCCGGCATTGCGGCGGTTCAGCTCGGACTTGGTCTCCAGCTCATCCAGCGCCTGGTTGTAGGCGCCCTTGGCCTCCTCGATCTTGCCCTCGGAGACCGCAAGTTCCGCCTTGGCCTGCTCGAAGGAGGCGCTGACTTCGTCCACCCGCCGTCGCGCCGTCTCCAGCGCGGCCTCCTGCTTGGAGCTGTCCAGCTTGAAGATCTTGTCCCCCGCCTGCACCTTGTCGCGCAGCTTCACATAGATCTCGTCCACCCGACCGCTGCCCTCCGGCAGGATCGCGACCGTGCGGAAGTAGGAAACGACATTGGTGGTGGAGGGATGGAAGTAGAAGACCGTGGCGATGAGCAGCACCGTCAGTATCGCGCAGCCGGTGATGCCGTAGCGCAGCTCGTACCACACCGAAAACAGTGTGATCTCTCTGCCGAGCCGCTTGCCCTGAACGTAGCGCCTGTACAGGTAGTCCGGAAAGACCGTGAACAGGGAGCACAGGAACAGCTCAAGCATCGCCACCCTCCGGCCTGCCGATGCTGCCCTTGTCGCTGTCCGGCGACTTCGGCTGCTTCTTGCGGGCGGCGGCAGGCTGCGCGGGAGCTCGTATTGACGCCCTGGCCCGCTCCTCCTGAGCGTCGGCGATCCGGGACAGCGAATTCACCACCGCCGTTGTGGGCGTGGAAAAGTCGGGAAGCTGCACCATGGCCAGCAGCAGGCCCAGGATCCAGAACAGGTGGTTGTGGGTGAACAGCGAGATCAGCGCCAGCACAGCGACGATCTCCATCTGCACCTTCTGGCCCTTGTGCGCGATATGTTCCGGCAGCGCGTGCAGACGGAAGTAGAACGCTCCCAGCGCGATCACCGTTCCGATCAGAAAAAACAGCATCACCATCATCAGAACGTCGGTTTCGCCCGGCGCGGTAATGAAGGACGGCTGATGATGCAGGGCAGCCGGGTGCATCTGGCTGGTCATGGTTGCGATGCCCTCATTGCGCAGAAATGATGCCGGCTATAAGGCAAAGCCGGATTCTCCCCAAACGGCCGTCATCGAATGACGGCGGAATATACTCCAGGCAGACGAAGATTGCCGTCTATTTGCAGGGATATTTCCTGGCAATAGGGTCGTACAGGGCGTCATAGGCCCTCATCCCCTGCATTTCGGGATGATCCGCCAGCCATTTCGTGGCCGTACCGACGAGTTCCGCGACAGGGACATCGGTGCCTATGCATATCTTGCCGCGAGGATTTCCCAGCGTGTCGTCCTGTCTGAAGACATCGGCCAGAGAGGAAACGAAGAACTCGCAACTCGCCGTCTGCCCGTCATTCGGATAGGCGCGGCAGGTGTCGTACAGCTCCTTACCGGTCATGGCGGATGCCGGGCCTGTCTGAACGAATGTTGCGAATGCCAAAATGGCGGCAAGAAAGACCGGATTCGGTAGGATTTTCATGCTTCACTCCCTTGACCTGCAATCGCGGGCAGCGGCGCATATGGTTTCGCGCGGCTGTATACGCATGCTTGTCCGGGATTATCCCTCAGGAAATTGATCCTGCGCAATCCGTTCCACAGAGCGTCATGAACGCAGCCGGTCTTCAGCCGGCGGCGGCACGACTGCCGACGATCGTCGCATTCGCCAATCGGCGCCCATCATGGCAGGGCTGGAGGGGAATATACCGAGCGGATTCATGGATAGACCTGACTGTAAACCCGCATTAACCTGAGTGTCCGTCCGTGATCTTGCGGAGGGGGGCCATGGTTGACGCAGTACATGCATTGCGCGCCGGACTTGCACGGGCGGGCGGCAGGGAGCCGCTGGCTTATCTGGTGGCCATCGTCGCCACTATCGTGTTCATCGCCGCGGGATCCCTCCTTCTGGGCAGGAATTCGCCCCTGGCGGTCTTCCTCTTCGACTATGCGGAGAGCTCGTTCTTCTGGCCGGTCTACCCGCTCACCATCCAGAATATCATGTACCTGATGTCAGCCATCGGGCTTGCTGACCTGTGGGTGCGCTGGCGTGCGGCGCGGCGCGAGCGGGACTATCTGGCGCTGGGCCTGCTGCCGGAGGACGATTCGAGCGTACTCAAGATCGATCAGCTCGGGCCGATTCGCAGGCGGGTGGCGGAACTCGACGCCGGCGACGACGCTTTCCTGCCGCGGCTCATCGACCTGTCGGTTCTGCAGCTCATCACCAGCAAGTCGCTGGAGCAGACGGTGGCCATCTTCACCAGCACGCTGGAGCTGATGAGTCACCGGGTCGACCTGTCCTACCAGACCATGCGCTTTCTGGTCTGGTTCATCCCCACCACCGGCTTCATCGGCACGGTCGTCGGCATCTCCATTTCGCTGGAGGGCATGAAGGATTCCCAGAACATAGCCTTCGACAAGGTGACTGCGGGCCTGGCCGTGGCCTTCTACACCACCATCATCGCACTGGTGCTGAGCGCGGTGCTGGTGCTCCTGCAGAACGTGGTGCAGCGCTCCGAGGAGCTGACGCTCAATCGCGCCGCCGACTACTGCCTGAAGAACCTCATAAACCGGATCTACACGGGCAAATGATCCGAGGCTTCTAGCCCATGCGACGTCCCCACCGTTCCATCGAGACCTTCGACATTTCGCTCATGGCGGTGGTGACAAAGGCGATGGGCGCGTTCCTCGTGCTCATGCTTCTGCTGCTGCCCTACTACACGCCGAACAAGCAGACCGAGGAGGACATCAAGGAGATCGTCCTCCAACTCAAGAAGGCGCGCGAGAGCATCGAGACGGTGTCGCGCCAGCTTGGACCGGCGGGCGGGGGCGGCGGCGCGCAGGCGAACCTGCAGGAGGCCAAGACGCAGGTCGAACTCGCCGCGCAAGTGGTGGGCAAGATGCGGGCCCTGCTCGACAAGGCGCTGGCCAGCGTGGCGCGGCTCGAACAGGAGAACAACCGCCTGGCGGCGGAAAACGACCGGCTGACCGGCGAACTCAGGAAGGCGGAACAGGAGATCGCGGAGCTCAAGGAGGAGATCGACCGGCTGCGCAACAAGCTGGAGCAGGGCGACCGGCTGATCCTGGCCTCCGTCAGCGTGGAAGGGTGTGACGACGTCCTCATTCGCGGCGTCATTCTGCGCGAGGGCAGCGAGAACGACTACACCTGGACCAAGGACAAGTCGCCGATCCTGCCCCAGCACCTGCTCTACCTGAATCTGGGTAACGGAGGAGAGGTGTCGCGCTACTATCCCAAGGACGCGGTCAAGCTGGCGGACCAGGGGCCGGTGAAGAACTTCGGTTATATGCGGAACAGATTCCTTGTGTCCTATTCGACCGGGCAGGCCGGGAAGCTGATGCTGGCCGTCATGTCCAAGGAAGATGGGGAGCGCTACCGCTTCCGCGGCGAGGACTGGCGCGCCCTGACCCCGACGCCGCGTGCCTGCACGGTCAGCTTCGACATGACCGCGAAGGTTGCCGGCGCATGGCATTCGCTGCGGCCTCGCACGGCGCGGATCGACGATGGCACCGTCGGGGCGGTGCTGGCGGGCATCACCAGCGACGAGAAGGGCATCTCGTTCCGGCCGGCCAGCCCGTCTGAAGTCCAGTGGTACGGCAAGCTCGTGGCCCTCTCCCTGAGCGAGCAGCGCAAGACAGTCAAGGACCTACCGGACAAGGAGAAGGCGAAGGAGGGGGACTCCTCCGGAACCGGCAAGAAACCATGAGCAACCTGATCCGATGCATCGAGGGACACGTTTACGACCGCGACGAGCAGGAGGCTTGCCCGGTGTGCGGAGCAGTTCCGAAGGACCCCGCCAAAGCCTCCGCCAGGACAACCGCAAGGACTTCGCCCGGCCCGAAGGCGAGGCCGAAGAGTGCCGCCGGCGCCGATAAGGGTCCCGCCCTCGCCACAGGCGGTTCCAGGACGCTGGTCATGGGCGCCGGCGCGCTTGCTCTGGTCCTCGCCGTGGGCGTATGGGCGCTATGGCCCGGTGACGACGGGCCGGGCGATCCCGGCACGGACCAGGAGGTCGTGCAGAACGAAGGCCAGGGCGGACAGGATGCGCAGCAGCAGGCCCGGGCCGACGAAAAGAAGAACGGCGACGGCCAGAAGGAGCAGGCGCAGGACGAGGGGACCACCGGTCCCGGCGAGGGCGAAAAGCCCCTGTCGGAACGGCAGGCGCAGAATACTCCCGAGCACGAGGCGTTGACCCGTGCGTTCGATACGAAAAATTACGCCGAAGCGTGGAAGCTGGCGGAGTCGCTCGCCGCGCGGAACGATCCCGAGGCGCTGTTCATCAAGGGCAAGATGCTGCATCTGGGGCTTGGTATCCAGAAGAGCCCGGCCGAGGCCGCGGCGCTCTACCGCAAGGCCGCCGAACTGGGCGATCCGAGAGCCATGAACAATCTCGGCCATGTCCTGCTGCGTGGTGACGGCGTCGAGCGCAACGATGTGGAGGCGGCGGACTGGTTCCGCAAATGCGCCCTCTCCGGCCACGTAACCTGCGAGAACAACTACGGGTGGGTGCTGCAGAACGGGCGCGGTGTCGTCACCGACAAGGCGGCGGCGGTGGAGTGGTTCACCAAGGCGGCGGACAAGGGCTACATACCTGCACAGATGTCCCTGACGCGCATGTATGCCGATGGCGACGGCGTGCAGCGCGACGACGAGGCGGCCTATGAATGGGCCCGCAAGGCCGCCGCGAAGGACAGCGCCGACGCGCAGAACTATCTCGGAACCTTGTTGCAGAGCGGACGCGGCGTCGCCCGCAACGACTCCGAGGCCGTGTTCTGGTATGCCAAGTCCGCCGAGCAGGGCTTCTCGCCGGGCCAGTACAATCTCGGCTACATGTACCGGCAGGGCCAGGGTGTGCCGGTCAACTATGTTCAGGCCATGCACTGGCTGAACAAGGCGGCGGCGCAGGGACATGCGCTGGCCATGAATCTGATCGGCCTGATGCACGAGCAGGGTCAGGGCGTGGCGAAGAGCTATCAGGCGGCGGCCCAGTGGTATGCCAAGGCGGCGGATGCCGGGAACATGTACGGCCAGGCCAATCTCGCCAACCTGCTGGTCCGTGGCGTCGGCGGGCTGCGGCGCAACCCCGCATTCGCGGCCGAGCTGTATCGGAAATCCGCGGAGCAGGGCAACGCCGTCGCGCAGCGCGAGCTCGGCAACATGCTGATCAAGGGCTGGGGAGTGGCCAAGAATTATCAGGAGGGCGTGGATTGGCTGGTCAAGGCCGCGGTCCAGGGTGATGACAGCGCGCAGAAGACGCTGCGCCGCATGAACATCAGCTACGATCCTTCCGGCAAGGTCCAGAGCCATTAGGGTCCGTACTCGATAACGGGCTGGGACGCAGATTGCTCGGGGCAGCCGACCGTCCCTGCAGGTGAGCGCATCGCCATGCCGTCCTGCGGTAACGCTTGTGCCCCGCCGGGCGCAGCGCGCCATTGTCATCCTCGTCCTGTATCAGTAGACCTACGCCGGAACGGTTATGCAGCCGCCCCGCCCGCCGGACACATGAGATTGCGAGATATGCGTATACGCCCCAGGAATTGCCGGGAGAGCCGGTCATGAGCGCAACCATGGCAGGAGCGCCCCTGTCCGGAATCAGGGTTCTGGAATTCGGGCAGATCGCCGCCGGCCCCTTCGCGGGTTCCGTGCTTGCCGACCTCGGAGCCGACGTGGTCAAGGTGGAACGTCCCGACGGCGGCGACGGCATGCGCAACTGGCCGCCGCTCTCTGGAGCGAATGGCGGTGCCGCCTACAGCGAGAATTTCGCCTCGCTCAACCGCAACAAGCGCAGCATCACGGCCGACCTGAAAAGCCCCGAGGACCTGAAGCGCCTGCTGAGGCTCTGTGCCAGGGCCGACGTCCTGGTGGAGAACTTTCGCGCCGGCGTCCTGCCGCGTCTCGGGCTCGGCTATGACGACGTGCGCGCGGTGAACCCTCGCATCGTCTATTGTTCCATCTCGGGCTACGGCTCCAGGGGACCCTACGCCCACAAGGGCGCCTTCGACGTCACCGTGCAGGGCATGAGCGGCCTGATGAGCGTCACCGGCGAGCCGGACGCGCCGCCGGTGAAGTGCGGCGTCCCGGTCGGCGATTTCTGCGCCGGACTTTATGCCGCCTACACCATCGCCGCCGCCCTGATGAAGGCGCGCGAGACCGGCGAGGGGGCGTTCATCGACTGTTCCATGCTTGGCTCGCTGATTGGCGTCGCCGCGCTGCAGACCAGCGAGTATTTCGGCACCGGCCGCACCCCGAGACCGCTCGGCTCCGCGCACCCGCGCAACGCGCCCTACCAGGCCTACAAGGCGAGCGACGACTACTTCATCATTGCCGCCGGCAACGACAAGCTCTGGCATGAGGTCGCCGACGCGGTAGGGCTGCCGGAGCTGAAGGAAGACCCGCGCTTCGCCACCCAGCTCGACCGGGCGAAGAACCAGAAGGTCATGCTGGAAATACTCGAGAAACCCTTCGCCACGCGCTCCGCCGCCGAATGGCTCGAGGAGATGGACCGCCGCGGTGTGCCTTGCTCGCCTATCAACACCTATGAAGACACGCTCGCCGATCCGCATGTGCAGACTATGGATCTGGTGCGTCCCCTGACCCTGCCCAACGGCGTCGAGACCCGTACCACGGCGTATCCGGTCCACATGTCCGGCTACCGCTTCGAAGTCGTCCGCCGTCCGCCCGAGCTCGGCGAGCATACCCAGGAGGTCTGCGACGAGTGGCTGGCTGAGCCCGCCGCCAGGGATCAGGGCGTCCGGGAGCGGCGGCAATGAGCGAAGCGGTCCTGGCCGAACGTGACGGCGCGGTGACGACCCTCACGCTCAACCGGCCGGAAAAGCGCAACGCGCTGTCCGCCGGACTCATCGACGAGATGCTTTCCGCGCTCAGCCGTGCCCATGGCGACGGGACCCGCCTGCTCGTTCTGCGCGGCGCGGGAGAGGGCTTCTCGGGCGGCTTCGACTTCGGCGGCATCGAGGCCCAGTCCGACGGTGATCTCGCGCTGCGCTTCATCCGCGTCGAACTGGTGCTGCAGGCGCTCTATCATGCCCCGTTCGCCACGCTCGCCCTGGTGCACGGCGCCTGCTACGGGGCGGCGGCCGACATGGTGTGCTGCTGCACCCGCCGCATCGCCGCGACCGACGCGAAGTTTCGAATGCCCGGCCTGCGTTTCGGCATCGTTCTCGGCACCCGCCGCCTCGCCGCAACCATCGGCAAGGACGCCGCCCGCGATATTCTCGAAAGCTCCCGCGTCTTCGGCGCGAAGGAGGCGCTCGGCTGCGGCTTCCTGACCGGTCTGCATGGACAGGATCAATGGCCCGGGATCATCGCCGAGGCCGCCGCGTCCGCTGGCGCCCTGCCGGCGGACTCCCACCGCATGCTGCTCGCCCGCACCCTCGAGGACCGCCGGGCCGAGGATATGGATGCCCTTGTCCGCTCGGTGTCGGAGCCCGGCCTCAAGTGGCGCATCCAGTATTTCGTGGCCGCCTCGGCCCGCAAACCCGGCGCTTCCAGGTCCTAGGACCTGCACTCGCCAGATTGGACCGCTCCCCACAGTCAGCCTGATGAATTCACAGGCACATGCCTGCCGCCGCCCGCATATTATGCAATCAATGGCGGCACCGGCCGAATGGCCTGCTAATAACCCTTTGAAATAGCGCAGAAAAGATTCTGGCATCTGCTTTGCATGCAAAATTGCATGCAGTCTGGCCGGGGAAAGAGCCAGCCTGGCTATCGGCAGGAGGTGTTGCCATGGATCGCAGAGACTTTCTCAAGACGGTGGGCATGACGGCTCTGGGCGCCAACATGCTGCCTTACCTGAAGTTCACGTCCGCGCTCGCGGCCCCCGAGGGGACTGCCGTCGTGGTCATAGGCCAGACCATCAATTCGCTCGACCTGCACCGCAAGGGCACCAACCGCCCCAGCTACCAGGTGGCGGTCAATTGTTACGACCGGCTGGTCTCCTTCGGCACCAAGAAGCTGCCCGACGGCTCGCTCTCCTATGACTATTCGGTGATCAGGCCGGACCTCGCCGAAAGCTGGGAGACTAGCGCCGATGGCAAGTCCATCACCTTCAAGCTGCGCAAGGACGCCATCTTCTGGGACGGCACGCCGGTGACGGCGGAGGACGTGCGCTGGTCGCTTGCCCGCGCCGTTTCCCTCGGCGGCTTCCCCGCCGTGCAGATGAAGGCGGGATCGCTGGAGAAGCCCGAGCAGTTTGTCGCCGTGGATGAGAAGACCTTCCGCATAGACCTGATCCGTCCGTCCAAGCTCACGGTTCCGGATCTGGCCGTGCCCGTGCCCATGATCATCAATGCCACGGAGGCGAAGAAGCACGCCACCGCCGAAGACCCCTGGGCGACGGAGTATCTTCACCGCAATCCCGCCGGCAGCGGCGCCTTCAAGGTTGCCCGCTGGGATCCCGGCCAGCAGCTCGTCTACGAGCGCAACGACAAGTGGACCAGCGGCCCGCTGCCGGGCGTCAAGCGCGTCGTTGTGCGCGAGGTGCCCTCGGAATCCACCCGCCGTGCCCTCATCGAGCGCGGCGACATCGACCTCTCCTTCGGCATCACCGACAAGGATGCCAAGGAACTCGCGGAGAAGAAATCGGTCAGCGTGGTCGCCACGCCGATCGAGAACTGCATCTACGTCCTCGGCGTGAACCTCGGCTTCGAGCCGTTCAAGGACAAGAAAGTGCGCCAGGCCGTCGCCTGGTCGGTGCCTTACGAGGAAATCTTCAAGGTCGCCGGCTACGGGCAGGGCGTGCCCATGTGGGGCGGCAAATCGGCAAAGCCGGAGGACATCTCCTGGCCCCAGCCCTTCCCCTACAAGACCGACCACGCGAAGGCCAGGGAGTTGCTTTCCCAGACCGCCTACAAGGACGGCTTCGAGGTGCCGCTTTCCTTCGACCTGTCGCTGGCGAGCTGGATGGAACCAACGGCGCTGCTGATCCAGGAAGGCCTCGCCAGGATCGGTATCAAGGCCACCGTCGACAAGATTCCGGGCGCCAACTGGCGCACGGCCGCCCTGGTGGAGAAGAAGCTACCTCTGCATCTGGAGAATTTCGGCGGCTGGCTGAATTATCCCGACTACTATTTCTTCTGGGCCTATCTGAAGGGACACCTCTTCAACTCGTCCAACTACGACAACCCGGAGGTGGCCGCGCTCGTCAACGAGACGCTGCACATGGAGACGGACAACCCCGACTACGCGCCGAAGATCAAGCGTCTTATCGAGATCGCCTTCGACGACGTGCCGCGCATCCCGCTGTGGCAGCCGACGCTGAACTCGGCCATGGGAAAGAGCCTGAACGGCTACGAGTTCTGGTTCCACCGCCAGCTCGACGCGCGCAAGCTGGCCAAGGCCGAGGCCTGAGACCATGGCGGCGCGGTCCAGGCTGGGCACGGTCGTCCGGCGTCTCGGCCAGGCGCTGCCCGCGCTGTTCGGGGTGATCGTGGTGACGTTCATCCTGACGCGGGCACTGCCCGGCGACCCGGCGGCCTATTTCGCCGGGCCGGCGGCGGACGAGAAGTCCATCGCCCAGATCCGGACCGCACTCGGCCTGGACCGCTCGCTGCCGGAACAGTTCTGGCTGTATCTGAAGTCGCTGGCCCAGGGCGAGCTGGGCCAGTCGATTTCAACCGGCCAGCCGGTGGTCGAGGAACTCCTGCGCCGCCTTCCGGCGTCCCTCGAACTCACCCTGTTCGCCCTGCTGCTTTCGATCCTGATCGCCGTGCCCATGGGCGTTCTGGCCGCCACCCATCCGGGCAGGCCCATCGACCACATCTGCCGCTTCGTCGCCACGGCGGGCGTGTCCCTGCCCACGTTTTTCACCGGCCTCGCCATGGTCTTCGTCTTCTACTACCTGCTCGGCTGGGCTCCCTCTCCACTGGGACGCATCGACCTCGCCTACCTGCCGCCGGAGCACATCACCGGCTTCTATGTCGTCGATGCCCTGCTGGCGGGCGACGGCGAAACCGCCTGGGCGGCGCTGGCGCAGCTCATGCTGCCGGCCATCACGCTGGCCCTGTTCACCCTGGCGCCGATCACGCGCATGACCCGCGCGTCCATGCTTCAGGTTCTGTCCAGCGACTTCATCCGCACCGCCCGCGCCGCCGGGCTGTCGCGCGCCAAGGTGCTCGGCGCCTACGCCTTCCGCAACGCGCTGCTGCCGGTGATCACTACGCTGGGCATGGTCTTCTCCTTCACCCTGGGCGCCAACGTGCTGGTGGAGAAGGTCTTCGCGTGGCCCGGCATAGGGTCCTACGCGGTCGAGGCGCTGGTCGTGTCGGACTATGCCGCCGTGCAGGGGTTCGTGCTCTCCATGGCTGTCATGTTCGTGGTGCTGAACCTGCTGATCGACATTCTCTACACGCTCATCGATCCGCGCATCGACCTGGGCGACTGAGCCGGGGAGGGGAACGGGAACAATGGATCACAAACCGGTACATGCCCGCGATCCCGGCGCGACGGTTTCCCTCGCGCCGGCTTCCGATGCCCGCACGCTTTCCATGCGGCTGCGCACGCAGGCCCGTCATGTCCGCCATGTGCTGTCGTCGAACCCGATCAGCCTGATCGCTTTCGTGCAGTTCCTGCTGGTGCTGTTCGTGGGCCTCTTCGGGCCTCTGATCGCGCCATACGATCCGCTGGCGACGGACGCCGCCAAGGCCTTGCAGCCGCCCTCGTGGGATCACTGGTTCGGCACCGACCAGCTTGGCCGCGACGTGCTCTCGCGCGTCATCGTGGCCACCCGCCTCGACCTCATGATCTCCGTGGCCGCCGTCGCCATTTCCTTCGCCGTCGGCTCCGTGGTCGGCTCGCTCGCCGGTTATTATGGCGGCATGTTCGACCGCGTCAGCGGACGCTTCATCGACACCATCATGGCCTTCCCGCTCTTCGTGCTGGCCATGGGCATCGTCGCCGCGCTGGGCAATACCATCGAGAACATCGTCTACGCCACCGCCATCATCAACCTGCCCTTCTACGCCCGTGTCGCCCGCGCGGAGGTGAACATCCGCCGCAACGCCGGCTTCGTGCAGGCGGCCCGGCTTTCCGGCAATTCCGACATGCGGCT
>JBFWSL010000093.1:0-11757 GCA_050248375.1 Hyphomicrobiales bacterium | reverse complement strand
GCGGGCCGAAGGCGCCGGCCGCGACCGTCTCCAGGGTGCCAGGAGGCGGGGTCTTCTCGCGATTCCGGAGAGGACAATATGGCGGGAGTGACGGGACTCGAACCCGCGGCCTCCGGCGTGACAGGCCGGCGCTCTAACCAACTGAGCTACACCCCCTCCGGGCCGCGAGGTTTAGGTCAGCGCCGGGGGCAAGTCAAGCAATCTGCCAAGCCGTGCGGCGCAACCGGCCGCGTCCCTGGGTGAACTAGCAGGCCTTGCCCAAGGTAACGACACAGCCGACGCCCTTGCCGACGCCCTTGCCCACTTCCACCGCGCCCTTGCCGACGCCCTTGCCGACCTCGGCGGTTCCCTTCACGACGCCCTTTCCGGCGCCGACGGGGCCTTCCTTGACGCCTTCCACAACCTCGCCGCCACCTTTTACGATGCCGCCGCCGACCTCGCCCGCGCCGTGAACAACGCCGCCGCCGACAGCGCCTGCGCCTTCTACGACGCCTTCGCCCGTGCGAGCGACAGGACCGCTGGTGGAGGCTTCAGCGAGTTGCATCGGGTTCGATGCGGTGTGCTGCGGGCAATCGGCAAAGGCCGGAGATGCGCCCAGCGTGGCGGCCAGGATCAGCAAAGATAACGAAGACGGTCTCATGGGCGTTTCCTCCTCAATGCGGGACCCGGCTTTCGAACACTATCACATGAGCGACGCGCACAGCCAACCGCGAACCGGCGGACTGCGCAATCCTCAGCGGTTTCATATGGCCGCGGGCTCGCCGAGACGCGGCTCGCGGGCCCGGAAGCCCGCCGTTGCCCTTCGCGCTCTGGCGCGGCAGCCTTCACCCGCTTCGCGAGCGGAGGCTGGTGGGCGGTGCAGGGCTCGAACCTGCGACCTTCTGGGTGTAAACCAGACGCTCTTCCAGCTGAGCTAACCGCCCTCGCCCGCGTTTTCGCCGGCACCCGTTTATTCGGCTTGGCGGGTGCGGGCAAGTGCGCGTATCCATAAAACGAAAGCCCCGCCGCAATGGCGGGGCCCTCGCAGAACTTCAACCAGGCAAAAGCTGACGTGTCAGCCGTTGACCGCTTCCTTGAGCGCCTTGCCTGCCCGGAACTTGGGCACGCGCGACGCCGGAATCTGGATCATCTCACCCGTGCGCGGGTTACGGCCACTGGAGGCCTTGCGCTGGGCGACCTGGAAATTGCCGAAGCCGACGATGCGAACAGTTTCACCGGTCTTCAGCGCGGAGGTGATGTTTTCGAAGGTGGCTTCGACAGCCTTGTCAGCCGCTTCCCGAGGGATCATGGCCTGCTTCGCTACCAGAGCAACCAGCTCGCTTTTGTTCACGGCGCATTCCTTTCGCTTGCTGTTTCAGACGTGTGCTAACAGCAATCGTCAGCGTCCGGTCCGGGCCGAATCGCCGACGACCTGAGTCATGATAACGAAAAATCCCAGAAAACCGGCAAAAATTAGGCCCGGATGGTTAGCATCCGGGCCATAACCTCAAGTTGTGGTAAAGCAGCCGGACAAAAAAGCCGGACTGCTCTCCAGGTCTCAGTGGGCCGTAATACCGGCGTGAGCCTCGTCCTCACCCTTAACGGCGCTGGCGCGAGCTGCCTTTTCTTCATCCCATTCAATGGGTTGGAGCGGCTTAACCAGGGCCAGGGCGAGCACCTCGTCCATGCGCGAAACAGGATGAATCTCGAGGCTGTTCTTCACCTCGTCCGGGATTTCGACCAGATCCTTGGCGTTCTCCTCAGGGATAATAACAGTCTTAACTCCACCCCTGAGTGCGGCCAAAAGCTTCTCCTTCAGGCCTCCGATCGGCAAAACCCGGCCGCGTAGCGTGATTTCGCCGGTCATGGCCACGTCCTTGCGGACCGGGATTCCGGTCATAATGGAGATGATGGCGGTGACCATGGCGACACCGGCCGAGGGACCATCCTTGGGCGTCGCGCCCTCCGGCACGTGCACGTGGATGTCCCGCTTGTCGAACAGCGGCGGCTCGATGCCGAAGTCGACGCAGCGCGATTTCACATAAGCGTTCGCCGCTTGGATGGACTCCTTCATGACATCGCGCAGATTGCCGGTGACGGTCATCTTGCCCTTGCCCGGCATCATGACGCCCTCGATGGTCAGCAACTCGCCGCCCACCTCGGTCCAGGCAAGACCGGTGACGACACCGATCTGGTCCTCGCGCTCGGTCTCGCCGTAGCGATATTTCGGCACGCCTAGATAATCCTGCAGGTTGTCCCTGGTGATGTGGACAGCCTTCTTGCCGGACTTGATAATCTCCTTGACGCCTTTCCGGGCCAGCTTGGCGATCTCGCGCTCCAGGTTACGCACACCCGCTTCACGCGTATAGCGGCGGATGACTTCCTTGAGCGCGTCGTCGTCCAGGCTCCATTCCTCCTTGGCCAGGCCGTGAGCCTGGAGCTGGATCGGAATGAGATGCCGGCGGGCGATCTGGATTTTCTCGTCCTCGGTGTAACCGGCGATCCGGATGATCTCCATGCGGTCCATAAGGGCCGGCGGAATATTCAGCGTATTGGCCGTCGTCACGAACATCACGTTGGACAGGTCGTAATCGACCTCCAGGTAATGGTCGTTGAAGGTGTGGTTCTGCTCGGGATCCAGCACTTCCAGCAAGGCCGAGGCGGGATCGCCGCGGAAGTCGGCGCCCATCTTGTCGATCTCGTCCAGCAGGAAGAGCGGATTGGTCTTCTTCGCCTTGCGCATGGACTGGATGACCTTGCCCGGCATGGAGCCGATGTAGGTCCGGCGGTGACCGCGGATCTCGGCCTCGTCGCGGACGCCGCCCAGGGACATGCGCACGAATTCGCGGCCGGTCGCCTTGGCGATCGACTTGCCAAGCGAGGTCTTGCCCACGCCGGGAGGGCCGACGAGGCACAGGATCGGCCCCTTCAGCTTGTTGGTGCGGGACTGCACGGCGAGATACTCGACGATGCGCTCCTTCACCTTCTGCAGCCCGTAGTGATCCTCGTCGAGGATGTTCTCGGCCTCCTGAAGGTCCTTCTTGACCTTGTTCTTGACGCCCCACGGGATCGACAGCAGCCAATCCAGATAATTGCGCACGACGGTCGCCTCGGCGGACATCGGGCTCATCTGCTTCAGCTTCTTCAGTTCGCCGTAGGCCTTCTCCTTGGCTTCCTTGGAGAGGCGCGTCTGCTCGATCTTCTCCTCGAGCTCGGCGATGTCGTCGCGGCCGTCCTCGGCGTCGCCCAGTTCCTTCTGAATGGCCTTCATCTGCTCATTCAGATAGTACTCGCGCTGGGTCTTCTCCATCTGGCGCTTCACGCGCGAACGGATCTTCTTCTCCACCTGCAGGACGGATATCTCGCTTTCCATGAAGGCGAAGACGCGCTCCAGTCGCTCCGAAATGGAGATGGTCTCCAGAAGCTGCTGCTTGTCGGCGATCTTGATGGCCAGGTGCGAGGCAATGGTGTCCGCCAGTTTCGAATAATCCTCGATCTGGGACACGGTGCCGAGCACCTCGGGCGAAATCTTCTTGTTGAGCTTCACATAGCTCTCGAACTGCGCCACGGCGGAACGCGACAGCGCCTCGATCTCCTCGCGGGAGCCGATATCCTCGTCAACGGGCACGATCTCCGCCTCGAAGTAGTCCTCGTTGGCGGTGTAACGTTCGATATTGGCGCGCATGGTGCCTTCGACCAGCACCTTCACGGTGCCGTCGGGCAGCTTGAGCAACTGCAGCACAGAGGCCAGAGTCCCCATCTTGTAGATGCCATCGGCGCTCGGCTCGTCGTCGCTCGAGTTCTTCTGGGCAACGAGCAGAATCTGCTTGTCGGAGCGCATCACCTCTTCAAGGGCGTTGATGGACTTCTCGCGGCCGACGAACAGCGGCACGATCATGTATGGGAAAACGACAATGTCCCGAAGCGGCAAAACCGGGTAGACGCCGGGCTTGCCCGCTTCCTTCTTCTTCGTTTCCGGACTCTCGGTCATGGTCTCAGCCTCCGCTGGCAGCCCCTATGGGGAGCTGGTAGCGTTATTGTTGCCTGCTTTCCTGCCGTTGCAAAAGGCGCCGGCTGGCGGCGCAGGGGGGTCCGCGGGACTCGCTCCCGGGCCAATCCCTAGCGATTCACCTATCCGCGGACATCTATAGGTGGCCCCGCATAGGGCCTAAGTCAAGGATTCGGCTCCGCAGCCTTAAGGGCTAGCCGGAGATGCTGGCCGAACTGCGACAATTTGCCGGAATTTCAGGCAGCCGGAGCCTCAAGCGGACGATTCGACTTCCGCGGCACGATCCGCATAGATGCGGAGCGGACGGGCGCTGCCCTCCACCACTTCGGGCGAAATCACGACTTCAACCACGCCCTTCATGCTCGGCAGCTCGAACATGGTGTCGAGCAGAATCCCTTCCATGATGGAGCGCAGCCCGCGGGCGCCGGTCTTGCGTTCGACGGCCTTCCTGGCGATGGCCGTAAGGGCATCGTCGGAGAAGGTAAGCTGAACCTCCTCCATCTCGAAAAGACGCTGATACTGCTTGACCAGGGCGTTCTTGGGCTCCGTCAGGATGGTGACCAGGGCCTCTTCGTCCAGGTCCTCCAGAGTCGCAAGCACGGGCACGCGGCCGATGAACTCGGGGATCAGGCCGAAGCGCAGCAGGTCCTCCGGCTCGACCGCCTTGAGGATATCGCCGGTGCGGCGGTCGTCCATGGACTCCACCTTGGCGCCGAAGCCGATGGAGGTGTTGCGGCCGCGCTGGGCGATGATCTTCTCCAGCCCGGCAAAGGCGCCACCGCAGATGAACAGGATGTTGGTGGTGTCCACCTGCAGGAACTCCTGCTGGGGATGCTTGCGGCCGCCCTGGGGGGGGACCGAGGCCACCGTGCCTTCCATGATCTTCAGCAGGGCCTGCTGCACGCCCTCCCCCGACACGTCACGGGTGATGGACGGATTGTCGGACTTGCGCGAGATCTTGTCGACCTCGTCGATATAGACGATGCCGCGCTGGGCCCGCTCGACGTTGTAGTCGGCGGCCTGCAGCAGCTTGAGGATGATGTTTTCCACGTCCTCGCCGACATAGCCCGCCTCCGTCAGCGTGGTGGCGTCGGCCATGGTGAAGGGCACGTCGAGGATGCGCGCCAGCGTCTGGGCCAGCAGCGTCTTGCCGCAGCCCGTGGGGCCGATCAGCAGGATGTTGGACTTGGCCAGTTCGACATCGCTGTTCTTGTTGGAGTGGTTGATGCGCTTGTAGTGGTTGTGCACCGCCACCGAGAGCACGCGCTTGGCGTGATCCTGACGGATAACGTAGTCGTCCAGAACCTTGCAGATCTCGGCCGGTGTCGGCACGCCGTCGCGCGACTTCACGAGGGAGCTCTTGTTCTCTTCGCGGATGATGTCCATGCACAACTCGACGCATTCATCGCAGATGAACACCGTCGGACCGGCGATCAGCTTGCGGACTTCGTGCTGGCTCTTACCGCAGAAGGAACAGTACAGGGTGTTCTTGGTATCGTTTCCGCTCACTTTGCTCATCCAACTCGCCCAGGTTCTGGTTACCCTCCCTGTGGCCTTATTGTTACCGACGGCGAGGCCATAAGCCGCCGGTCTGGTCCCCGCTTGCTTTCGTGAGCTTTATCACGCAGGACAGCACCCCGGATTCGAGAGTCAACATGCTATCGGGGGAGATATCAAGAATTGTTTAATCGTCATCCCCGGCCCCGGGGCACTTACCGGGCACGCAAGGCATCGAAACACGGCTCTGGCAGGGCCGCAATTCAAAAACACGCGTGGTCCCGCAGGCCTGCCCCCGCGCGGCGGGAAGTCCGTGAAGGCTATTTCTTCTCATCCGCCTCGCCGGGCGCTTCCTCGCGCTTGCTGATGACTTCGTCGATGATCCCGAAATCCCGGGCGCTCTCGGCAGTCATGAAATAGTCGCGGTCAAGCGTTCTTTCAATGGTCTCGTATTTCTGGCCCGTGTGCTGCACGTAGATCTCGTTCAGGCGCTTCTTGGTCTTGATGATGTCCTCGGCGTGCCGCTCGATGTCGCTCGCCTGCCCCTGGAAACCGCCGGAGGGCTGGTGAAGCATGATCCGGGCGTTGGGCAGGGCGAAACGGTGCCCCTTTTCTCCCGCCGTCAGCAGCAGGGAGCCCATGGATGCCGCCTGGCCGGTGCACAGTGTGGCAACCGGAGGCCGGATGAACTGCATGGTGTCGTACATCGCCATGCCGGAGGTGACCACCCCGCCCGGCGAATTGATGTACATGGAGATTTCCTTCTTGGGGTTCTCCGCCTCGAGGAACAGCAACTGCGCCATGACCAGGGAGGACATGTGGTCCTCGATGACGCCGGTGACGAAAATGATCCGCTCCTTCAGCAGGCGCGAATAGATGTCGTAGGCGCGCTCGCCGCGGTTGGTCTGCTCGACCACCATCGGCACCAGCGTGTTCATGTAATAATCGACCGGATCTTTCATGCGGATGCTCCTTGTCGGCGGCGGCCGGTCAGGGCCACCGGCCCGCGGGCCTCGTGCGCTTGTGTTAGCCGATTCTCCGGCATCGCGTCAGCCCGGCCAGCGCCGGGCCGTGCAGCCGCCGCGGATGGACGACTCAGGCGGCCTCGTCCTCGTCGATGGGCTTGAACAGGTCTTCTGGCTTGACCTTCTTCTCCTCGACCTTGGCCAGTTCAAGGACATAGTCCACGACCTTCTCCTCGAAGATGGGAGCGCGGATCTCGGCCAGGGCCTGCGGGTTCTTCTGATAGAACTCGTAGACCTGACGTTCCTGGCCCGGGAACTGGCGAATCCTGGCGAGAAGAGCGGCGTTCACTTCCTCGTCGGTGACCTTCACCTCGTTCTTGTCGCCGATCTCCGCAAGCACAAGACCGAGGCGGACGCGGCGCTCGGCCAGCTTGCGGTAATCCTCGCGCGCCTTCTCCTCCGTCGTGTCCTCGTCCTTGAAGGTCTTGCCGGCGTGCTCCATCTCGTGGGTGATCTGCTTCCAGATCGCCTCGAACTCGCCTTCGACGAGCGATTCCGGAAGCTGGAAATCGTGGGACTTGTCGAGCGCATCCAGGAGCTGACGCTTCACGCGGGTCCGCGAGGCCGCGTCGTAATTCTGCTTGATGCGGTCCTTCACGGCGTCGCGCAGCTTGGCAACGCTCTCGAAACCGAGATTCTTGGCGAACTCGTCGGTTACTTCGGGAGTGACGGGCTTGGCCACTTCCTTCACGGTCACGTTGAAGGTCGCCGGCTTGTTGGCCAGGTGATCAGCGCCGTAGTCAGCGGGAAAGGTGATGTCCAGGGTCTTGCTGTCGCCGGCCTTCAGGCCAACCAGCCCGTCCTCGAAGCCCGGAATAAAGGTATTCGAACCGATCACGATGCCGGCGTCCTCGGCCTTGCCGCCGTCGAACGCCTTGCCGTCAATGAAGCCCTCGAAGTCGATGGTGAGGCGGTCGCCCTTCCCGGCGGCGCCCTCCTTCGCTTCATAGGCGGTGCTGTCCTGGACGAGTTGCTCCATGGCCTTTTCGATCTCGGCATCCGGTATCTCGGCCACCGGCTTTTCGAGCGACAGCTTGGACAGATCGGTGACCTCGATCTGCGGCAGGACCTCGAAGGACATGGTGTAGGCCAGGTCGGCCTCGCCGAGGATCATCTTCTCGATGACGTCCTTGTCCTCACCCAGCGTGATATTCGGCTGACCGGCCGGCCGCTCCTTGCGCTCCGTAAGCGCCTTCTGGCTGGTCTCCGCCACGGTCTGCTCGAGCACTTCGGCCATCAGGCCGCGGCCATAGACCTTGCGCAGGTGGTCGACCGGCACCTTGCCCGGGCGGAAGCCCTTCAGGCGCACGTTGTCCTTGATCTGGTCGAGACGCTCGCTGAGCCGCTTGTCGAGTTCCTTGGCGCCGACGACCACCTTCAACTCGCGCTTGAGACCGTCGGACGTGCTTTCGGTAATTTCCATGGGTCTACTTTGCCAACCTGTTCGATCGCGATCCGGAGCCAGGATCATTGAATGGGAAGCCGGACGGCTCCGGCCTGGGCCTTGGTGCGGGCGGAGGGACTTGAACCCCCACGGCCAAAGCCACCAGAACCTAAATCTGGCGTGTCTACCAGTTCCACCACGCCCGCCTGCGGATGGCGCGGAGACTACCGCCCGGCCGCCGGACGCGCCCCCTATATCATGAAGGATTCTGCCGGGGCTAGTCCAATAGCGCGGCCAAAGGCGCCAGTTCTCCTAATTCTTCAGCATGGCCAGCGTAGCCAGCCAGGCTCCCGGCAACAGAAGGCCCCAGACCCCGTCCGCGAACAGATCCGAATGGCCAAGGGCCGAAACGGCCAGCCAAAGCGCACCAAAATAGATCAACAGTCCCATGACGGCACTCCCGGCGGCGTTATTGCTTTCATTGGGAGGGAAAGGAGCAATACGAATGCCAGGAAATCGGATGTCCCGGGCTGATTTCACACCGAGCCCGAAACCGGCAGGGATTGCGGCCGTTTTCCATGCGCCAGCCTCACGAAAAAAGGCCAAAGGAGGTTACCGCTATGAATGCCGCCTACCTCAAATTCGGTGCGATGATCGTCACCTCGGTCCTAGTGATGCTCGGCCTGATGTATCTCCACACCTACCAGTTCGATCACGTCTTCTGGAGCGACACGCGGTTCTTCATGGCCCTGATCATGGGAGCCGGGATGATGGTCGTGATGCTGACCTTCATGCTGAACATGTACACGAGTACCAAAGCGAACCTGGCGATCTATGCAGGGGCAGTGGTGCTGTTCCTGGCGGCATTGTATCTCGTCAGGAGCCAGGCCACCGTCGGAGACATTTCCTACATGAAGGCGATGATCCCGCACCACTCCATCGCCATCCTCACCAGCGAGAGAGCCCGGATAAAGGACCCGCGGGTCAGGCACCTCGCGGATGAGATCATCACGGCCCAGCGCAAGGAGATCGCCGAGATGAAGGCCCTGATCGGCGACCTGCAGGGCGGGCCAAAGGCGACGCCTGAAATCGACGGCAGGTAGACCATATCCGCGATCTGAAAGCGCCCGCGGCGGTCCCTGATGCCGCAGTTGGATCAAAAGCCGTTCATTGGCTCGCCGTAAGGCTTGACGATCTCCGGCCCAGGTTTCAACGTCGTTCCGACACGAACGCGTGCAGGGCTCCCGGCAGGTTTTTCATGCGCCTGACACTGAAGCAGAAATGGATCGTGACCCTCGCGGTCGCAATCGCGCTTCTGGCGAGTCCTTGTCTGTCCGTTTCCACTTTTGTGGGGGCAGGCAAAGCCACCGCCCTTGCGGCCACCACGAGCGAACAGGCGCACAGCCACCATGTCGACGGTGGTTCCAACCATGCACATTCCGATCATCGCCATGATGGAGGCTCCGAACCCGACGAGGCGGCCTGTTGCAAGATCTGCGACGCGTGGCTGTCGGGACGTCAGGACGACACTCAGAAGGCGGTCAGGACAGGCAACACGTTTGAGCCGTCCGTCAAGTTCATAGACGTTTTTGCACTGGCGCCTCAGCGATCCGATGACCGACGGCGCCTGATAAGATTGAGTCCGCCGTCAACCGGCGTTCCCGATTCCGGGCACGGCCCCCTCTATCTCATCACCGGCCGCTTCCGCATCTAATCACCTCCCAGACGCCTTTGCCGTGCGCCTTTTCGCAAGGGTGCCACGCATCGAGTCCTGAACAACAAGAAATACGGAAACCTTGGGGGGTGTCCGGTGACCAGACGATATTTATGGCTCGTGCCGCTCGTGGCGTTGGCGGGCTGCAAGCGATCAGCCGACGACATGATCCCGCCTGCGTATCATCCCGCCAGCCCGCTGGCGCAAGCGGGCGCAGCCCTCCTGCCGTCGCAAGCCCTGGCGGATGAACATCTGGAGCCCCGTCCACCGGCGTCTCCACAGGAAACACCGGCGCACCATCCCGCGCCCGCATCCTCAGGAGGTGGTCATGGCCATCACCAGCACTGAGGCCGCGAAGCGAACGGGCAGAGCTATGAGAGCCGCCGCCGCCACCCTCGTGGCCCTGTCCGCCTCGGGTTGCGCCACGACCAACCCCGAGGGGCTCTTCCAGGAGGTTGCCTATACGGTCGAGTCCCGCTCCGGCAACCGTATCGCCTGGCAGGCCGGACCCTACAGCGACTCGGGTGCCGAGATGGCCGTGAAGGCGCTGCTGGCCAAACCGCTCACACCGCGCTCGGCGGTCCAGATCGCTCTGCTGAACAACCGTGAACTGCAGGCGAACTACGCGGAGCTTGGCATAGCCCAGGCCGCGCTTGTGCAGGCCAAGACACCTCCGAATCCGGTGCTGGACGGTGCGATAACCTTTCCGGAGGACGGAGGGACGAACCTGGCTTTCGGGATCGCCATGAACGTGATCCAGGTGCTTTACATTCCGCTCAAGGCCCGTGTGGCCGAGTCGCAGATCGAGGAGGCCAAATTCAAGGTCGCATCGGAGGTCCTGGGAGTCGCGATACGCACCCATCTTGCCTTCATCGACTATCAGGCCAGCCAGCAGACGATTGAACTGCTTACGCAAGTGATTGAGTCCACGCGTGCGTCGGTCATCGCGGCCAAGGCGCTGCGCGAGGCCGGGAACACGACCGCGCTCGAGTTCGAGAGTCAAAGCGTCCAGTTGACGGAGGCCAAGCTGGAGCTTGCCGCGGCGGAGACGCGGGGCGCGGAAGCAAGGGAACGGCTGAACGTCATGATGGGATTGCACGGTTCGCAGACCCGCTGGAGTGCGGCGCACCGGCTGCCAGATCCGCCACGCAGCGAGGGCAATCTCGCCCAGGCCGAACGGCGCGCCATCGATGCCAGTCTCGAACTGGCGGCTGCCCGCCAGAGCCTCGTGACGCTCGCGCACAAATATCGCGTGGAGAAAGCCAGTGGTATCGTCCCGGACCTGGAGGCAGGCGGAGAATGGGAGCGCGACGACGGCGAAAAGGAAGGAGGGCCCATCTTCGAGGTCCAGCTTCCCATCTTCGACCGGGGACGGGCGCGCAAGGCGGCTGCGGAAATGGAGATTGTGCGGGCGCGGGACAGCTACACCGCGCTTGCCGTTCGCATCCGATCCGCGGCACGGCTCGCCGTGGTGAATCTGCGAAATGCCCGAGCTTCGGCCGCCTATTACCGCGACACGGTTATTCCGCAGAGCGCACGCCTGCTCGACGAGACGCAGCGGGAATACAACGCCATGCAGCGCGGCGTGTTCAACCTGCTGCAGGCCAAGGAGCGGCAGATACGGGCGGGGGAACGGTATGTCGAAGCGCTTGCCAGTTACTGGAAGGCGCGCGTTCGCTTCGCCGCGCTGATGCAGGGGATCATGCCGCCCGAGGGCGGTAACTCCGCCCCCGCAGCGCGCGATCGGGCACAGATGGCCAACGCAGGAGGACACTGATGAAAAAGCTCACGCGCCGCGAAGCGATAGCGGCAGGATCGGGTCTTGCCCTGGCGGGCTCGTCCCTTCTCGGTCCGACGGCTGCGGCTCAAACGGGCCATGATCAGCATGGTGGGCACACAGGCCATGCGGCGCCCGCTCCGGCCAGCCCGCCCCCTGCTCCGGCTGGTAAATACAGCCATCCCGTTTCCAACACCTTCTACGCCAGGACCATAGCGCCGGGCACGGACGTTCCGCCTGGCGAGCCTGGAAAGGACTACACGCCGGTCGTGACACCGAGCGGCACCACCCTTCCCTACCAGGTGGTTGACGGTGTGAAGATCTATCACCTGGTGGCGGAGCCCGTTCTGCACGAGTTCGCGCCCGGCTTGA
>JBFWSL010000092.1:0-11829 GCA_050248375.1 Hyphomicrobiales bacterium | reverse complement strand
GCGCCGCCATGCAATAGTCCTCCTCGCGCAGCGACAGCAGCTTGGAGCGCACGGCGCGGGCGAGGCCGGTCCAGTCGAGCATGGCCAGGATCAGGGTTATGCCGAAATAGATCAGCAGCGGGCTCCATGTCACCGGCAGGATCGCCGCCAGCGCCATCCACAGGGGAATCTGCGGGAAGGATTGCAGGATCTCGATGATGCGCTGGACCACGAGGTCGACGACTCCGCCGTAATAGCCCGCGAAACCGCCGATGATGATCGCCAGGACGAAGCTGATGGAGATGCCGATCAGTCCGATGGTGAGCGAGATGCGCGCGCCATAGAGAACGCGCGAGAGGATGTCGCGCCCCAGCCGGTCGGTGCCGAACAGGAACACGGTCGATCCTTCCCTGGCGCAGAACAGGTGCAGGTTGCCTTCGACCAGGCCCCAGAACTTGTAGCTGTCGCCGCGGCAAAAGAAGCGCAGCGGCTCCACCTTGCTGCGGTCCTGGGTGTAGGTCCGCCGCAGGGTCTCCATGTCGAGCTTGTAGTTGGTGCCGTACACGAACGGCCCCACGAAGGAGCCTTCGTGGAACAGGTGCAGCGCCTGCGGCGGTGCGTAGATGTGGTCGATATGCCGCGAATGCAGGTTGTAGGGCGCCAGGAACTCCGAGATCAGGATGGAGCCGTAGGCGAACAGCAGGAACACGCCGGAAATCAGCGCCAGGCGGTGGCGCTTGAAACGCCACCACATCAGCTTCCACTGCGAGGCGAGATAGTAGCGTTCCTGTTCGGGCGTCAGCTTCACCGACGACGCGTATTCGAAGGGCGCGTCCGAGACAAAATGCGGGAGCGCGTCCGCCCGCGCGCCACCGCCCCTGGGCCGTCTGCTCATCGGGCGGCGCCCCCCTCGAGCCGGATGCGCGGGTCGAGCACCGCCAATGCAAGGTCGGAGATCAGCACGCCCACAGTGGTCAGCGTGGCCAGGAACATCAGGAACGAGCCGGCCAGATACATGTCCTGGCTCTGCAGGGCGCGGATCAGGATCGGGCCCGTGGTCGGCAGCGACAGCACGATGGCCGTCAGCTCCGCCCCCGAGATGATGGTGGGCAGCAGGTGGCCGATGTCCGAGACGAAGAAGTTCATGGCCGCGCGCAGCGGATATTTCACCAGCGCCTTGCCCGGCGGCAGGCCCTTGGCGCGCGCGGTGGTCACATACTGCTTCTGCAACTCGTCGAGCAGGTTCGCGCGGAGGCGGCGGGCAAGGCCCGCGGTGCCGGCGGTGCCCACCACGATGACCGGGATCCACAGGTGCTCGAGCACTGACACGAGCTTTCCCCAGCTCCAGGGCTGGCCGATATATTGCGGGTCCATCAGCCCGCCGATGGAAGTGCCAAACCACACATTGGCGAGGTAGAGCAGCACCAGCGCCAGCAGGAAGTTCGGGGTCGCGAGGCCGAGCAGGCCGAGAAAGGTGAGGCCGTAGTCGCCCCAGCTATACTGGTGCGTGGCCGAATAGATGCCGATGGGGAAGGCGACGATCCAGGTGAACAGCACCGTCGCCAGCGACACGACGACGGTCAGCAGCAGGCTGTCCCCGATCACCTTGGACACCGGCAGCCGGTATTCGAAGGAATAGCCGAAGTCGCCGTGCAGCATGCCCCAGACCCAACTGAAATAGCGCTCGATGACGGGGTCTCCGAAGCCGTATTGCTCGCGCAGGAAGGCGATCTCCTCCTCGTTGACCTTCTCGCCGCGCGCCTCCAGTTCCGCCACGTAGCTTTCCAGGTAGTCGCCCGGCGGCAGCTCGATGATCGTGAACACGATCGCCGAGATCACCAGCAGCGTCGGGATCATCAGCAGGACGCGGCGGACGATGTAGCCGGTCATTGAACGGTTCCCTGCGCGGAGGCGCTCTGCGGGGCGGTCTTGAACCAGAAGGTGTCCGGCTTGTAGATGCCGAAATAGGCACCGGGATCCCAGTTGTAGACGCCCTTCTCGGGAACGTTCTGGAGGTCGTTGGACACGGTGATGGGCTGCAGCGTCGCGTTCACGGTGCCGATGATGTAGGTCTGCTCCGCGTTGATCTGCAGGATGCGGTGCCAGATCCTGGTGCGCTCGCCGTCCTCGGTTGCCTTCTCCCACGCCTTGTAGAGCTCGATCAGCTCCTTCACCTCCGGCAGGTCGGGCTCCTCGCCCTTCTTGCCCTTGGTTTGCGCCCACAGGCCCCATTGCGGCCACTGATACTGAAGTTTCTGGTAGGGCACGAAGCTGTCGGGGCTCATGGCCGCGGTGGACATGCCGTTGCCGAGTCCCGCCCAGATGGTCATGATCGCCAGTCCCGAGGCGACGCGGTTGCGGAACACCTCGCGCTGCGACGGCCGCGGGAAGACCTGGATGCCGAGATCGCGCCAGCTATCGCGCACCAGTTCGAGGATGTCGCTCTCCTCGCTGCTCTCGCCGGCCAGGTCGATGATGATGTTCATCGGCCGCCCGTCGGGCAGAAGCCTTGTGCCTTCGTCGTCGCGCCTGGTCAGGCCGATGTCGTCGAGCAGCGCGTTCGCGGTCTTCAGGTCGAATTTCGCCCACAGGTCGCGATACTCGGGCTTGAACAGTTCGCTGTCGGGGAACACCGTGTCGTTGCTCTCGTTCGCCAGCCCGTAATAGATCACCATGTTGATCTCGTGCCGGTTCACGCCCATCGACAGCGCATGGCGGAAGCGGGCGTCGCGCATCAGCTTGCGCCACTCCGGATCGGCCGCGTTCATGTTGGGATACAGCGCCTTGTGCGAGGTCTTCAGCGTGCGCCACAGATACACCGACGTGTTGGTCCGCTTCTCCGCCTTCTTCAGGAAGGTGTAGTGCTCGAAGCGCAGGTAGCGCGCCTGCAGGTCGGATTCGCCCGAGCCGGTGCGTGCCGGGACCATGTCCTCCGAACCCAGCGTCACCACCAGTTCGTCGATATAGGGGAGCTGCCGCCCATCCGGGTCGACCCGGTAGTAGAAGGGATTGCGCTGGTAGACATAGCGCTGCGCCGGCGGCGCCGTCACCGCGATCCAGGGTTCCAGCGAGGGATATTCCGGGTTGTCGGCGCGGAATGGCCGGTCGCGGCTGAAATGCAGCTCCGCCCAGTTGCGCCGCCCCTCCGTCTTCACCAGTTCCTCGATTTCTTCCTTGGCGCCGTAGTCGATGTGGAACTGCTTCATGTAGTGGGCGGGCCGGAAGATCGCGGCGGGCAGCGCGCCCGCCAGCCAGTGCGGAAACTGCGGGTTCGGCTTCGACCAGGAATAGCGGATGGTGGTCTCGTCGATCACCTCGAACGTCGCCAGTTCCTTGCCGACATACATCTCCTTGGGCGGGCCGCCCGGCGACAGTTCCTTGTTCTGCGCCACGTCCTGCCAGTAGTAGCGGAAATCCTCCGCCGTGAACGGCTTGCCGTCCGACCATTTGTGGCCCTTGCGCAGGTGCATGGTGAAGATGCGTCCTTCCTCCACGTCCATGGCCTTGAGGATGTCGGGCTCCAGCTTGAACTTCGGCGTGTACCGCATCAGCCGCGCATAGCCGTAGACGGTGATCATGCGCGTGTCCTTCTGGTTGCCCAGCAGCAGGTCCAGGGTGCCGCCATACCGGCCGACGGTCTTGCCCTCGGCCTCGAATGCGGCCATTGCCGGCTCCTCGGGCACGCGTTCGGCCACGCCCGGAAGCTCGCCGCTCGACACCTGCGTCTGCAGGTAGGGCGCCTCCAGATACGCCTTCGGCCCGGCCTGCGCCCCGCCGGCTGCCGCCATCAGCAGCGACGCCGCGGCAAGCAGCGCTGTAAATACCCGCGTCATTTCGGGAGATCCTTTCGCTTGGTCCCCGCGGCGACGAGAACCCTATGTTCGCCGCCCAGGTCCAGAAATTCCATCTTGCTGTCCGGCGTCAGCGTGAAGGGCGCCGGCCAGTTCGCCGGGCTCATGCCGTCGCCGGCATAGCGCGGGCTCAGGTCGAGCTTGCGGTCGAGATCGGGGTAGGGGACCGCCTGCATCAGCGCCCGCGTGTAGCAATGCACCGGGTTGCGGAACAGCAGCTCGCGCGGAGCCGATTCCACGATCCGGCCCCGGCACATGACCAGGATGCGGTCGGCCACATAGTCCACCACCGCCAGATTGTGGGAGATGAACAGGTAGGTGAGGCCCAGCTCCTTCTGCATGTCCTTCAGCAGGTTCAGGATCTGCGCCTGGATCGACACGTCGAGCGCCGACACCGGCTCGTCGAGGATCAGCAGGTCCGGGTCGAGCGCCAGCGCGCGCGCCAGTCCGATGCGCTGGCGCTGGCCGCCGGAGAAGCTGTGCGGGTAGCGGTTGAGGAAGCGCGGATCGAGCCTGACCATGCGCATCAGCTCCTGCACGCGCTCGGCATGAAAGGCGCGGTCGCCGACGCCCTGGATCACCAGCGGCTCGCGGATGATGTCGAACACGGTCATGCGCGGGTTCAGCGAGCCGAAGGGATCCTGGAACACCATCTGCACCGCGCGGCACAGTTCGGGGCCGTCGTCCCTGGTGCTGGCGAGGTCAACCGTGCCGTCCTTGGCGTGATAGAGAATTTCGCCGGACGTCGGCGAGACCGCCCGCATGATCATCTTGGAAAGCGTGGTCTTGCCGCAGCCGGACTCGCCCACCAGCCCCAGGCATTCGCGCTTGCGGATGTCGAAGCTGACATTGTCCACCGCGACCACGCGGCTTTCTTCCCTGACGCGGAGGAAGCCACCCTTGCGGGCCACGAACGCCTTCGTCAGCCCCTTCACCTCCAGCAGCGGTTCGTCGCTGGCGGCGGCGGCCGGCTTGACCTTCGGCCGCTTTCCGGCGGCCTTTTCGCCGTCCGACAGGTCGGCTGGCGAGATCAGCCTTTCGCCGGGCTTCATGTCGAAATGCGGTACCGCGCCGAACAGGCCCTTCAGGTAGGGATGTGTCGGCTTGCGGTAGATGTCCTCCACCGTGCCGCTCTCCATCACCTTGCCGTGGAACAGCACCACCACCTCGTCCGCCATGTTGGCGACCACGCCGAGGTCGTGGGTGATGATCAGCACCGCCATGCCGAGCTGCTTCTGCAGGTCGGAAATGAGCCTGAGGATCTGCGCCTGCACCGACACGTCGAGCGCCGTCGTCGGCTCGTCCGCGATCAGCAGGGCCGGGTGGCACACCAGCGCCATGGCGATCATGGCGCGCTGGCGCAGGCCGCCGGAAAGCTCGAAGGGATAACGGTGGATCGCCTCGCGCGGGTCGGGAAAGCCGCACAGGTCCAGCATCTCCACGACCTGCGCCATGCCCTGTTCGTGGCCGGTCTTCTGGTGCAGGAACAGCGCCTCGGAAATCTGGTCCCCGATGGTGTGGAACGGCGACAGCGAGGTCATCGGCTCCTGGAAGATCATCGAGATGCGCCCCCCCCGGATGGAGCGGTAGGCGCTGCCCTGCGGATCGAGCGCCGCGAGGTCCACCGGCGCGGCCGCGCGCGGGTCGCTGAACAGCATGCTGCCGCCGCTGACCCGGCCCACGCTGGGCAATATCCCCAGAATGGCCTGGCCGATGACCGACTTGCCGGCGCCGGACTCGCCCACCAGCGCCAGCGTGCTGCCGGGACGGATGCGGAACGAGACGCCCTTCACCACGTCGCTTTCCGCGCCATGCTGGTTGAAGGCGATGCGCAGGTCGCGCACGGCGAGCAGGTTGCCGCTGCCCGCGTCGGGCGCTGGCGGCTTGGCGGCCGCGATCATGTCAGCGTTCGACGTCATCCGGCCCCCTGCGCTCCCGAATCAGGTGTTGGAAACGTGTGTCACGCGGCCGCGTCTCCCGGACGCAAGCCGCGGACCCGGCCCACCCGGTCCGCCGCAAGGGCATCGGCCTCGTCGGCGTTGCAGATGACGATGTGTATGCGCGGCTCGCGGCCGGTATTGGCGGCTGTGTGCGTCAGTCTTGCATCCATCTCGTACAGGCGGCCGTCCGCCGGCACGTGATGGAATATCCCGCGGTTGCCCTGGAACTCGATCAGGTAGCAGTCCGGCGATGTGATCACCGCGTAGTGGTAGCGATGCGTGGAATCCGCGTGGATGGAAAGGCACGTCTTGGGAGCCAGCCGCATGAGGCGGGCGCGCCCGTGGCGAAAGGGGAGGCTGGCCAGCATCTCCTCGATGGCGCCGCCCCTGAATTCCTCGTTGATGACCGTGTAGTCGCTTTCCCGCGCGTCCTCGGCCAGCCAGCCGAGAGCATCCGTCAGCGGGTCCCTGGCCCCGCTGCGCGAGGTGATGGAAAGCTGCCCCTTGGCGTCGAGCAGCGGGCGCACCCGCTCCACCGCCGCCCGGACCCCGGACAAATCATGGCGTATGTCCGTCGCGCGTATCATCGACGGCGTCCTCCCTGCCCTTCAGTTGGTTGCCGGCAAAAGGCCCTGCAAGGGTGCCTGAGACTCAATCGGGGGGCAATTTTATTGTCAACCCGAATTGCTTAACCGCCCCTGTGGGCCATGCCGCAACGCACATTTTGCACATGCAAAAAGGCGCGGGCGCGGGCTATTGTGCGCGCCGGACGATCCGGGCGCCGTGCTCCGGTCCCCGCAGGGCCAGAAGGCTATGGGAAAGCTCTTCTTCACTTCGATCACGCGGATTTCCGACCTCGAGGCGTCGCCCTTCGACGTCGTCTCCATGCCCCGCGCCCGGTGGGGCGAGGGGGATTATGTCGCCGCCGACGTGATCGGCAGGCCGGGGCCCCTCTACCGCATCGAGCTGCCCTGCGGCCGCCGCACCCAGGTGCAGGCCGGCGACCGCATTATCGGCGCCTTCGGCACCCGTGCCGCCACCCATGAATGCGTGGGGTCCTGGCGGGACATCGGTGACGACGGCCGTTGCCACCAGCTCACCGGCGCCGGCGTCATCGGCAGGGTGACGTCGAACTCGTCCTGGGTCTCCGCGCCCATGCAGCTCCAGTATGCGGGCCATGTGCGCCGCCGGGACCGCAATGTGAAGCTGGCCGATTTCGTCGGGACGCCGCCCGCGGCCGCCTTCGCCATGCCGGTGATCGTCGTGGCCGGAAGCTCCATGTCCGCGGGCAAGACCCTGACCATGCGCGCCATTGTCACGCTCCTGAAGCGCATGGGGCTGACCGTCGCCGCCGCCAAGTTCACCGGCGCGGCCGGCTACAAGGATGCGCTCAGTTACTCCGACGCGGGCGCCGATCATGTCCTCGACTATGTGGACGCGGGGCTCGTCTCCACGGTCTGCGAGCGCGCCGTCTACGAGCGCGCGCTCGACATCATGCTGGCGAAGATTGCCGCCACCGGCGCCGGCGTGCTGGTGGCCGAGATCGGCGCGTCGCCGCTGGAGCCCTATAACGGCGACACCGCGATGGAGCGCCTGAAACCCCATGTGAGGCTGCTGGGACTGTGCGCCGGCGATGGCTACGCGGCCTACGGCTTCTGCCGGGCGACCGGCCATACGCCCGGCTTCGTCACCGGCCAGGCGGCCAATACCAGCGCGTCCGCCGGCCTGGTGCGGCAGCTCACCGGCCTGCAGGCGCTCGACCTGCGCGGCGACGAGGGCCTGTCCGCGCTGCACGATCTGCTGCGCGCGGCCATCTCCCGCGAGGCCTGATCTGAAATTCAGCGCGTCTTTGCCGCCGTTGCCGTGGTGGCGGCTTCCGGCATGGGGCAGGGCTTGCCCGTGGCGTAGCAGTGGTACACCGAGGAGCGCCGGATCCGTTCGCACTTCACCAGGCCGCCGCCCGCATTGTGCCACATGGCGCTGTCGGGGCCGTTCTGTTCCCTGGCGAGTTCTATCCAGAGCTGGATGGCGTTCATGCTGGCGATGCTCTGGATCGGCGAGGGAGCGCCCTGGGCCCCGATCTTCTTGCCGCACTGGGAATCGTCGGCGGCTTCCGCGGCGCTGGCCGTGCCGGAGAACGCTCCGGCGCACAGGCTGGCGGCGAGGGCAAGCGTGAGAACGGATAATTTCATCGGAAGGCTCGCAGGCGGTTTGCGATGAGGCCGGAGTATACCGGGCGCCTGTTTCCGCAAGCTTAACGTGAGGCGCGCGGTTGGCTTAATGCCGCAGGATGCCCACGCCGTTGGCCTTCTCCAGGAAGGAATAGGCGGCGATGCGGCCGCCGTCGGCGTCCTGGAAGGTGCCGCAAGGCTTCCCGCGGCCCTGCGGCCTCAGCCGCGACGCGGAGATGCGCTCCGAGATGTCCCAGATGGCGACGAACGCCATGGCTCCGAGCCGCACCGTTGAAGGCGCGTTCTGCTCGAACAGGTTCAGTCCGTCGCGCACGTCGGCGCGGCGGCGGATGGCGTCGCCGGACCAGCACATGCGGGTGCCGAGCGTGACCTGCTCGTGCGCGTCGCTCAGGCAATCGCGGTTGGCCCAGCGCACCAGGGTCGCAGGGTCCTGTCCGCCTGTCAAACGGGACGCTGTGTCACAAAAATCGCGAAGGGCGCTGATAGCTTCCAGATCGGCGAAGATTGCCCGCACCGATACGCCTGCCGTTTCCAGTTCGGACGCTTTCTGCATCAGCGCCTGGACATGCGCGGATTCCGGCGATCGGGCGATGACGGTCACCAGCCGGGTGTCGGCGTCGATGCCGGCTTCGGGCAGGCCGCGAAGATAGCTGTCGATGAAGGCGGAATGCCGGGCCTGCGCGGGCGGTGGTGCGTCGGTGTTGGTCCTGCGGCGCAAATGGGTCATCAGGCTCATAGGAGATTTCGTCCCGTTTCTTGTCCCTCGAAAGCGAGCCCCGGCCCCCCGGCCAGACCCGTCAGCCCCCCATCTATAAAGGACAGGGAGTTAAGGAAGCCTTGACCGGCGTCCCGAATTGAAAAGGGGCTTTGTGGCGAACGGATTGTGCTTTTGTGACTTAGTCGCGGCGGATGCCGAATTCGCTGAACGGAATGAAGCTGACCACCTGTCCGGGCGCGATCGCGCCAACATCCTCGCCCGCCTCGATCAGGCCGTCCGCCTCGCGCAGCGAGGTGATCAGCCCGGAGCCGTCGCGTTCGAACTTGTCCGCCATCAGCCGTCCATCCGGGTCGGTCTTCAGCACCCCGCGCCAGTATTCGCGGCGTCCGGTCTTCTTCTGCGGCAGCGAGAAGGCCGCCCGGAGCGGATATCGCGCCGGTTCGCGCCAGCGGGCGCCCCCGAGGCGAGCCAGCACCGGCCATACGTAGAGCAGGAAGCACACGAACACCGCGACCGGGTTTCCCGGCAGCCCGAGGAACACGCAGTCGCCGATCTGGCCGAAGCTCATGGGCCGCCCCGGCTTGATGGCGATCTGCCACATGTGCAGGCTGCCGAGCGCGTCGACCGCCGCAACCACATGGTCTTCCTCGCCCTTGGACGCGCCGCCGGAGGTGATCAGCACCTGGTGGTCGCGTGCCGCCGCCTTCAGCTTCTTCTCCACTTCCCGCCGGTCGTCCGGCAGCACCCCGAGATCCTCGCACTGCGCTCCCGCCGCCTCGATCAGTCCGCGCAGCATGGGCGCGTTGGCGTCGTACACCTGTCCGTCGCGGATCGGCTTGCCGGCGCGCACGACCTCGTCGCCGGTCGAGAACACCGCCACCTTCAGGCGGCGATGACATTGCAGCTTGCCGAAGCCGGCTGACGCGGCGGCCGCGCAATCCTGCGGCCTGAGCCTGTCGCCCGCCGTCAGCAGCAGCGCGCCCTTGGCCACGTCCTCGCCGGCCAGCCGGCAGTTGGCGCCGCGCTTGATGCCGGCGGGGATGTTCACCGCTTCCGCGCCGCCGGAACGCACCACGCGCGTATCTTCCTGCATCACCACGGTCTCGAAGCCGGGGGGCATGGTGGCGCCGGTGAAGATACGCACCGCCTCGCCGGGCTGCACGGGGCGGTCGAGGGGGCGTCCCGCCGCCGCCCGTGCGCCCACCGGCAGCGAGCAGCCGTGCTTCGGGTCGTAGTCGGACCAGCGGAAGGTGTAGCCGTCGACGGCGGCGTTGGTGTGGGCGGGAATGGGCCGCGGCGCCACCACGTCCTCGGCGAGGATACGGCCCGCCGCCCGGTCCACCGGCACGCTCTCGATTTCGGCCACCGGAGCGATGCGCTCGCGCAGCAGTTCGAGCGCGGCGGCGTGCGTCAGCCGGTCCTTGTCGTGAATGAAGCAGTCGTCGATCAGTTTGCGGGTCATGGGTCCCGTCAGCGTCTCTTCAGGCCCAGATGCGCCTCGATGAAGTCGGCGATGGCCGCGATGTCGTCAAGCGCGAACAGCGGCAGGCCTCCGGCGTCCGTCTCCATGTCGGAGGCCACCGCCACCACAGTGGGATCGTCCTTCGCCAGGGGATCGCGCGTCAAGGTGCGGGCGCTGCGCGCCTCGATCTTGGGGAAGGGCTGGCTCTTGTAGCCTTCCACCAGCAGCAGGTCGTTGCCCTCGAACTTTCTCGTCATGTCGGCGAAGTCGATCTCCGGGTCGTCATGGTTCTCCTGCATCATCGCCCAGCGCTTGCCGGAGACGATGCCGACCTGCCGCGCGCCCGCCTGCCTGAAGCGGAAGGAGTCGCGGCCCTCGTGGTCGATGTCGAAGGCGTGATGGGCGTGCTTCAGCGCCGCCACCCGGTAGCCGCGCCGCGCGAATTCCTCGATGAGACGGGACATCAGCGTGGTCTTGCCGGAATTCTTCCAGCCGGCCACGCCGAACAGGGGCGGCGTCATCTGGAGGCGCCCGTGAGCATCGCCTCGGCCCGTGCGAACTCGTCCGGGTCGTTGGCGTTGAAGAAGGGATCGGTGGAATGTCCGCCGATCTTGACGTCGGCGAACGCCACCTCGAAATGGGGGTACCGGTTCACCCAGTCGAGCACCTTGCGGGTGCCGTGCTGGAGCGCCTTGCGCAGGTCGCCGGCGAGCGCCGTCGGCCACAGCCCGAACACCGGGTGCACGCGGTCGTTGGAGGCGGCGAGCGCGATGGCGGGATATTCGTCCCCGGTCGCCGACAGCAGCCGGGCCACGATGTCGCCCGGGAAGAAGGGCGTGTCGGTCGCCGCCGTCACGATCCAGCGTGCGTCGGGATGGTTGGCGCGGGTCCAGTCCATGCCCGCCAGCACGCCCGCCAGGGGACCCGCGAATCCCTCGACCGGGTCGGCGGCCACGGGCAGCTTCAGGGCGTCGAAGCGGGCGGGGTCGCCGTTGGCGTTCAGCACCAGCGCCGCCACCTGCGGCTTCAGGCTGTCGATCACATGGGCGATCATCGGCTTGCCGGCGAGGTCGAGCAGGCACTTGTCGCCCCCGCCCATGCGCCGCGACTGGCCGCCCGCCAGCAGCACGCCGATGACGGGTTCAATGTTACGCATGGCGGAATTTAGGTGATGTCACCCTCCCCTCGACGGGGAGGGTCGGCAGCAACGCTGCCGGGGTGGGGTGAGAGTGGTCTTGGCTTTTCCCCCCACCCCTAGCCCCACCCCGCCAGGGGGTGGGGATGTTTGCGGGAGGCGTGGCCACGCTCACAGCGCCACCACCGGCAGGCATGACATTCGCCCGTGCCAGTCGGACACGTCCTCGATCTGCGAGGGATCGAGGTCGTAGACGACCCGCTCCTCCCCCGCCAGCACGATGAAGCGCTTGCCGCGCATGCGACCGATCAGCGTCAGGCCCGCCTGCCGCGCCAGGTCCACGCCCCAGGCGGTGAAGCCCGAGCGCGACATGAGAATGGGAATGCGCATCTTCACCGTCTTGATCACCATCTCCGAGGTGAGGCGGCCGGTGGTGTAGAAGCTCTTGCCGGCGGGGCTGACCTTGTTGAGGAACATGTAGCCCGCGATCTTGTCCACCGCGTTGTGGCGGCCGACATCCTCCATGTAGACGAGCGGCCTGTCCTCCTCGCA
>JBFWSL010000091.1:2262-11909 GCA_050248375.1 Hyphomicrobiales bacterium | reverse complement strand
GGGATGCGGGGCGATATTCTCATCCGGAGGATGACGATGACCGGACCGAGCAAAAAAGCGACCCGGGATACGGACGCGGCCGAGCGGACCCGGCGCAAACGGAAATTCGTGGACGAGCTGCTGGACGAGTCCCTGGACGACACCTTTCCGGCCAGCGATCCGCTGGCGATCCTGGAGCCCGCCCCGGGGCGCAAGCCGGGCGAGCCGGTGAAATACAATCCCAAGGGCAAGGGCACAGCAAAGCCCGGGAAAAAGTCTCCGTCACGCGGCTGAAAGGCCCGGATTTGCACCCCATTCCGGCGGGTGCGGGCGTCTATGAGCCCATGGCGGCAATCGCTTGGGCTGCAAGGGTTTTCCCCTCCCCTACTCCCACTCGATGGTGCCGGGCGGCTTTGACGTGATGTCGTAAGTCACCCGGTTTATGCCGTTGACCTCGTTGATAATTCTGGTCGAGACCCGGCTCAGGAACTCCATGTCGAAGGGGTAGAAGTCCGCGGTCATGCCGTCGGTGGAGGTGACGGCGCGCAGGGCGCAGACATGGTCGTAGGTGCGGGCGTCGCCCATGACGCCCACGGTGCGCACCGGCAGCAGCACGGCGAAGGCCTGCCAGATGGCGTCGTAGAGGCCCGCCTTCCTGATCTCGTCGATATAGATGGCGTCGGCCTTGCGCAGCACGTCGAGCTTGTCGCGCTCGATGGCGCCGGGAACGCGGATGGCGAGGCCGGGCCCGGGAAAGGGATGGCGGCCGACGAAGACCTCCGGCAGGCCGAGTTCGCGCCCGAGCGCCCTCACCTCGTCCTTGAACAGCTCGCGCAGGGGCTCCACCAGCTTCATGTTCATGCGCTCGGGCAGACCGCCGACATTGTGGTGGGACTTGATGGTGACGGAGGGTCCGCCGGTGAAGGAGACGCTCTCGATCACGTCCGGGTAGAGCGTGCCCTGCGCCAGATAGTCGGCGCCGCCGAGCTTCCCGGCTTCGGCCTCGAACACCTCGATGAACAGGCCGCCGATGGTCTTGCGCTTCCTCTCGGGGTCGTCGACGCCCTCCAGCGCCTTCAGGAAACGCTCGCTGGCGTCCACATGCACCAGCGGAATGTTGTGATGGCCGCGGAACAGCGACACAACCTCGTCGGCCTCGTTCAGGCGCATGAGCCCGTGGTCGACGAAGATGCAGGTGAGCTGGTCGCCGACCGCCTCGTGGATCAGCACGGCGGCCACGGCGGAATCGACGCCGCCGGAGAGACCGCAAATCACCCTGCCCTTGCCGACCTGCTCGCGGATCTTCCCGACCGCCTCGCTGCGGAAATGGGCCATGCTCCAGTCGCCGGTGCAGCCGGCGATACGGCGGGCGAAGTTGGCGAGCAGCCTGGCGCCGTCGGGCGTGTGCACCACTTCCGGGTGGAACTGCACGCCGTAATAGTCGCGCTTCTCGTCGCAGACGGCGGCGAAGGGCGCGTTGTCCGAGACGGCGACGACCCGGAATCCCTTCGGCAGCGCTGTGACGCGGTCGCCATGGCTCATCCAGACCTGGTGGCGCTCGCCCTTCTTCCAGACGCCCTCGAACAGCGGACACTCGTCCTTCACCTCGATGAAGGCACGGCCGAACTCGCGCTCGGTGGAAGGCTCCACCTTGCCGCCAAGCTGCTCGCAGATGGCCTGCTCGCCATAGCAGATGCCGAGCACCGGCAGGCCCGACGCGAACACTTCCTTGGGTGCGTGAGGCGAGCCGGTTTCATGCACGCTGGCGGGGCCGCCGGACAGGATGATGCCCCTGGGCGCGAAGGCGGCGACGGCGGGGCCGGCCTTCTGGAAGGGGACGATCTCGCAGTAGACGCCCGCCTCGCGGATACGGCGCGCGATCAACTGGGTGACCTGGCTGCCGAAATCAACGATCAGGATACGGTCCGACATGGGCGGTGGTTATACGAAGGCCGCCGAGTCGGCAACGGGGCGAAAGCGCCCGGGGGCCCGATATTCAGCGGTTTCAGCCAAATTCAGCGATTGCGGCGCCAGATCGAGACGTTGAGCGCTCCCGCGTAGGCGACCCACAGCAGGTAGGGGATGAAAAGCGCGCAGGCGACGGGCTGGAACGGCCAGACCAGCAGGGCGAAAAAGGCGGCCGCCAGCCACAGGAGCACGAGGCCGACGAGGGCGAGCCCTGGCCGGTGCAGGCCGAAGAACAGCCAGGACCAGATGGCATTGAGCCCGAGCTGGACGAACCAGACGGTCATGGCCGGAGAGGTGCGTGCGTTCGACCAGATGATCCAGCCCGCCACCGCGATCATGACGTAGAGGAGCGTCCAGACGGGACCGAACAGCCAGTCCGGCGGGGTCCAGGAGGGCTTGTCGAGAGACCGGTACCACTCGCCCGGACGGAAGATCAGGCCGGACGCGGCCGCTCCCGCGCAAAGCGCCAGGAACATGACGAGACTGGCGAGGGTGCCCGAGAAGGCCTGCATGGCTTACTTCCGGCAAGGGGCTGTCGGGACGGGGCCCGCAACCGGCGCGAGGATCGCGGAAGCGGGGAGCGCACCAGCCAACCCGGCCCAGGCGCCACCAGCCCCGAAACAGGCCAGGCGCAGGCCGGAAACGGCCGCAGGGGGCGCAGCGCCGTACAGGTCCGCCAGCGCCGCGCGTTCAATAAGCTCGCCTGCGTCCATCATGGGCCAGCCGCTCTCCCGCTTCCGCAACAGTCCCGTCAGGTGGGCACGGGCCGCGGAGAATTCAACCCGCGGGGAGCGCATTAATTCCGCGCGAGAATGGCGACAAAAAAGCCATCGGTGCCGTGGCTTGCCGGGGTCAGCAACAGCGTGTCCTCCCGCCCGTCGGAAGAGACGGGCGGCGCGGCATGGAGCGCCTCGCGCCAGGCGTCATTGAACGGGACGAGGGCAAAGCCGGGATGACGCTCGAGGAAGGCCGTCACCTGGTCCGTGTTCTCCTCTGGCAGCACGGAACAGGTGATGTAGGCGAGGCGTCCGCCCGGCTTCACCAGCGGTGCGGCCAGATCGAGCACGGCGCGCTGCTCCTTCAGGCGCTCCTCCAGCATGGCAGGCTTGAGCCGCCATTTGGCGTCGGGCCGCCGCCGCCAGGTGCCGGAGCCGGTACAGGGCGCATCAACGACAACGAGGTCCATTTTATCCTCCAGCGCCGCCAGGCCTTCCGGCTCCCCCGGGCGGAGCACCTGGGCGTTGCGGATACCGGCGCGCTTCAGCCGCTCGAAGATGGGCCTGAGACGCTGGGCGTCGGCATCGTAGGCGTAGATCTGCCCCCTGTTCTCCATGGCGCAGGCCAGCGCCAGCGTCTTGCCGCCGGAGCCCGCGCACAGGTCCGCCACCTGCATTCCGGGCCGGGCGCCAGCCAGCAGGGCCGCGAGCTGGGAGCCCTCGTCCTGCACCTCGAACCAGCCCTTGCCGTGAGCGGGGTCGGCTTCCAGATGCGGCGAGCGCCGATCCTTGCCGGGTGGCGCGACCCGGACACCCAGCGGCGACAGAGGCGTGGGAACCGCGCCGAACTTCGCGAGTCCCTTCAGCACCTTGTCGCGCCCGGCTTTGACGGGATTTGAACGCAGGTCCACGGGCGCGCGCCGGGCGAGCGCAGCCCCCTCCTGCGCTGCTCTGCCGCCGAAGGCGCGTTCCAGCGACGGCGTCAGCCATTCGGGAAAGTCGCCGCGCACATGGGCGGGGGTATCGGCGGGAAGCAGCGTTTCGAGGCCACGCCTCTCTGCATCGGCCAGGGGAGCGGGCGCGTGTTGGGAGCCATCACAGAGAGCGGCCACCGCTTCGGGCGCCTCCCGCCAGACGAAGGCCACGGCGCCCAGCGCCAGCGCCCGGGGCGTGTCCGCGTCCATGCGGGCGGCGATGGAGCTTTTGTGGCGCAGGGCGTCGAAGACCAGGTTGCCTATCGCCGCGCGGTCGCCGGAGCCCGCGAAACGGTGCGCCCTGCCCCATTCCGCCAGAGCCAGCGACGCCGGCTGATGGCGCTCCAGCACCTGTTCGAGAACCTCGATGGCCGCCTGGAGCCTGCCTGCGGGTTTCATTTGTGTTGGCTCCTGATGGGAACGGGCAATCCTCGCGGCGCACCCGAGGATGAAAAAACCTGCCTTACCCGCCGCCTCGGCGGCCTCCTCACTCGAAGGGGCGTTTTTCGCCCGCCGCCGCTTACCGCGACCCGCCGGGATAGTTTGGCGCCTCGCGGGTGATGGTGACGTCGTGGGCGTGGCTCTCGCGCAGCGACGCGGAGGAGATGCGGATGAAGCGGGCGCGGGCGTGGAACTCGGCGAGGTTCTTCGCGCCGGTGTAGCCCATGGCCGCGCGCAGGCCGCCGACGAGCTGATGGATCACGCTGCCGACCGGCCCCTTGTAGGGCACCTGGCCCTCGATGCCTTCCGGCACCAGCTTGAGCGTGTCCTTGATGTCCTGCTGGAAATAGCGGTCGGCGGAGCCGCGCGCCATGGCGCCGAGCGAGCCCATGCCGCGATAGGACTTGTAGGAGCGGCCCTGGTAGAGAAACACCTCGCCGGGGCTCTCGTCGGTGCCCGCGAGCAGCGAGCCGATCATGGCGGCGTCGGCGCCGGCGGCCAGCGCCTTGGCGAGATCGCCCGAGAACTTGATGCCGCCGTCGGCGATGACAGGCGTATCGGTCTTCCTGGCCACCTCGACCGCTTCCATGATGGCGGTGAGCTGCGGCACGCCGACGCCCGCGACAACGCGGGTGGTGCAGATGGAACCCGGCCCGATGCCGATCTTGATCGCGTCCGCGCCCGCGTCGATCAGCGCCCTGGTGCCTTCGGCGGTGGCGACGTTGCCGGCTATCACCTGGACCGAGTTGGACAGCCGCTTGATCCGGCCGACCGCGTCGAGCACGCGGGTGGAATGGCCGTGGGCGGTATCGACCACCAGCACGTCCACGCCCGCGTCGATGAGCCGTTCGCTGCGCTCGTAGCCATTGTCGCCGACGGTGGTCGCGGCGGCCACGCGCAGCCTGCCCTGCGAGTCCTTGGCGGCGTCGGGATACAGCCGCGCCTTCTCGATGTCCTTGACGGTTACCAGGCCGATGCAGTGGTATTCGTCATCCACCACCAGCAGCTTCTCGATGCGGTGCTGGTGCAGCAGCCGCTTGGCCTCCTCCATGTCCACGGTGTCCTTGACCGTGACCAGCCCTTCCTTGGTCATCAGCTCGGATACGCGCTGCTTCGGATTGGTGGCGAAGCGCACGTCGCGGTTGGTGAGGATGCCGACGAGCTTGCCCTCGCGGGTGCCGTTGGTGCCGGTGCCCACCACGGGTATGCCGGAGATGCGGTGGCGGTCCATCAGCGCGAGCGCGTCCTTAAGGGTCGCGGAGGGCCCGATGGTGACCGGATTGACCACCATGCCGGACTCGAACTTCTTCACCTGCGAGACCTGGTCGGCCTGTTCCTCGGGGGTGAAGTTGCGGTGCAGGACACCGATGCCGCCGGCCTGGGCCATGGCGATGGCGAGACGCGCCTCGGTCACGGTGTCCATGGCGGAGGAAATGATCGGTATGCGAAGGCTGATTTCCTTGGTCAGCCGCGTCGAGGTGTCGGCCTCGTTGGGCAGCACCTCGGACTCGGCCGGGCGCAGAAGCACGTCGTCGAACGTAAGGGCAGTGGCGTCGCCGTTGGGAAAAGGCACCTTGGCCATAGGCCAACCTCCTTGAGTGACGGGCGCCAGCAGTGCAGCCGCCGTCCGGTTGGCGGTTGTCTTTAGCACCCGCCGTTCGCAATGGGAAGCGACAGGCGGCCACAGGCCGGAGACCGTGGATATTTTCCGCTCTGGCCGCGGATTTGCGGCGCTTTCCGGGGCTTATCCCTACCCCGCTTCGCCGCGAAAGCCGGTCGCCAGCACGTAGAGTTCCGCCGAATCGGCGCGGCTGGCCCTGGGTTTGACATGGCGGACGGTGCCGAAGTCCCGTTTCAGCCGCTCCAGCAGGCCGCGCTCGGTGCCACCCTGGATCACCTTGGCCAGGAAGCCGCCGCCGGGGGCGAGGACCTCCCCAGCGAAGTCATAAGCCGCCTCGCACAGGGACATGGTGCGCAGGTGGTCGGTCTGCTTGTGGCCGGTCGCCGGGGCGGCCATGTCGGAGACCACCAGATCGGCGCGGGCGCCGCCCAGCGCCTCGCGGATACGGCCGGGCGAGGCTTCATCAAGAATATCGGCCAGCAGGATGGTGACCCCGGGGACCGGCTCGACCGGATTGATGTCGGCGGCGACCACCCGGCCCGGCCCTTCGACCGACCTGACCCTCTGCGCGGCCACCTGGCTCCAGCCGCCCGGGGCGGCGCCGAGATCGACAACGGTCATGCCCGGTTTCAGCAAGCCATAGCGGTCGTCGATCTCCGCCAGCTTGTAGGCCGCGCGGGACCGGTAGCCTTCCCGCTTCGCCGCCGCCACATAGGGATCGTTCAACTGGCGCTGCAGCCAGCGGGTGGAGGCCGGCTTGCGCTTGCGCGCGGTCTTCACGCGGACGCTGAGTTCGCGCGAGCCGCCCGAGCCGCTCCTGTCGTTGCGTCCGCGGGACATGCGATCAGTTGTGCTGGCGGCGATCGCCGCGGTTGCCGCGACGCCGGCGCCCGCCGAACTGCGAGAAACCGTCCTCGGCCATCAGCGTGGCGAGGATGCCTTCGCGCAGGCCGCGGTCCGCCACGCGCAGACGCTCGCAGGGCCATGTGCGCAGCAGCGCCTCCAGGATGGCGCAACCGGCGATGACGAGGTCGGCGCGGTCGCGGCCGACGCAAGGCTGGGCGATGCGCTCGTCGTAGCTCATGGCGACGAGCGCGTCGGATACCTCGCGAACGGCGCCCGTGGTCATCCAGCAGCCGTCCACCCTGCGCCGGTCATAGGCGTCGAGCCCGAGATTGATGCCGGCGATGGTGGTCACGGTGCCGGAGGTGCCGAGCAGGTGAACGGGCGCGCCGGAGGTCTTCTCGGCGAACCGGTGCTCGCGCTCGAAGCCCTCCAGCATTTCCATGACATAGCCGGTCATCGCCTCGAACTGGTCGCGCGCCACCTCGCGGCCGCCGAACTTCTCCGCCAGGGTAACCACGCCGACGGGAAGCGAGGTCCAGGCGGCAATGCAGTTCTGGGCGTCGACGCGGTCGTGCAGGGAACGCTTCCAGCCACCCTTGCGCCGCGACAGGTCCAGCCAGATCAGCTCCGAGCTGCCGCCGCCGATATCGAACACCAGCGCCCAGTCACAGTTGCGGTCGATGAGAGAGGCACAGCCCGAGACCGCCAGGCGCGCCTCCACCTCGCGGCTGACGATCTCGATGCCCAGGCCGGTTTCCTTGCGCACCCGCTCGACGAATTCCGCTCCGTTGCTGGCGACGCGGCAGGCTTCGGTGGCGATGACGCGCGCGCGCCTGACATTGCGCTTGCGCAGCTTCTGCGAACAGATGCGCAGGGCCTCCAGGGTGCGGGACATGGCCGCCTCGGAAAGCGCGCCGGTCCTGGACACCCCCTCGCCCAGGCGGATGATGCGGGAGAAGGCGTCGATAACGAGAAAGCCCCTGCGGGAGGGGCGTGCGACGAGAAGACGGCAGTTGTTGGTGCCAAGATCGAGAGCGCCATAGGCAGGCAGCTCGCGGCGCGGAGCCGCGTTGCGTCCCTGCGGGCGCCCGGCTGCCCGGTTCTGCACCGCCACGGGCGGCGGAGCAGTTGCGGAAACCATCGCGGCCTGGATAGAGGCATTTTGCCCGCTACCGCCGCCTTCGCGCGGACCTGTTTCGGGCCCACACGGTTCCCCGGCAGCCGAGCGGATTTCGTCGCTCGGCCCAGTCACTACCTTGTCTCCGCGTTCAAACGTACCGCATTGAATCGCAAAGGATTCTCGGCACGAACACTTCCTCGCCGGAATCAAAGTTGAATGAATTCTAACAGTCCCGCGACCGGCGCGATAGTCCGCTCAAGCGCCGGGACGGCCGACACCGCGATATTCCAGGCCCGCCTCTGCCGCCAGGCGCGGCTGATAGACGTTGCGCAGGTCGACGAGCACCTTGCCGTTCATCGTTGCGGCGACGCGCCCGAGGTCCAGGGCACGGAATTCGTTCCACTCGGTCAGGACCACGAGGATGTCGGCGCCCTCGCATGCCGCGAGCGCGCCATCGCACCAGGTCACGCCCGGTATCAGCGGTTCGGCGTTCTGGCGGCCATGGGGGTCGTAGGCCCGCACGGCGGCTCCGCGCTCCAGCAGCCGCGGCAGGATGACGAGGCTCGGCGCCTCGCGCATGTCGTCGGTATTCGGCTTGAAGGTGACGCCGAGCACGGCGACCGTCTTGCCGCGGACGCTGCCGCCGGCCGCCTCCTCGATGCGGGCGGCCATGCCCAGCTTGCGCTCGGTATTGATCTTCTCCACCTGCTCGACGAGGGACAAGGGTGACTTCGCCTCGCGGGCGGTGCGCACCAGCGCGGCCACGTCCTTGGGGAAGCACGATCCGCCGTAACCCGGCCCGGGATGCAGGAACTTGGCCCCGATGCGGGCGTCGGAGCCGATGGCGCTGGCCACTTCCTGCACGTCGGCGCCGACCCGCTCGCACAGGTCCGCGACCTCGTTGATGAAGCTGATCTTCATGGCGAGGAAGGCGTTGGCGGCGTATTTGGCCAGTTCTGCGGACTCGCGGCTGACGAACATCAGCGGCGCGTTGCGCAGGGTGAGCGGCTTGTAGATGCGCTCCATGATGTCGCGCGCGCGGGCGTCGTCACAGCCCACCAGCACGCGGTCGGGGTGGGTGAAATCCTGGATGGCCGAGCCCTCGCGCAGGAACTCCGGGTTGGAGCATACGGCGATGTCGGCGTCGGGACGCAGGGCGCGCAGGCGGCGCTCGATCTCGCGGCTGGTGCCCACGGGCACGGTCGACTTGGTGGTTATGACGGTGAAGCCCTCAAGGTGCGGCGCCAGTTCCTCCACCGCGTCATGGACGTAGCTGAGATCGGCATAGCCGTCGCCGCGGCGCATGGGCGTGCCGACAGCCAGGAAGACCAGGTCCGCGGACGCGGCGGCCTCGCCGAGGTCGGTGGTGAATTTCAGGCGGCCCACCGACAGGTTGCGCTGGAGCAGATCCTCAAGACCGGGCTCGAAGATCGGCGTGACGCCGCGATTGAGGCCATCCACCCGCGCGGCGTCCTTGTCCACGCAGACGACGCTCCAGCCGAACTCCGAAAAGCAGGTGGCGGAGACGAGGCCGACATAGCCAGCGCCGATCATGCAGATTTTCAAGCGATATCCCTCACCGCAGCCCGCGTTCCGCCCCTCGAAAAGGCAGGGGCTGTGTTAGCCGCAACATCCCGATATTGCAACGCACGGCCGGCGCGGCGCAGCGCCGCTGGCGAATATGGATAACGCCCGCTGGCCTAGCGCCCCGGCAGGGCCTCCACGGCCTGGATGGTGCCCGGCCCGAACTGGCCGTCTATGGCGCCGGAATAGACGCCTTCCTGCTGCATCAGGCGCTGCAGTTCGCGGCGGAAATTCACGCTCCACGCATTGGCGTTGGTGCGCATCTCCTTGTAGGAATCCTCCTCGCCGGCCTTGAGCGCCCGCAGCATGTAGGTGGCCGCGGTCTGGGGATCCTTGGCCACGCCCTGGCCTTCCTCATACATGAGCGCGAGGCTGTAGAGAGAGTCCGCCTCGCCCTT